>NZ_LT992558.1:1130980-1141645 GCF_900258435.1 Carnobacterium divergens | reverse complement strand
TTTTGCTGTGTTTTCACTCATTTTTAATTTGCTCCTTTTCGTGGTATAATTTCGATATAATATTTTTTCTAAGTTGACTAACTAGGAGTGCAATCCTTGTTGGTCTTTTTTTCTTTTTCGGAATAAAACTCAACTAAATCTTGAATTGCTTTAAGATATGATGATTTATGAACCTCATTTTTATTCATTATTCCGCTAGTTCTGAAATTCGCAGGACTGTATGAATCTAACTTTTTAAATAAATGTTCAATAACTGTCGCTTTCATCTAATAATCATCCTCCCAATCTGGTTCGTTCCATGATTCTTTAATTGCTTTAACACCTACATAACAAGCTGATGCTGTAAACACTGTTAAAAATAAAATAATCGCTAAAATTTCTACAACAATTTCAAATGTCATTTATGAATCATCCTTTCGCTAATTATTTTCTTACTGTCTTTACCAGGTTCTTCTTTATTGCTTAAATGCAATGATATTAATAAACTTGATCCAATTAACAAACCGATTAAAATTCCGATACCGTCTTCCATTACCTTTCCACCTCACATTTCATTAATAGCTTTCCACTCGTCTAATTCCGAAGCTTTATCAATTTGTTCTTGTTCTGAATTATCCTGGTCAATCCATTCATCAATCTTATCTAAATCAAAATAAATGGCGCCTTTACGTCTTCCACTGAACCGACGATATGGAATATTGCCTTGCTGAACATAGTTATAAATGGTCTGTTTACTCAAAGAAATTCCACATTCTGCTAAATAAAGAATAAGTTTATCTACGTTAGCTCCACGCCGTGCACCAGTTGTTGGCTGTGCAAAACTCATTTAGCTCACCTCTTTTCTAAGTAGCCTATTTGCTTCCAATAAGCTTTTCTTTTTGCAATCAATTCCATCAAAGACTTATCTGCCCTTTCAGCAATTGAAGAAATTAACTTAATTTCAATTAATATTTCATCTAAAAATTCATTTACATACTTTTCTAAAAACAATTTGTCGGTATCAGTTAACCAGTTGTCTTGTTTAGCAAGGATTAGCTCAACTTCGTTTTTTAAAAACTTTCTTTCGTCTGATTCTTTCTTTTGTAAGATATCTAATGAGAAAGTATTTTCTTGATAAAAACATGATTGCATCATTGGAATAGTTCCAAATGTTTCGTGTGCTAATTCGTGACTTAGTTCTGAATCGTTTAGAATTTTGGCAATATCAACCATTGCATCAACTGGTGTCGGTACATCGTTAAAATATCCGTTAATAGTTGATTTAGCTCTGTGGGTTTCCCTTGCGATAAAATTTTGCTGAATATTTTGTCTTTCGGCTGCTGCTTTAAATGGCAAGCTCACTACTTTTGATGTCATCCAATCGTTCCCCAATCAATTTTTATTTTTTCTGTTTCTGGATCAATAAATATGAGAATGTGTTGCTCTTCTAAATCCTCAATAAATTCTTCTAAGTCTTCCTTTTTATAAGGGATTTCTGACTGTGATTTTCCGTTTTCGATTCCAACGAAAATAGTTTCAACAATCTTTTCAAACATTTTTTTAACTTTGTACTCTTTTTGTTTTTCTTTAATCATTTGCGGTAGTTCTTCAAATGTCATGTGTGTATCGCTCCTTTTCCGTACTCAACTATCTTTTAGTTCGAGTTAGTTTGGGTTATGATGATTTTAATTAAAGCTAATCGAAAAATTTCTATTTTAGCAACTTTTTACCGAAAAAAATTCTCGATTTCACAACCTAACAATTTTGATAGCGCTGGTAGCGCATCTGCTTTAAAAAAATATTCCCCATTTTCATACTTCATATATGTTGATGCGTTTTTAAAACCAAGAGACTCCGCAGCATTTTGCATTGAAATATTCTGTTTATTTCTTAATAACTTGATTTTTTTTAAATCTAATTGCTTTTTCATAACTACACCTCATTTCTATTTCAGCAACCCTACATCTATATAATACGTTGCTGAAATAGAAATGTCAATGTTTTTATTTCTGATTCAGAAATTATTTTATTTCTATAATGGAAACATGTTAAACTAATATTGCTAATATAGAAAGGAAGGTGATATTTTTGAACATAGGGGTAAGAATCACCGAGCTTAGAGAAAGTAAAAATATGACTCAAAAAGAGCTAGCAGATAAAATCAGGATAAATAAAAGCGTCATGAACAGAATTGAATCTGGCGAAAGACCGATTAGAGAAACCGAGTTATCTTTAATTGCTGATGCACTTGAAGTAAGTACAGACTACCTATTAGGTAGAGTAGAACCTCAAAGAAAGTACTATGATCTAACAGATAAAGACGAAAAAGATATTTCAGAACGTTTACAAACTATGATAAAAGATTTAGAGAATAAGGCTTTATTTTCTAAAGAAGATGGCGAAATGGATGACAATACTAGAGAATTGTTAATAATGTCTCTTGAAAATTCGTTAAGAATTGCTAAACAAGAAGCTAAAAAGAAATTCACCCCAAAAAAATATCGTGACTAAGGAGATGACAAAATGGTTTTAAATAATATTGATAGTAAAATTGATGTATTAGTTAATAAATATAAAACAAGAGACCCTTTTGTTATTGCTCGTCACTTAGGGGTTAAAATCTTATTTGAAGAGCTGGGTTCAATTTACGGATATTATAATCAAGATTCTAGAATCAAGATAATTCATTTAAATTCTAAATTAAATAGTAGTGAACTGGACTTCACTTGTGCCCATGAATTGGGGCATTCAATTTTTCACCCAGATTCAAATACTCCATTTTTATCATCGGCATCTTTAACTTCTGAACTAAAAATAGAAAAAGAAGCAAATTATTTTGCTTCTAAATTGAGAATTGACAATTCCCATAAAGATTTTGAATTGAATGGTAAATATCAAATTTTGGATTATTATGGTCTTCCCTATGAAATGGAACTCTTCATATAAACAAAAAAACTCAAAACAGTTGGCCGACTGCTTCGAGTTCTAAACTATATTTTCTTACTAAAATATATTATATCATAAAAGGGGTTAAAAAAATGGGATTTATTAGTAATGTGTTTGTTTTAATATTTTTGATTTCTGCATTCGGAATCTATTATTTTATTAAGAAAAAGCCAAACAAGAAATACAGAAACTATTCAGCTATTGCCTTGATAGTATGTTTAGTTTTGGTCGGCATAACAGCGCCAAAATCAAATACATCAAGTATTAAAAACGCGGATAAGGAAACTGCGGATTCGAGTAAAAAAGATATTACTTTGAAATTAAATAAAGAGACAGTTGAAACTGATCAAGATGGAAAAGCGATAATCGAAGGAAAAACAACTCCCAGTGCAACAATACAAATAGGGTTTGGTATCGAAAACAAATCAGCAGAAGCTGATGAAAAGGGTAACTTTTCAATATCTTATAAATTTAAAGATAAAGAAGAGCAAACTATTGAAATTATATCTTCACTAGATGGAAATTCTAAAACAAAAAAAATTAAAGTAACCCCTTCAACTGAATATATGAAAAAGGTTGAAAGACAAGAGCAAGAAAAAGAGGCAGAAAAATTATCAAAAGAGCAAGAAAAAGAAAATAAAAAAAATGAAAAAGCGTTAAAAGAAAAGGCAGACAAAGATATAACAATACTTTCAGAAACGCCTACTTCTCAACAATCAGCGAGGTTGACTACTTTAGCAACACAAGTATTTGAAAAAAAATTCCCTTACAAAGGCAGTAAAATAAATGCGACTGGTGTAACACAAGATTGGATGTTAAATGACGGAAAATGGTTTTATAAAGGTGAAGCTACTATTAATAACGCATACGGTTCTAAAAGAATAGCAACAATAGAAATAACCGTTACACCTACTTCGGAAGATACCGGAATAGTAGATATAACTGATTATTAAATAGACTAGCCTTCGGGCTTTTCTTTTAAATAAAAAAAGAACGTATATTCTAGGAGGAGTAACATGTCTAGTATTTCAATGATTGAAAGTAAAATTAGAAGATTGCAGTCTGATATTAACTCTAATGAAAAAAAAAGAATGAATGCTGCTAAAGATGAGGCAAACTCTTTCAAAAAAATAAACACTGCAAACTCTGCCATTTCTCGATCTAAAAACTCAACAACAATAAATTCAAAACTAAAAGAAATTGAAAGAGAAAATAATAAAATTCAAAAAGCTAAACAAACTCAAGCAACTTGTTTAGAAAAAATTTTAAAAGTACAAGCACAACTAAATAAAGCAAATTCAGATTTGATAAAAGAACAACAAAAAGTACAATCAAAAGTACTCCAAGAACATCAGAATAAAATTGAAGCATTTAAAACAAGCCAAAATATAATTGCTGAATCCATCAATAGTGAGCCAGCTGAAAACAAAGAATATGATGTTTTTATCTCCCACTCTGCAAATGATAAAGACTACGTTAATAAACTTGCAGAAAAATTGAAAAAATCAGGTGTAAAGATTTGGTATGACTCTGAAAGTATTGGTTGGGGAGCCAGCATAAGAACATCTATTGATAAAGGATTAAAAAATTCGAAATTTGGAATAGTCATAATCTCAACTTCTTTTATCGAAAAATATTGGACACAATATGAAGTAGATGGACTTCTAAACAAAGAACAGTCTAGTGGCGGAAGGATAGTATTTTTACCAATATGGCATAATATAACTGCAGACGAAGTAGCAAATTATAGCCCGTCTATTTCAGGAAAGTTAGCCTTAAATACATCCTATGACACAATTGATTATATTGTTGAAAAAATTCTAGAACTTCTTAAATAATTTCTTTTTTCGCAAGTAAATCAATAATTCTATAAAAATCCAGACTTCCTTGTGCGTTGATACCTACAAATGGATAAGGTATTAAATTACTATTACGGGCCCTATCAAGTGAATCTATTACCCACTCAGGTGGGGCTTTTGCTATTAAGTTAGTTAATAACATATTATCTAATTCTAATTGTTGTATTTTATTTTCTAAAGTCGTCAATCTTTGATCTATATTCATAAAGCCACCTCATATTATTTGAATTGGTTTTATTATAACACGAAAAGAACGTACATTCGATTCGTAGATATAAAAATACGGATTACCCAAATAAATTAAGATAAATTAATAACGGAATTTTAAATTTTCGTACTTCAAAGGATGTGATACTAATGGGGTCTATTGAAAAAAGAGGAAAAAATAGTTATAGACTAATTGCTTATGTTGGCAGAGATAATAACGGAGTCCCTCAATATGAAAAGAAAACGGTTAAAGCTCCAAGTAAAAAAATAGCGAAAGAATTATGTAATGAATTTGAGAGGGAGTTAAAAAATGGTGATTACGTTAAACCTAGTGATCTAAAGCTTGTGGATTTTATTAATAATGAATGGTTACCCAAATATGCCTTAAATACAGATAACCTTTCCCCTACTACTCGGCAAGGTTATTTACAAGACATTAATAAAAGGTTGGTTCCAAAAA
Organism: Carnobacterium divergens; assembly: GCF_900258435.1. Taxonomy (NCBI): domain Bacteria; kingdom Bacillati; phylum Bacillota; class Bacilli; order Lactobacillales; family Carnobacteriaceae; genus Carnobacterium; species Carnobacterium divergens. Next base: position 1,136,194 of record NZ_LT992558.1, on the reverse strand, counting down.
TTGGTAATAAAAAATTAGGTTCAGTAAAAACAATAGACTTACTCAATATATTAGATGATATGAGAGACGAAATTAGTATTACAACTGGTAAAAATTTAAGTCAATCAACAATTAGGAATCATTATAATGCATTTGTTAATTTATTTGATCGAGCAGTAGAATGGAAATTTATTAAAGAAAACCCTTTGACCACAATACGGCGCCCTAAGGTAAAATTAAAACAAGCGCAGGCATACACACCACAAGAAATGGAACGCATTTTAATATTGATTAATAGATTAGAATTGAGATGGGTTGTACTTTACAACCTAGCATTTGTTACAGCTTCGCGTGCTGGAGAACTGGCTGCCTTTGAATTTAAGCATGTTGATTTTGAAAAAAATGGTATATGGAGGGTTCAGGGAAGTATAGACGTTAAAGGGCAAGGTACAATTATTAAAGACTCTACAAAAAATGGGCAAGATAGTTTTATCAAACTTCCCAAATACGTTATGAATTTAATTAAAGAATTAAAAAAAGAACTTGACGATGAAAAAAACAATGTTGGGGATATGTGGATTGGTGGGAATTCGGATTTTTTATTCAGAGATCCAATTGGAAAAGGCATCAGTCCTCATTCAATCGGGCAACATTGGCGACGATTTTGCGAACGAAATAAAGACGAAATTAAATATTTAAGCTTTCATAAGTTAAGGCACAGTTCAGCTTCTTATCTAATTAGTGTAGGAAAACATGCTAAGGTCGTTCAACAAGTTCTCGGTCATAAAGACATAAGAACAACAATGAACATCTATGCCCATGTTTTTGACGAACAAAAAGAAGACGTTGCAAGTTCATTTGAAAGTTTTAATAGCAAATAAAAAACTAACTGACGCATTTTTTTATTGGGAATATGATTTTAAATAAAATGGGAATATATTGGGAATGTAAAAAATAGTAATTGAAATTTTTAATTAGTTTCAATTACTATTTTTTTGATTAAAAGCCTTAGTAACAAGGAACATATGATAGTTCTTAATTATGTATATGAATGAATAATACTAAAGCTATGGGTTTCCTAAACGATGTGTCGCAGGTTCAAATCCTGTTAGGAACGTCAGATTAACACTGGTGTATTAACCTTCTCGGTTTGTATATCAGCTTATTTTTTATGCAGTATTTTAAATTTTTGAATATTTTTTTAATTTTCAAAATATTTTTGCGACTTTATTACTTTCCTTCATAATTCCTTTGTAAAATGAAACAAATTGTTTTTTTAACAAACCTCTCTTTTAAGAAAGATAAAACGATTGTATCTATACTTAAAATTCAAATAATTTGAAAATTCTCCCTCCTCCTTGATGATTATATCATCCTACTAAGATAAAGGAGGCATTTTCGATGGGAATTTATCAACACATCAAACGAGCAAGTGGTTCAAGCATTAAATTGATTGTTATTGGGGCACTGACAGATTTAGCGATCTCTGCTACAAAATCAACAGTGAAATACTTAGAAGCCAACGGCCCTGAGTTAGCAGAGAAAACAATCATTGTTGTAAAAAATACAAGCAGCACACTTTCTAAATCCACAAAATATAAATTGACTAAAACTTCTGAAAATAGAAAATTAAAAAAGATTACAAAACAGGCTGCTAAGGAATCTAAACAACAAGAAAAACAAACTATCACTAAATTAAAATCAGAAATTCGTGAGTTAAAAAAACAATTAAAAAACTCAAACTAAAAAGCAACCATTCTTTATTACAGAGAATGGTTGCTTTTAATCTAGTTAGACGACGTCTGGGGTTTTATTTTTTCCCACACGACTGTCATCTCATTTTTTTCATTGACTTCAATAATTGGTTGCTTTTGATAATAAATAAGAAAAAATAATAAATGAATCATCCAATCATTCCTCTCACTTTTTAAAACATCCTTAGCTTTCTTTCACTATCTTATCGAATAGCTATGAATATTCTGTTAACAAAAGCTAAAGGAAAAGTTAAATCCCACCTTATTTATTTTATAGCGTCTTCTTCGACAATTAACGTGTCATTATTTAACCCTTTCACAATAAAAATGATCTGCAAGTTTCATCTTGAAAAATGGCAAAAAGGATTCTTATCGAATTGCTCTTAAAAAAGGAAGATTAGGTACGAATAAAACAAAGAATTAAAAAAACCATCCACAAAGTGAACAGTTTAATTCGCAACTTCAATTGAAGTCAACATTTTCTTCATATTTCGCTTTCTAAAATAGCCTAAAATAATTCCAAGTAATTGATCATTTAAATTTTGAATCGTTCCAAAAGATTCCATTTTTTCTTCATAATGAATACGGCAACGATTAGCATCCAACGCTTCAATTTTGTAGGCTACTTCAAATTTATTTTTCACTGTTTCTGTTGTGAATGCATACGCTTCGTTATCTACCATTTCAGTAATCACAATTTTACCAGTAGATGTTTTATTGAATTGTTTTTTATAAGTAAAACCTGCTAATTGATTTCTTCTTAAGGCTTTCTTTGTGTGTACACGAATATCGTACAACACAGATTCCATCACTCGGTCGTAAAAATATTGAGCGGATACATTTAATTCTTTTGTAATTTTCATTTATTTTCCCCTCCACTTTTTTTAATCCCTTGAGCTTTGCCTTTTTGATAAATAAGATAGCCCACTGCTAAAATGAATCCTCCTGTGATTAACACAGAATAATTGATAATCATTCCATTTCCAACAGCACTCATCATCATAATCAGCAATCCGATACTCATTACAAACAATCCATTCTTAAGCATATGACTCATCCTTTCATTCTGCGGTTACTTGAAAATATAACACTGCACCATAAGGAGTTTCCTTAATAATTTCTTTTACTTTTTTTGCAGTGGCTTCAAGATCAGTTGCATTTGTGTTGAAATACAATTTCATTCCTTTTTTTTCAATAAACTCAAAAGTTAATCCTTCTTCATTATACGTTGTTAACGTTTCAATTATTTTATCTTGTTGAACTGGTGCATTTAATACGATCATCGGGTTCCCTCTTTTCTCTTGATTAGGTTCCTTACTCTACTATAATGCAAGTTTCATGCCAAGTAGTTAGCTCTGAAAACCTTATTTTAAAACGATTTAATTAGTCTAAACAATTACACATACCTTTTAAATTTACACACTAATAATAAAACGGTTTGCTTTGATGACTGAGCCATCGAAGCAAACCGTTTTTTTTATGCGTCTACTTCACCTGCATTTGGATCAATTTTATTTGCTGCTAATACAAATGGTGTCCAGATTGCAAAAGCAACAACTGAATTAATTAAGGTTAAAATTGGTGCACGCCAGTCCCCGCCCGTTGCAAGGAATGAATTTAAGAACGGAGGCATAACCCATAGCACTTGAACTTTGATTGGACTTACTAAACCAAGTGTTGTTGCAAAGTAAGCAATTGTTACCATCACACATGGTGCTAATAAGAATGGAATAAAGTAAATAGCGTTCAATACAATTGGCAAACCAAACATTGCTGGTTCATTGATGTTGAAAATTCCTGGTGCTAATGATAACTTAGCAACAGTTAATTGATCTGCGCGTTTTGAGAATAGTAAGATGGCAATAATCAAGACAATCGTACCACCTGAACCACCCATCCATACATAAGCATCAAATGATCCGCGTACCCACTCATAAGGAAGTGGCAACCCTTTTTGTGCAGCGTTTACATTTTCAAGCCCTGCAGTTCCCCAAATAGATTCTAGAACGGGTGCTAATACGTTTGGTCCATGGATTCCAAAGAACCATAACAATTGAACTAAGAAAGTAATTAGTAGGACAACGCTAAAGCCTTGTGATAGCGCTAATAGTGGCGCTTGGATTTCTGCAGAAATCCAATCAATAATAGCCATTCCTGTTACTTTTGTAAATACGAAATTGATAATACCTGAAACATATAACGCAACTGTTGCTGGAATAATTGCAGCAAAAGCTTTTGATACTGCTGGTGGAACTTGTTCTGGCATTTTGATTGTAATATTTGCTAACATTAATTTAGAGAAAATAATAACTGAAATAAATCCGAATAACATTGCTGTAAATAGTCCAGTACCACCTAAGTGTGCGCCAATATTAAAATAGCTACCACCTGTTGATGAAATAACTGAAACCCCATCTGCTGTTGCTACTTGTCCACCTGCATCTGTAATCATTGTTACAGCGCTTTTTGATAAAATAGCTTTTAATGGAAAATCAACGGTTGCTGCTTGTGCTAATCCCATAACAAAGGCTGCTAATGAAACTACCGCACCGGATAATGCATCTACTTTATAAGCTTTAGCTAAATTGTACCCTAATGTCATTGAAAAAATAACTGCTACAACTGCTAACGTTCCGGTCCACACAAATCCATTAACTCCAATGATTGGATCCATTGCTTTAACAAAACCTGTCCAGCCCCATTCAGTCGGGAAATCACGTAAGAAAGCATTTAACAGTACTGCAATCGATCCTGCCATAGTGGCTGGCATTGTACCAATAAACGCATCACGGAGAGCAACTAAGTGCTTTTGTGAGCCTACTTTTGTTGCAACTGGAACCACATATTTTTCGAGCCAATTCATCAAACCATTCATTTTTATTCCTCCCAAAATTTAATTAATAGTTATAAAATAAATAAAAGCGTTTTCATTTATTTTGATAATATCCAATTTTAAATCATTTTTGCTAATCAATAGATGCTTGAAGCAATTTTTTATATACAACGACCATTTCCACAGCTAAGTCACGAAATAAACTAGCATTCATCAAGTGATCTTGACTGTGTATGGTTAATAAGCTAACCACGAAATGATTTCCATTTCCTTCTTGTGTAAGCATCTCTTTTTGTGAACGATGGGCTTTTAGTAAAGAATCATCTGCCTCTTTTAATTTTTGATTGGCTAACTTAAAATCCCCATTTTTAGCGGCATGAACAGCTTCCATCGCGTCACTTTTAGCATTTCCCCCATTGATAATCAATCCCATAATGAACTGTAAATTTTGTTCATCAGGCATTTCCACTCCACTCCTTTTTGTTAAGGATTTTGCGATTATTTCATTAAGTTTAACGCTTGATCTAACACTTTTTCACCATTCATCATACCGTAATCTTGCATATTAATTACTTCTAGTGGAATTCCTTTTTCTGCTAATTTAGGTTCAAATTGAGCTTTCATGAAGCGTACTTGTGGGCCTAATAG
>NZ_LT992558.1:988735-1130880 GCF_900258435.1 Carnobacterium divergens | reverse complement strand
CCTGCTGAACATACTAACATGATTGTTTTATCTGCCATTGTACTTCACTCCATTTCTCTTATTGTCTACACTTTATTATAATGCAAGTTCCGTGCCAACTTTTCATCTATAAAATCCAGCTATACCAATGTTTTGAGGATTCATTTAATTACACTCTCTACCTTAAATTTTTACACACTTCATTTAAACACTAACTTTATTGATTACAAGCTTGGTTTTAACTTTATTCTATTGCTTCACGTTACTTTTAACAGATTTATTAGAGTCAATACCAATAAAGAAACATCCCACACTTAAAAATGCGGGATGTCCTTAAGTCTAAGCTACTTCTTTTTCGCGTTTCAATTCTTGAATTTCAGCAATTTTTACAAATGGTGCGTAGATTATCACTGAAATTAATAAGTTAACTGCTGCTAATACTCCACCTGCAACACTTTGAGTTGCTAAGAATCCGCCAATAATTGGAGGAGTTACCCATGGTGGCATTACCGTTGCTGCTGGTACAAGCCCAGAACTAGTTGCCAAGTATGCAACCGTTACTAAAACAACTGGTGTCAAAATAAATGGAATGAACATTAATGGGTTTAGCACAATTGGCAAACCGAACATCATTGGTTCATTAATATTAAAAATCCCTGGTGCTGTACTTAAATTTGTTACGATTTTATAAGCTTTATTACGACGTCCAAATAAGAAAATAGCAATAATTAAACCTAATGTTGCACCTGTTCCACCTAAGTTTACAAATGAATCAAAGAATGGTTTGTTTACAATATAAGGTGCTACTTCGCCAGCTTTGATTGCCGCTTGATTCGCTTCAATTGCTGGTAAATTAATGGTTTGCATTAATGGCTCTACCATGTTCGCGCCATGTAATCCAAAGAACCATAGGAATGGTGTAATAAATGCTAAGAGCATTGCTGATGGCAACGAATTTGCCAATCCCATAAATGGTTGTTGAACCAACTCGTAGAATGACGCTACTAAATCTTTAACACCGAATGCTAAGAAAATGGTTGTGATTAAACCAAAGATACTAATTGTAATCATTGCTGGGAATAACGCTGCAAATGATTTTGCGACTGCTGGTGGCACGCCTTCTGGCATTTTTACGATTAGTTTTTCATTTCCAACTAAACGAGAGAAAATCTCAGCAGAAATCAAACCAACTAATAGTGCGATAAACAATCCGTTTGAAGCCATTCCTGTTGCTCCACCAAGAGCAAAGAAAGATGCTACAGAAACAACACCGGCTGCTACGCCATCTTTACCATAATGCTTTGTTAGGTTGTAGGCAACCATGAAAGCGATTAAAACGGATAAGATACCAAAAGTTCCGTTCCAAACATTTCCACCGAAACTCTTCCAAAGTTCTTCACCAAAAGTATTGTTCATAAATGTTTGATACATTGGAATTGGTAAGTTATTGATCAAAATTGCCAATGATCCTAAAATCATTAGTGGCATTGTTACAATAAATGCATCCCTAATTGCCACTAAGTGACGTTGCGCTGCGATTTTTGACGCAGGTGGGATAAAATATTTCTCCATAAAATTAATAAATCCATCCATTTTTATTGCCTCCTTATAATTGAGGTTTAAATTAAAATCATTGCCAATAAATAATTGCTTAAAACAAATTTTTCTATTTTAACTTTTTTAATTTAACCCCTTACATTGTTTATTATATGCAAGTATCGTGCCAAAATAAAAAACCGCGAAGAAAGCTTTAATTTCAAGTTTTCTTCGCGGTTTTCATTTAATACACAATAACTGTAATGCCTTACACACTTTCATTTTTGTGTATTTTTATTTGTTTTACTCGTTATTTATTAATCGTTAGTTGGACTTTATTGTCAATAAACATTTGGACAATATAGGCTACTTCATCTTCTACCATTACAACGCCATATTGCTTTTCAATTGCCATTAAAGCTGTTTTAACAATATCCATTTCGATTCGATGTTGTTTTGTATACTCTTCTAAATTAGGAAAATTACGAATAACCGTTCCTACTTTTAAGCGTTCAACTAAAAAGGCTAAATGGATCATAATTCCTGTATCAACACCCGGTTCAACAATAATATGCATATCCGTTTGAAGTTGGTGAACAATTTTTTGAGAAAGCATCACTAGTTTATGAACCGAACCCACATTACGAATTGTTCCTTCTAGTGATTGAATCATTTGTTCTACCGGAATTTCTTCGTCAACAATTCGTTTTAAAATATTTAATTTTTCATCATTAAAGATATCGTAGGCTGAAAAATATGGAATATTTTGGTAATCAAATTCAACTGTTCCAACAATTGCTTTAATTTCATATTCTTCCATTAAATCATCGATATGTTGTTTGAATGCTTCTCTGTGTAAAAATTGCAATTGAATAATTTTCGTACGGCTCTCATCAATTACGGGGCTGATTCGCTCGTTTAAATGTTTTGCTACACCTTCCCCTGTAAAACAGGTGACTAATACAGCTTTTTTTTGCGGTTTTTCATTGGTTAAAGGATGTTTTGAATAATTTTCAAATGAAAGTTGGCAATTTTGATAAATGTCTTCCAACGTTCTTCCTACAGATGCCATTCTTACTGCTTCTAACACAATAGGGGTACTTACCATAGAAAGGGATTTTGTACGAATGCCTAGTTCTTCAGAAAGCATATTGCCAAAAGAAGTTAGCGAACCCATGTCGGACAATACTAATAACCCATGTTTATAAGACTCTCGATCTGCAAGTATTGTTGTTTTAACGCGCTCATACATCTTTTGAACTTCCATCGTCAATGGCATATCAATAGCGACTCCAACTTTGGTGTCTAGCAATTCTTGTACAGTCTCTAACATACTAGTTGCTGTTGATCGCCCATGCATTAGAACCATAATAGAGACGAGTTCTTCTTGCGGTACTACTGCGTCTCTAATATCAATCGTTAAAAACATGGTAATAAAACCGATTTCATCAAAAGGGATTTCAATTTGTAAACTTTCTTCAATCATACCAGATAAATCAATGGCTACTTGGAATTCTTTTGAATAATTTTTCCGAACATTGTTTAAATCTGGATGAACAATTTGACGATTTTCTTTGATACGTTCAATCGAACTTTGCAAATGTAGTGCAAATGCAAAACGCGCTTTTGGATTGTAGCTTCGATCTAGTCGTTCTTCGGCTAAGTCATACAGTTGGTCTGTTAAACTTCGAATATCTTCTGGAATCAAATCTTGATGAACTTCACTCATCGATAATTTTTCAACATAATCTCTAAAATATTTGTTCATATCTGTTGCCATTAATTCTTCTAAATTAATGTCATCCATTGAACCTGTTGCTAAAATTTCATCTACTTTTTCCTCAATAACACCATATACACCCATATCTTTATCTGTTTCTTGACCACTTGGAACATAACTAAATTGACTGGTTTTATGATCAATTAATCGTTCCATACGTTCAGGTGCTTCTTTGACTAAAAGCAATCCTTTTTGAACTTGTAATGGCAAATCTTTTTGGGAAATACGTAAATATTCTTCTTGGTGAGTTCGGTAGTGTAAAAATGCTTTCGCACATACTAATTTTAAATCTCTTTGGACTTGTCCAATATTGCCCTCTGCATGGTACAACATGAAAGCTAATAATACTTCTCTTTCTACGACGATTTTTTGGCCAAGACGATTTGATTCTTTTTGTAAAAAAGTAGCAACTAATTCATAACGTTCGTCAATTGATCTTTCTTCTAATGGAGGTAATGTAATCATCATTGGAATACGGCGATTAAACGTTGACAGTAATGTATCAGAATTTTCTGTTGTCGCTCCTATAATTTGAACACTTGCTTCATGGACTTGACTGCTTTCACCTAGCGGACGGTAAATGCCTTTATCAATAAACGTGAAGAGCATTTCTTGTCCTTCTGGTGGCAAGCGATGAATCTCATCTAAAAAAAGAATTCCTCCATTTGCTTTGTTCATTAATCCAGGTCGATCTTCGGCAGCTCCTGTATAAGAACCTTTTTTAACACCAAAAATATGACCAAATAATAATTGAGGATTTTGAGCATAATCCGCACAGTTGAAAGAAACAAAAGGCGCATCTGCTGCTAATGTTTCTGACTCTACTGCAAAGTGGTACATCGACTCAGCAAATAGGGATTTCCCTGTTCCTGTTTTACCAAAAATAATAGTGTGTAATCCTCTTGGGGGATATAAAATGGCAGCTTTTGCTTGTTGAATCATTACTTTAAGAGATTCTTTATTCCCAATAAGATGAGCAAAGGACTCGGTATCATTTGTCGCATGATCTTTCTTTTTATCAAGACGTTGATACAAAACTGGTCTGCCATTGCTTTTTTCAATGGCTTTTTCTTTAAACAAATCATTTAAATATCTACTTACGTTTGCACGATCTAAATCCAATTCTTTGGCAATCTCAACAGCTGTAAATTGTTCAGAATGATTTTCTAAAAAATTCAAAATATCTTTTTTGCGATTAGACAACTGGTATTCCCCCAATCTAAACTTGTTCAAACTTTTATTTTTTTTATGAAATGGGCTTTTTCCTTTTTATTCTTTTGTTTTTCTTCTTGCCCCTTTATTTTTTTGATCTTTCTTTTTGTTTTTTCTTTTTTTAGGAATTTCCGGAGCGGGAGCATTTTTTTTCTTTTCTTTTTTTACTTTTGGAGAAGCTGGTTTACTTTCTACTTCAACTTGTTCTGATTGTTCTGGACGCTCAGTAACAATTTCTCCACCAAATAGATACAATGGCGTTAGTTCAATTTCTAAAGGCTCGACAATTTTTTTGAATTCACGACGTTCTCGGTCATTTACCAAGGTTAAAACTGTTCCGTCAGCCCCCATTCGAGCCGTTCTGCCTGAACGGTGAATATAGCTTTCTTTAGTCATCGGTAAATCATATTGAATCACGTAAGGCAAACCGTGAATGTCTAATCCTCTTGACGCCACATCCGTTGTTAATAAGAGTTTTACTTTTTTATTTCTAAATTGTTGCAACGCATGTTGACGTTCTGTTTTATATTTTTCGCCATGTAAGACCGCAACGGAAACACCTTCATAACTTAATTTTTCAGCTACCGTTACTAAATTAGCTACGTTATTGATAAATACCAAACCACTGAAGTCAGGGAGTTGGGTTAATCGTTTAATCACTTCAACACGTTTTCTTGTTGGCGTTTCAATATAGCCATGAACAACGGTCCCATGTGACTCATCTTCATTCGTTACATCAATCCATAATGGATCGCTATTAAACCATTTTGGCATCTCAGTCATGATTTCATTACTGGTTGCTGAGAAAAATCCCATTTGTCGTTCATTTGGCATTTTAGCTACTACTTTTCTAACCGTTGCTAACTGATCTTGTTGAAGTAAGTGATCTGCTTCATCTAAAATGACTGTTTTCACTTGGTGTAATTTTAATTTTTTTAAATCAGAAATTTCTAAAATTCGACCTGCTGTTCCTACAATAATTTCAGGCTTGTCTCTTAATTTTTCTAGTTGACGTTTAATATTGGCTCCACCAATTAAGGGTTGAACTTTAATGTCTACTTGTTTCGCCCATTCTTTTACAACAGCTGCCACTTGAACAGCTAATTCTTGTGAGGGTGTTAAAATAACAACTTGTAACCCAGCCTTTGGCACAATTGTTTCTAAAAGCGGTAGTGTGTAAGCCACTGTTTTTCCTGTTCCAGTTGGTGAAATGCCGATCACGTCTTTGCCTTCAATTAATGGCGTAAATACTTTTTCTTGAATTGCAGAAGGTTGATTGTACGCTAATTTTTCCCAGTATGCTTGTAGTTCGTTTGTCAGTTTATTCATAGTGTGTAATTTCCCCGTTTCTCTATCGTTCATCTTATCTATTATACTTTAAAAAAACGCCTTTTTGTTGGATATTTTGAATAATCTCTTTTTTTATTTAAATTACTCTATTTTATTATTCGCAATTTAAATTTATATCATCAAAAAACCATTAGATTTTTTCATCCAATGGTTTTTGTTTACTTATTTAAATTTTATCTGCATCAAAAACAATGCCTGCGTCGTCTCTAAGTTTTTTCAGCACTTCATTCACTTGTTGACTTAGCAATAACCACGATTGATAAAGCTCTTGATTTTTTTTATCTTCTGGATGATTCAATACTTTAGCAAAGGCTTTTGCTTCATCTACCATTGGATTTTCTTGAGGGGGTGTTGCTCGTTCTTGGCGTGTCGCTGTTTTACGATCAATGACTTCAATTGACGAAATGGCATTTACTCCATCCATAAGAATGGTTTGATTAAGTGTGTAGATTTCCGAAGGTAAGTACGAATCAACCATTTTACCTGTTAAGAGTGTCACATCGAAACCTGGATATCTTAAAATCATGGTTCCCATTCCGTCAACTTTCGTTGCGATTTTTTGTGCAAAATAATGACAGCTTATTGGCATCCCAAACCAACCAATTGCAGCATACACACCATACACACCTAAATCAGATAACGCACCACCTGAAAAGTGTGGTGAAAAGATATTGGGTTCTTGTCCTTCTAGCACTTGATCATAGCGAGAAGAGTATTTCATATAAGTAAAGGTTGCCCCTTTGATATCATCTATTTTCGTTAATTCTTCTTTTACAATTGCAAAATTTTGTTCGTGGATATGTCTTGCTGCTTCTAAGAGGAATACATCGTTTTCTTCGGCTACTTGTTTAGCAGCATGCCATTCTGTTGGATTTGAAAACATCGGCTTTTCAACGATTACATGTTTTTTCGCTTTCATTAATGTCAACGCTTGTTGAAAATGTAGGCTATTTGGCGAAGCAATATAAACAACATCAATTCCTGGATGGTTTGCAAAATCTTCTAATTTTGTCTCAAAAATAGTCGCTCCATAAGGTTTTCCAAAAGTTTCAGCTTGTTCCTTTTTTCGTGAATAAACAGCCACTAGTTGGTACTCTTTTGTTTCGATGGCAGCATCAATAAATTGATTCGTAATCCAGTTGGTTCCAATAATTCCTAAATTTAACATTGCTTCACGTCCTCCATTAGTTTCATCGTCCTATTAACTCAATTTAATTTAAAAGGAATCGACTTATTTATTGTAATCGTTTTAGGGGTCACCTGACAAGTATAAGCTATTGCATTAACACCTGTTTTCAATGCATTTTCCATTGCTTCTTGAAGCGCTGGCTGCATTTTTCGATTAATTGTTGCAGATTCTACTCCTTCCATTTGGACAATAAAGCAAACACATCCATAGAATCCTACTTTCACGGCATGAATTAATTCATTAACGTGTTTTAATCCTCTTAATGTTGGAGCATCTGGAAATGACACTTGGTTATTTTTTTCTAGAGTCATTCCTTTTACTTCAATAAATCCTTTTTCAGATTTATCGGTTTCAAAATAAAAATCAAATTTTGAATTTTGATACACAACTTCTCTTTTTAAGGTTTGAATGATTCCTTTAACCCCTGGCAACTGCATTTTTCCAGTCAATAAGCTTTCCTCAACTATCTCATTAGGAACTTGACTGTCAATATTTATCAGTCTATTTCCTTTTAAAACCGAAATTAAGTCATAATCTGTTTTTCTCGTTTTAGAGGGAACATAATTTAGGTATACCGTCACTCCTGGTATGAGCAATTCTTTGCATCGTCCGGTATTTTTAACATGCGTTACAACTTCTTTTCCCTCGACTTGGCAAATAGCGATAAAACGATTCGGTCGTTCGATAAAAGTGCCTTTTACAATTTTTTGATACTCTACCATCACACACTTCATCTCTTTTCATTTAGTATCTATACTAAAAAAACGAAAGGCTAAAAGAACTTCTTTTAGCCTTTCGTTTTTATTTTACCCCATCTCATTAAGGATATCCATGTCTTCATCTGATAATTCAAAGTCAAAAATCGCTGCATTTTCAATTAATCGTTCTTTATGGGTTGTTTTAGGAATCGGAATAACATCTCTTTGAATATTCCATCGTAATACCACCTGTGAAACTGTTTTATTGTGTCTATTCGCAATTTTTAATAATTTATTTTCAGTAGTTAATTTGCCTCTTTTTAAGGGTGAGTAAGCCATTGAAACAATATTTTTGCTCTCACAAAATTCATGTAACTCTTCTTGACTATGACCAGGATAAATTTCATATTGATTGACCGTCGGTTTTATTTTAGCAGATTTTAATAAGGGTGTTAAATCGCCACGAGTAAAGTTTGCTACTCCTAGTGCTCTTACTCTTCCAGCTTCCACTAAAGTTTCCATCGCTTGCCAGGTTTCTAAATTAACATCATCTGATTCATTTGGCCAATGAATCAATAATAGATCGATATATTCTAATTCAAGTCGTTTAAAGCTTGCTTCGAAGGCCTTTAATGTAGAATCAAAGCCCATCTCATTTTTCCAAATTTTCGTCACAACAAAAAGTTCGTCTCTTGAAATACCTGCATTGATTGCTCGGTTAATGCCTCGGCCAACTCCGACTTCATTATTGTACATTGTCGCCGTGTCAATCAAGCGATAGCCATTCATAATTGCCGTAAAAACAACTTCTTCTACTTCGTTGTCGTCCATGCCGTATGTTCCTAATCCTATACCTGGAATCGTTAACCCGTTTTTCAAAGGCAATCTGTCTAATAAACTTACTACCATTCGTATCACGCTCCTTTATAGATTAAGTTAAGTGTAACGAATTTAAAGAGTGAATTCAAAGAATAACCCTTATACTAAAGTAGCCTAGTCAAACCTATTTTAGTGTATCTGCTAAATAGGAAGTGCGCTAAGAATTACCATTAACAGACATAAAAAAATCATACTAATAGTAAATTTTTTGTATAACATCAATAGAGCAATATATTCACGAATTAGTGCTGTTGGTAAAAAATAGAGTGCTGTTGGAGCTCCAACTCCTTCTGCCTTTAATTGGGCTTTTCTGGCATACAGTGCACCTCTTAAAACATGATAATTATTAGTTGAAAAGAGAATTTTTGGATTTTCTTTATCATTTTTCCAATCTTCGAAAATTATTTTTTTAGAAAATTTCATATTCTCATAGGTTGTCGTTGAAGCATCTTCAACCAAAATTTTTTCTTCTGGGATTTGTTGAGATAGTAAGTACTTCTTCATAGCAAACGCTTCAGATACTGGCTCATCTGCTCCTTGTCCACCGCTCACAACTATTTTACTAGAACTATTTTTATCGTAATATTCAATGGCTTTATCCAACCGACTTTTTAGTAAGGGAGGAACTTCTTCACTTTTTATTCCAGAACCCAGAACAATAATATAATCAATTTGTTTTTTTATAGGAATCATTTGATACATCCAAGAATAAAATAAATAACAAATAAATAAAAAAGAAATCAACAGATCACTTAAGATCAAAAATAAAATTGCTGAAAAAAGAACTAAATGTATTTCACCTGATCCGATAGTTATCAAATAAAAAAAAGCAGGTACAACAATCAATAAATTCAATCCTAATAACGCTGAAAGTTTTGCAGTTACACTACGCCCTTCCTTAGTATTCATAATATGTGTATTAACAATAAAGAAAATATTGACACCTAAAAACAATACCGGAAATAGTAAATAAACAATCATTAGAACAATAAATGAACCTTTGTTAGACACTTCGCCTATTTGAACTAATAGTAGTGACAACAAAGTTAGCGTAAGAAAAATACTCCCAAATGCTACACTCATTCCTCCAAAAAAACTGCGCCGCTCTCTTAATAAAACCACCATACCTATTATAATAAAACAACTTGCTAAAATAACGAACTCCATACTTCATCTCCTCTATAACAATTTGCATTTCGCTATTAATAGTTTATCAAATCTACACTTAGTATAATAGATTAATTTTCCACTTGCATTTGATTTGCTTTTAAAGATTCTGAATTAAATTGCTAAGAAAAGTAAATAAAAAAAACCAAAAATTCTTTTGGTTTTTTTGATTAGATTCAAGTATGACTAAACATCAGAAAATAATGTTTAGTGATTTTTTTCAATTTCTTCTAAAGCTTTTTTAGGAACTTCGCTTTTTGAAACTTCTTCCCATGAAAGAACACCTTTTTTTGGGTGAACTTTAGCTTTTAAATAGGCATTTTTCTTTAGTGGACGGTCTAATCCTCCATTAAATGACAATGTTTGTAGCTCTCCATCTTCATTGTAAAACTTTTGATTGTAAGAATAGTTAATGCTTTCTCGATCTTGATCGTCTTTTTGAATGAATTTATGACCGTCCGTTATGATTTGTGTGTAATATTCTTTACCAGTATATTCTTTTTGATAAAAAAATCCTGCTGCAACAGCTACTACTAAAATAATTAATGCAATTCCTTTTTTCATCTCAATCCCTCTTTTCTTTCTTCCATTATCTCTTTTTGAAAGAAAAAAGTCCTTTTAATGAACTTACAATTTAGTCAATCAATCTTACAATTTAGTCATGTTAGTTCAAGGTCACAATAACTAGCTCAGGTCGATTGTTGACTCTAAATGGGAAAGTGGAATTTCCGATACCTCGACTGATTACTAATCGCTTACTTTTTAATTGTGGGTGATAATGGATACCTTCTGTAAAATTTGGGTATTTTCCTTGTCCAGGCGCATAAAGTCCCCCGATAAATGGGACTCTGATTTGTCCTCCATGTGCGTGTCCGCTAAAGGTAATATCTGGAGATTTCACTTGATCTAAATGATAGCTTTCAAAAAATTCTGGATGATGGGCTAATAAAATTTTAGGTTGTTCTAGCATTCCTTCGCTTAATTCAATTCCACTTAAAATAGGCGTTGATTGTAACTTAAAATTCTCTTTTTCAGATAAGCCCATTATCACAAGACCTGCTTTGCCAATTTGCAGCCATTCGGCTTCATCAATTAGAACTCGAACTCCTTGTGAACTTAGAATGTCTTCCCATTCTTGTAAGTGTCCACTTGATACATCATGATTTCCAGTGACAGCATAGGTTGGTGCAATGGCTACTAATTCGCTTGCTATTCGAGATAATTCCAATTTTGGAAACTCTTCTACTCGAATGTCTACTAAATCACCCGTTAAAAGAATTAAGGCTGGGTTGGCTTCTCTTACTTTTGCAACCAATTTATCCAAAGAAACATTGTGCCTTGGAATGTGTAGATCCGATAAATGAACAATCTTTGTTTTTTTAAGACTTGTTGCGAGGTAAGGGATTGCAATATTGTACTGTGTCGTTTTAATCCAATGATTTTGACTATATAAATAAAGCCCTACTCCTATCAAAATAACAATACTCCCAATCACATAACTCATAAAAATTCCCCCAAACACTTTCTTTTTCTATTGCCCAAATTTTTCAAACTGGGATTTATTTCCATTAAATACTACAAAATCTAAACTTTGTTGTTTAATGTTTCCCTTTGATAATTCGCCTTCTTCTGTGTACTCCCAGAATTTCCAAGGAATCTTCTCTTCTTTACTTGGTTTATTTTTTGTATCAACGAACCAAATATCAGATTTTACAAATTCATTTTTTATAAATTTTTGATAGACATTAGCATCCACACATAAAATTAAGTTCTGTCCTTTTTCATCCATAACAACTTGAATAAAATCTTTTAATTCCTTAACAACACTTTCTTTTTTAGGTGGGTTTTGTTTGTATTGATCGTACAATTCAACTATCACAACTGGAGGTAAGTCGTCTTTTTGAGTGGAAACAACTTGGTTAAAATGGATCCCTTGTGTTGCTCCGGGGCTATCAAAACTAAAATAGTGACTGGCACCTCTTCTTAGTGATGTTCCTTGGATTCTTTCCCAATTAATTGCAAACTGGTCATCTGTGTAATTGCTGCCCTCTGTGGCTTTAATATACGCAAATGACACTTGATTGCTTTCAATTCCTTGCCAGTCTATGTAGCCATCCTCTTGTGACACTTGAACCCCTTTAACTGGAAAGGACTTAGTGTCTTCTTTGAAAAGGGACCAATTAGATTCTTTAGCAACAAATAAACTAATCGCCATACTAACTAATAAAATGACGCCAATGATTGCAGTTATCTTAATTTTATTTATTTTAGGATCTTTTTGCAGATAATAGATCGTCAAAACCTCCTAATCTTATTTATCACTAAATGCGAGAGTGCTTTTTGTCTAGTTTATCATAATTTACAAAATTTAGGTGTTTTTCTTTTTCAAAAAAAAAAAAATAGAAACTTACTTTAATAAGTTTCTATTCTTTTTATTTTAGCTTATTCTACCCCATATGCAATACGTTTTATATTTAATAAGTGATGCGCTGTGACATTGTCTGTGGTACTACTCCCACCCATTGCTCCACATCCTAAAGTCATTGACGGTGCTAGGTTCGTTGTTGCGCCTATTGCACCTAATGCTCCTAGTGTATTCACTAATATCCGCGCTGCTTGCATTTTTAATCCATACTGTTCCGCTTTCCATTCATTTGTTGTATGAATTACAGCTGTATGACCCATCCCCTCGTTTTCTAGTAGAGCCTTACACGTAGCTAAGCCAGTTTCAAATGAAGAAACTGTGTAAAGTCCTAAAATAGGGGTTAATTTCTCTCTTGAATAAGGATTGTGTTTGCCAATTTCTGTTTGTTCTGAAATTAAAATTTTTGTTCCAGCAGGTACTGAAATTCCTATTAAATCCGCCACTGCTTCTGCACTTTTCCCAACTATCTCAGGATTTAAAGCACCTGTTTCTCGTAAAATAAACTTACTTACCTTTTCAGATTCTTCTACATTCATAAAGTAAACCTGTTTTTCTTTTAGTTTTGCTACAACTTCTGCTTTTATAGATTCTTCAACAACAATAGCCTGTTCTGATGCGCAGATAACACCGTTATCAAATGATTTACTGCTAACAATCGCCTCAATGGCCTCTTCAATATTTGCTGACGCTTCAATAAATGCTGGGACATTTCCTGGTCCTACACCAATTGCGGGAGTCCCTGAACTATAGGCTGCTGTTACCATTGCTTTTCCACCTGTTGCTAAAATTAAGGCTACATTTTTATGTTTCATTAAGTCTTCTGTTGCAACCAGTGTTGGCTGTGTAATGACTTGAACCAAACCTGCTGGTGCACCAGCTTCAATGGCTGCTTTATCAATAATTTCTGCTGTCATTAAAATAGACTTTAACGCTTTGGGATGGGGTGAAAAAATAATAGCATTTCTAGTTTTCAATGCAATCATCGCTTTAAAAATAACCGTTGATGTCGGATTTGTTGATGGGATCAATCCAGCTACTATTCCTAATGGTATGCCAATTTCAATAATTTTATCTTCTTCACGACGATTGATTATGCCTACTGTTGAAAGATCTTTAATACTGTTATAGACTTGTTCGCTTGCAAAAGTATTTTTTATTATTTTATCAGGTACATTCCCAAATCCCGTTTCTTCATTTGCTGAAATCGCTAATTTTTCTGCATTTTTCAATGTATTTTGATAAATTGATTCAATAATTTTATCTACTTGTTCCTGTGTATAATCTGCAAATTTTTCTTGTGCTATTTTAGCATTCGCTACTAATTCTTCTACTTCACTGAATGATTGATTGTTTGTCATTTAAATCGCTCCCTCGCTTTTTATTAAAAACGCTTACAACATAAGTTTAGTTTATTTAAACCTATTTGTTAGGGAATATTTTAAGGTGTTTTTGGAAAAAATTTACCTTTCAACTTATTTATTTTTTCACAAAGAAAGATAGTTGAAACCTTAGTGAATTAAAGGTATTATATTATAACAAGGACAATTTCACAAATTCAATTTACATACTAAATCTTATACTAAAGGAGTTGGTAAAATGTGTCGTTTATTAATTGTTAGTGATGGCTTAGCTGAACGAATGACTATTCGAGAGTTAATTGAGGAATCTTTTATGAATATTAAAATATTGCCTGATGCAACAACTGAAGAAGAAGCGGTTAAGATTGCCAATCGCTTGCTTCCTGAAATGATGCTATTAGATATGGATACTTCTTCTTTAGATGGGTTTTCGCTAGAAAAAAAACTTTCTCAGCAGTTACCAAATTTAAAAACCATTATTTTTACGAAAAAAAATGACTTTGAAACCGTCCATCATGCATTGCGTTGTGGCTTCTTAGATTATTTAGTTAAACCAATTGATTTGGATGAATTGAAGTTTGCAATCGATCGTTCAGTTAAATCCCTTAATCAAGTATCTTTAATGGATATTGTAAATAATAAACCTTCAAATTTAGCGAAAGAACAAGTCAATATGATGTTAGATTATATTCATGAACATTTTGATGAAGAAATTAATTTAACAACGTTATCCGATAGAATGCATTTAAATCGTCATTATGTTAGTCGCTTTTTTAAAGAAGCTGTTGGAATGAATTTTATTGATTATTTAACCAACTATCGAATCGAAAAAGCAAAACAGCTATTGATGAAAACAGATGATTCTATCACTGAAATTGCTGGTACTGTAGGATACCTTGATGCGACTTACTTTAGTAAATTATTTAAAAAAAAGGCGGGCTTTTCACCTTACCAATATCGTAAAAAATTGCAGGGTGAGTGTCTTCCAACAAGTATATAAATAAAAAAGGTACTTTCCTAAAAATAGGAGAGTACCTTTTTACGAGTTTATTTTTTGACAAGTAACGTTACGCTCTCAACATGGTGAGTTTGAGGGAATAGGTCAACTGGTTGAATTTTTTCAACACTGTAGCCACCTTCGTTTAGCAACGCTAAATCTCTTGCTAATGTTGCTGGGTTACAACTTACATAAATCATTTTTGTTGGTTGCATTTTTACAACAGCTTCGATAAAGCTTGGTTCTAATCCTTTACGTGGTGGATCGACAACTACAAGATCGGCTTTCATATCTTCGTCGCTCCATTGAAGCATTACTTCTTCAGCCAATCCTGTTTCAAACGTTACGTTATCAATTTCATTGATTTCAGCATTGTTTTTCGCGTTTTCAACAGCTGCTTCAATCATTTCAATTCCGTAAACTTGTTTTGCGGCTTTAGCTAATGAAAGAGAAATTGTTCCAATTCCACAATAAGCATCAATAACGGTTTCTTCTCCAGTTAGTTCTGCATAATCTAGAACAGTTTGGTATAGTTTTTCTGTTTGCGTTGGATTTACTTGATAGAATGAACGAGCTGAGATTTCAAAAGTATTTCCTAATAATGAATCACGGTAATTATCGCGACCCCATAAGACAATATTTTCGTCTCCCATTATCGTATTCGTACGTGTTGGGTTAACATTTTGCACAATACTAACTACTTCTGGTAGAGCTTCCGTAATAGCAGGTAGAATTTTACTTGTTGGGAATAATTTTGGTGTTCTTGTTACTAAAATAATCATCATTTCGCCAGTATAATAACCACGGCGGACGATAATGTGACGTAGGTTCCCAGTATTTGGGCCTTCGTTGTATGGTTTCACATTAAATTCACGCATAATATCGCGCACAACCAGAATCGCTTTATCGATTTTAGGGTCTTGAATTTTAAAGTTTTCCATTGGAATAACGTCGTGGCTATTTTTACGGAAGAACCCTGTGGTTAATTTGTCATCAATTTTACGTACTGGAATTTGAGCTTTATTGCGGTAGCCCCATGGTTCAGCCATTCCGATTGTTTCAAAAACAGGTACTTCTGGTAATTTAGCAATTCGTTGCATCACATTGCGCACTTGTTGACGTTTAAAGTCAAGTTGTGCTGGGTAAGACATGTGTTGCAATGGCGTAATTCCAACGCGTGTGTAGTTTTCGTCTTGTAATTCAACACGATTTTGACTTGAAGTTAGGCGTTTCATTGCTTTTGCAAAACCAAATGATTTTCCTGTTTTATGAATCTTAACTTCCATTTCTTCTCCTGGAAGTGCATTTTCAATAAATAATGGGTATCCTTCGATTTTGGCAACACCCATTCCTTCGTGTGTTAAATCTTCAACCTTAACTGTGTATTTCTCATTCTTTTTAACTGGTATTTCTTTATTTGCTTTCATAAAAAGCTCCCTTCGTTGGTACCATCTATCTGTAAAATTTGGTTCGTGAATTAAGTGACATGTTCGAATGCTCAACATAAAAATTTGCTGTCCTTTTAGAGTATCTCACAAAAGGACAGCAAACTCAAAGCTCATTTATTGATTTTTAATTTTTTTCTTCAGATTCAGGCTTAGAAATGATGCCATCGCCATTAATATCTTCATCTGTCAAGCCTTCAACTTCTTTGATAAAGGCTTCTTCAGCATCTTCAAAAGCCTCATCTTCTGCTGTTACAGCATCATTTGGAATTGCATCCACATCGCCAAACATTTCAATATGCTGAATTAAATTAGTGAAGGTCATTGGCGCATCTCCACCATATTCTCCATCTAAATTAATCATCATTTTTGAATCATCTAGCGGTTCGGCTTTAACCATCTTGGTTTTTGTGTACAGTACTTTAGGGTGGTCAATGTGTTTTCCACCATTTAGCATTAACGCGATTAAGTGTAGCAATTCTACAACATTGGCTGTTTTTACAACAATTAGTGAAAAATAACCATCATCTAAATGGGCATCTGGTGCGATTTGTTCAAAACCGCCAACAGAATTGGTTAGGCCTAGTAGAAACATGGAGGCCTTTCCTTCAAAAACCCCTTCATCATACTCGATTTTCATTGGAATTGGTTTGATTCTTGGCAACATTTCTGCGCCTTTTACTAAATAAGCTAAATAGCCAAAAACTGATTTTAATTGGGACGGGACGTCATAGGTCAGCTCCGTTAAGTAACCGCCACCTGCAATGTTGATAAAATAGGTGTCATTTGCTTTTCCAATGTCCATTTTCACCGTTTGTTTCTTTGTAATAACTCTAGCAGCTGCAACTACATCATTTCTAGGAATATGAAGTGCTCGTGCGTAATCATTTGTGGTTCCCGCCGGAATAATGGCCATTTTCGGACGGTTTTCAAGTCCAGCAATGCCATTAACCACTTCATTGATCGTTCCATCGCCACCAGCTGCTACAATCAATTCAAAGCCATCTATTGCTGCTCGTTCAGCTTCATTTCTGGCAGAATTCGGCTCTGGCGTTGTGGCATAAGCACTTGTTTCATAACCCTCAGCTTCAAGAATTTGTAAGATGTCGACTAAATTTTTCTTTAAGACTTCTCTTCCTGAAGTTGGATTGTAAATGACTCTTGCTCTCATATAAATCCTCCTCATGGAAAGTTTCCTCTCCAATATAACTTCTATCGTTTGCTTAATTCTTGATTTAACAATTGGTTCACAACGCCTGGATTCGCTTGTCCTTTTGTCGCTTTCATGATTTGGCCCACTAAGAAACCAACTGCACGATCTTTCCCATTTTTGAAATCTTCAATCGATTGCGCATTGTTATCTAAGACTTCATTAATCATTGGCAATAGTTGTGCTGGATCTGATAGTTGGACTAGACCTTTAGCTTCAACGACTTTCTTCGCGTCGCCACCGTTTAGGATTAATTCACGGAAAACTTTTTTCGCAATTTTAGAACTAATGGTTCCATCTGCGATTAACGTAATCATGCCAGCTAAGTTAGACGGTGTTAATTTTGTATCGGCTAATTCAAGTCGTTCGCTGTTTAAATAGGCAGAAACTTCCCCCATCAACCAGTTAGACGCTTGTTTTGCATCTGCATTTTCTGCTAATGTAGCTTCAAAGAAATCAGACATTTCTTTTGTTAACGTTAGCACCATAGCGTCATATTCCGGTAAACCAAGCTCTTCGACATAACGTTTGCGACGAGATGCTGGCATTTCTGGAATAGCATTTTTAACGCGTTCAATCCACTCGTCGTCAATGACGAAATTAGGAAGATCTGGTTCTGGGAAATAACGGTAATCACTTGAACCTTCTTTAACACGCATTAAAATTGTTTCGCCTGTTGTTTCATCAAAACGGCGTGTTTCTTGTTGGATAATGCCGCCTGATAAAAGCACGCGTGCTTGACGAATTTCTTCGTGAGCTAAGCCACGTTTAACAAAGTTAAATGAATTTAAGTTTTTAAGTTCTGCTTTTGTTCCAAATTGTTCTTGGCCAATTGGACGAAGTGAAATATTGGCATCACAACGCATTGAGCCTTCTTCCATTTTCACATCACTGACGCCTGTAAATTGTACGATTTGTTTTAACGCTTCTAAATACGCATATGCTTCTTCTGGTGAGCGCATGTCTGCTTCTGATACAATCTCGATTAAAGGCGTTCCTTGACGGTTTAAATCAACATATGAATAACCATCTGTTCCATGGTTGTTTTTCCCAGCATCTTCTTCCAAATGAACACGTTCAATTCTGATTTTCTTTTTAACGCCGTCTACTTCAATTTCAATCCAACCGTCATAGCCGATAGGTTTATCAAATTGAGAGATTTGGTAGGCTTTGGGATTGTCTGGATAAAAATAGTTTTTACGATCAAATTTTGTGTCTTTAGCAATTTTACAGTTTAAAGCTAACGCAGCTTGCATCCCAAAATCGATGGCTTGCTGATTGACTACAGGCAATACACCTGGGTATCCCCAGTCAATCACATTGGTATTCGTGTTTGGTTCTGCTCCAAAATGAGCAGGGGATGGCGAAAACATTTTAGATTCTGTTTTTAATTCTACATGGACCTCTAGTCCGATTACTGTTTCAAAGTTCATCTGGTTTTCTCCTCCTACAAGTTTGGTTTTTCTTTATGAAATTCAGTTGCTTGTTCAAATGCGTAAGCAGCTTGGTAAATCGTTGCTTCGTCAAAATGTTTTCCAATCAGTTGCAACCCAATTGGCAAGCCATTTGAAAAACCACAAGGAATTGAAATCGCTGGTACACCGGCTAAGTTAACTGGAACGGTTAAGATATCGTTCATATACATCGTTAATGGATCGTCCATGTTTTCGCCTAAGTTAAAGGCAGTTGTCGGAGTTGTAGGGCCTAAGATTAGATCGTAGTCATTGAAGACTTTTTCGAAATCTTGTTTGATCAATGTACGAACTTGACCTGCTTTTTTGAAATAAGCGTCATAATAGCCTGAGCTTAGTGAGAAGGTTCCAAGCATGATACGACGTTTTACTTCCATTCCAAAGCCTTCTGAGCGGCTCATTACATACAAATCATCTAATGATTTTGCTTCTGGCGAACGGTAACCGTAACGTATGCCGTCAAAGCGTTGCAAGTTTGATGAAGCTTCACTTGATGCAATGATATAATACACAGCAATCCCGTATTTTGAATGAGGTAAGCTAACTTCTTCAACCGTTGCACCTAATTTTTTATAGGTTTCAATGGCTTCAAGAACAGCGTTTTTAACGTCCTCAGCTACACCTTCTTGTAAGTATTCTTTTGGAACACCAATCTTCATGCCTTTGATGTCTTGGTTTAATTTAGCTGTAAAATCCGGTACTTCTGTTTTAGCGCTCATTGAATCGTTGGCATCATATCCACTGATTGCATTTAGTACGTAGGCATTGTCTTTTACTGTACGTGTAAATGGTCCAATTTGATCTAAACTTGAAGCAAAAGCAATCAAACCAAAGCGCGAAATACGACCATAAGTTGGTTTCATTCCAACGATACCCGTAAAGGCTGCTGGTTGACGAATACTTCCACCGGTATCACTACCAAGTGAAATTGGAACTTGTCCAGCCGCAACGGCTGCTGCTGAGCCACCTGAAGAGCCACCTGGAACTTTTGTTAAATCCCATGGGTTTTTGGTTTGTTTAAAGTAAGACGTTTCTGTACTTCCGCCCATTGCAAATTCATCCATGTTTAATTTTCCAACTGGAATCATGTCTGCTTCATATACGTTATTCATAACTGTTGCATCATAAATTGGAATAAAATCTTCCAACATTTTACTTGCTGCAGTTGTTTTGATATCTTTTGTAACAATATTATCTTTAATTCCAATTGGCATTGCTGCTAAAACATTGGATTCGTCAATGCCTTTTTCGTCTAGTTTTTTAGCTAACGCTAACGCTTCTTCTTTACTGACTGTAATAAATGCACCTATTTTATCTTCCGTTGCTTCAATATGGTCAAAAGTAGCGTTCATTAAATCTACGGCCGTAATCTCTTTAGCAATCAATAAGTCATGTAATTCGGTTAAGTTTTTCTCTAATAAACTCATGCTCCAGCCTCCCCGTTATCCATAATTGCTGGAACTTGAATTAGTCCATCTTTTTCTGTTTTTACATTTTTAAAGAGCTCGTTGCGATCTGTTCCCTCAGTTGCAACATCCAAACGCATCACATTGACTGTTTCTAGTGCATGTGTTGTGATGGGTACGCCAGTTGTATCGATGGCTTCAAGTTGTTCAACCATTCCAATGATTTGATCCATTTGCTCTGTAAAATGAGCAATCTCACTATCTTTAAATGCTAGCTTCGATAGCTTAGCAACGTGTTTTACTTCTGATTCAGTAATTGCCAATTTTATTCAACCCTCTTTCTTCTTTTCTTTATTCCAAATTGGAAACTTAGTTCCTATTCTATCATAAACCGCTTAAGGGCACTATCTTATTTACAAAAAAAGTGAAGTAAAGTCGGAAACTTTACTTCAACTTCTGCTCTTTTTAAGATGATTAATCGAAAACATGAGATTGAAATTCTTTTTCCCCACTGTCACGATTTAAGAAGGCTTCCATTCCATCAATTGAATTAATCGAAATTTCAATAGGAATATTCGGCGGTAAATATTTTGATGCGTTGTCTGAAACGTGTTGTGTTAAGGCAATGATTTCAGACTGACCGTAAAATTGAGTGGTTACGGTTGCTTTCATTTTTATCAATTGATCCCCACTGTAAGTTGCTTCAGCCGTCACACCGTTTAAATTTGGGAAGAAACTTTGTACTTGAGATTTAAAGTTTTCAAAACTCGTTGTCTCGTTGCTGGTTTCCCCATCCATTCTCGGAAAAATCACTTTCTTTTCGTTAATGTCTTTCCAGCCACCGACCGTTGCCGCACCGTCTTTGCTAACGCCTTCGCTAAAGAAAACACCACCGGCTAAATCATCTTTGGGCGTTTGTTCAAAAAGGCCTACTGTAATTGGAATATTTCCTAACCCTTCCATTTTACGCAATCGAGCAACAATTTCATTTGCCATTTTTTTTCCTTCTGTTTCTAAATCAGCTCGTTTAATATCGGTTTTAAATTCAGCCCCGTACTGCACTTTTTGGTAATAATCAACGCTGTTTAATGCCAAACCTATACTGATACCCGATAGTTTAAAACTGTCGCCATCTTTTACCATATAATTTTGTTCTAAAATTTGGCTTAGGTATTTAGGTGCACGTTTATCTGGTTCAAGTTCTCCATTATCTGCTGGGTTCAATCCTTCAGGATCACTTACCGTTAAATCTGGTTCTGGGTTGTCACCAGAGCTACGCTTTATCCATTTAGAAATCGTTTCAGCATCTAGTTGCTGTCCCTCTTGAAAATAATAAGTATCCGTTGGGAATTCGGAATGGGACAAACTCATTAAACCTGTTTCAAAAGCTTTAATATTATAGCCAGAATTTAGACTTAAACTTACCCCTCTTGATTGACTCACTTTGTACTGTCCGTCATTAATGACCGTTCGATAATAATCCTTAGACAATTGACTAGTAGTTGTCTTTGATTTTTCACTTGTTGAAGTGTCTGTTGTTGTGGTTTGATTGTTTCCTGTAACGTCACCACATGCTGATAAAATCAATCCACATGACGCTACTAGCACTATTAATTTTCGTTTCATCAAGTTATTCCTCTCCTTCCAATTGTTCTAGTAATTGATCTTCATTCCAAACCGTAATTTCTAACTTTTCAGCTTTTGCTAATTTACTGCCGGCATCTGCTCCTGCAACGACTATATCGGTTTTTTTTGACACACTTCCCGTTACGTTGCCTCCAAGATTTTCAATGCGCGCTTTAGCTTCTTCTCGTGTAAAATGCGTTAATTTTCCAGTTAAGACAATTGTTTTACCATTAAATACAGAATCACTTTGTACAACTTCAGCTTTTTTCTTTCCTAAGTACTCTAAATTCACTTGCAATGCTGCTAGTTCATTTAGTAATTCCATTACTTCAGGCAATGAAAAATACGTTTGAAGACTTTCTGCAATAATGTCACCTATCCCATCAATGGCTAAAATTTCTTCTTTCGTTGCTTGGCGGATTCCTGTCATTGAACCAAATTCCTCTGCTAGTAATTTAGCGGCCTTAGCCCCAACATGACGAATTCCTAAGCCAAATAATAAACGCTCTACTGAGTTGCTTCGGCTGTTATCGATGGCTGTTAACAAATTATTAGCTGACTTTTCTTTGATTTTATCTAGTGTAAGCAGTTCTTCAAATGTGAGTTTGTACAAATCTGCTACATCGTGTACAAGGTCTTTTTCGTACATTTGGATGATGACTTTGTTGCCTAAACCGTCGATATTCATTGCATTTCTCGAAACAAAATGAGACAGACCTTCTGTAATTTGTGCAGGACATTTTGGGTTCATACAACGCAATGCAACTTCTTCTTCTAAATGAACCAACTCACTATCACAAGCGGGACAATGGGTTGGGATTTGGTAAGGTTCACTTGTCTTTTCGCGTTTATCAAGGACTACTCTCGTTACTTCTGGAATAATATCTCCTGCTTTATGGATAACAACTGTGTCGAGTAAACGAATGTCGCGCTCTTTAATTAAGTCTACATTGTGTAAGCTTGCTCGTTGAACCGTTGTACCAGCTAAACGAACGGGGTCCATGATAGCTGTTGGCGTTACAACTCCTGTTCGACCTACCGTCCATTCAATTTCTCTTACAATCGTCTGAGCTTCTTCTGCTGGAAATTTATACGCAATAGCCCAGCGGGGTGCTTTAACTGTGAAACCTAGTTTTTCTTGTGTTGAAAAACGGTTGACTTTGATTACAATTCCATCAATTTCATAAGGCAATTCGCTTCTTTTTTCATGAAACGCTTCGACATACTGACACACTTCTTCTATTGATTGACACAACTTGCGTTCATGATTTGTTTTGATGCCTAATTCGTCTAATTGATTTAAAGCTTCTTCTTGACTAGTCGCTGTCAATTCACCAAAGTCAGCTACTGTGTATAAAAAAGTACTCAGATTACGCTTAGCCGCTATTTTAGGGTCTAACTGGCGCAAACTACCTGCTGCTGCGTTTCTTGGATTAGCAAAAACATCTTCGCCATTTTCTTCTCGTTCTTTATTTAATTTTAAAAATGAAGACTTTGGCATATAGCATTCGCCACGAACTTCAATTGAATAAGGTTTTTTTAAGCGGAGTGGGACTGATTTCACCGTTCTGATATTCTGCGTAATATCTTCGCCAACTGTTCCATCTCCTCTAGTAGCTGCTTGAACTAATTTTCCTTCTTCATATTTCAACGACACTGCCAGTCCATCAATCTTTAACTCGCAAAGGTATTCAACCTCTCCTTCAACCAATTTTTTAATCCGTTGATCGAAATCAAGCAAATCGTTTTTATTGAAGGCATTGCCTAAACTTAGCATTGGAATTTCATGAACCACTTTAGTAAAACCAGGTAAAACTGTACCGCCCACTCGTTGGGTTGGAGAATCTCCTGTTACTAAATCAGGAAATTCCGTTTCAAGTTCAACTAAACGGTGATAGAGTTTGTCGTATTCATGATCCTCAATAGAGGGGTTATCTTTTACATAGTATTCATAACTATATTGTTCTAGTGTGCTTCTTAATTGAAAAACTTCTTCTTTAGCTTGATCAAATGAATACTTTTCAGTCATTTAAGACCCCTCTTTTCTTAATTTTAAGCTTTTTCGATTGGTGCAAAGGCTGCTAATAAACGTTTGATTCCTTGTTCAGGAAAGGCAATATCTAATTCTAAATTATCCGCGTCACCACTAACTTTTACAACCGTTCCTGTCCCCCATTTTTTATGAAGGGCCTTGTCGCCAACTGACCAGCCTAATCGTTCTGCCCCACTTTCCGTTTTACGGGAAACAGGTGATTGATAGATGCTGCTAGTCGCTTTGGTAGCTTGCATGCGACTAACTGGACTGCCGCTACTTCTAAAGGGTGTATTCCCAGTAAATTGGTTACCAGACTCTAAAGCTTCTTCGCTAATTTCAGCGATAAAACGAGACGCTGCATTGGCTTGCGTACGTCCATACAACATCCGTGAATAGGCATTTGTAATGTATAATTTTTGTTCCGCACGAGTAATCCCAACATAGGCTAAACGACGTTCTTCTTCTAATTCATTCTCCTCCATCAACGCTCTTGAAAGCGGAAAGACACCTTCTTCCACACCAATCAAGAAGACGATGGGAAATTCAAGACCTTTTGCTGCGTGAAGAGTCATTAGGGTTACTTCACTAGTTTGTTCTTCTTCTAGATTGTCTAAATCCGAAACAAGTGCTAGATCCGTTAAGAAGGTTAATAAACTTTTGTCTTCCGAACTATCTTTTTCAAATTGCTGTGTTACAGATAGAAATTCTTGAATATTTTCAATTCGAGTTTCAGACTCTAAGGTTTGTTCTGCTTTTAAGGCTTTTAAATAACCACTGCGTTTTAAAACTTCTTCAACTAATTCTGTTACTGGCAGGTATTCTTGCATTTGTCTTAAGTCTTTCATCATAAAACCAAATGCTTCTAGTTCCCCTGCAGCTTTTCCAGCAATTGGTGTGATGCTCACATTTAGAGCTGTTTCAAGCATTGACCAACCATATTGATTTGAAGCTGTTCTTAATTTATCAACGGTTCCTGGACCAATTCCTCGTTTTGGAACATTTACAACCCGTTCAAAGCTCATATTGTCTTCCGGATTTGCAATTAATCTTAAATAAGCTAAAACATCCCGAATTTCTTTGCGATCATAGAATTTATGTCCGCCAACCATTTTATAGGGAATATTGGATTTCAACAGGTTTTCCTCGATAACACGGGACTGTGCATTCGTACGGTACAACACGGCAAAATCGCCATATGCTAAACCACGTTCGCGCATTTCTTCTTGCATTTTTGACACAATATAACGAGATTCATCGTGTTCGGATTGGCCTCGATAATAGGTGATTTTTTCTCCATCATCATTGTCTGTCCATAATTTTTTCTTTTTACGATTGCTATTATTGCCAATCACATCATTAGCTGCTTTAAGAATCATTTTAGTTGAGCGGTAATTTTGTTCTAATAAAACAACTTCCGCATCAGCATAATCTTTTTCAAAATTCAAGATATTTTCCATATTGGCACCACGCCAGCCATAGATACTTTGATCGGCATCCCCCACAACGCAAAGGTTTTTAAACCGTTTCGCTAATAAATTAACAAGTGTGTATTGGGCATGGTTGGTATCTTGATACTCATCCACATGAATGTAATGAAATTTGTTTTGATAATAATCCAACGTTTCGGGACTCTCTTGGAATAATCGAATCGTCAACATAATTAAATCATCAAAATCTACTGCTTGATTGCGACGTAGCTCTTTTTGATAATCATCATAGCAATCAGCGACTATTTTTTCAAAAGGACTGCTTGCAGTTTCACGGTAAGCATTAGGGGTCATCAATTCATTTTTTGCATTGCTAATTTGACTTAAAATTGCACGAGGATCATATTTTTTTGGATCAATATTACGTTCTTTTAAAATACGTTTCATTAAAGTTTGTTGCTCGCTTGGATCACTTATGGTGAAGGCTTTATTGTAGCCGATTTTATCAATGTCACGACGCAGCATGCGGACACACATTGAGTGAAAAGTAGAAACCCAAACGTCATTGCCACCTGTTTTCATTAACCGAGCAACCCGTTCTTTCATTTCTTTAGCGGCTTTATTTGTAAATGTGATGGCTAAAATATTCCATGGGTTTACTTGTTTTTCTTCAATTAAATACGCGATACGATGTGTCAACACGCGTGTTTTCCCACTACCAGCACCCGCCATAATCAAAAGAGGCCCTTCTGTGTGAATCACAGCTTCTTTTTGACGTGGATTCATTCCATTTAATAAATCATCTCTTAGTACCAATTAATAACATCCTCCTATTTCAAGCAATTTCGTGAACGTTAGACGTTTTAAATCCATTGGATCGAATTTTCAAAAACTAGACACTATCTGCTCATTTTATACATTAGTCTATTATAGCAAAAAAACACGAAAACTTCTTTAAAAAAAGAATAAGAGTTTTCAAACTATTCAATAAAAAAAGACGAGGCTTTTTTAACAGCTCGTCCTTTCTTCAATTACGGTTTTCCTACCTTTGTCAAAACCATAGCTGTGAGCCAAGCCGTGATTGGAATAATCAAAATAGCACCAATTCCAATACAAAGAACGGATAAAACTTCCGCCATAAATACTTTGGAATTAAGAATGGTTTCAAAGGAATAATAAATATCTTTAAACCAAAGAACGAGCGCTAAATAACCTCCTACAAAAGCAAAAAACAACGTATTCGTCGTTGTGCCCAAGATATCTCTTCCAACAGTCATTCCTGATTTAAAGAGGTCTTTTTTAGTCAGCAATGGATTATGGAAATAGATTTCGTTCATAGCAGAAGCAATTGAAATCGCTGTATCGGTAACTGCTCCAATCATTCCTAATAAGACGGTTGAGATTCCCACTTTTATAAAGTCAATTCCAATATAGAATGAAAATGTG
The DNA here is from genome assembly GCF_900258435.1 of Carnobacterium divergens. Taxonomy (NCBI): domain Bacteria; kingdom Bacillati; phylum Bacillota; class Bacilli; order Lactobacillales; family Carnobacteriaceae; genus Carnobacterium; species Carnobacterium divergens. The sequence continues at coordinate 1,104,243 of NZ_LT992558.1, read as the reverse complement.
CTTAGTTCTTCTACCTCTTCTTCACCAAATCCTTGAATTTTAGCAAACTCCATTAACCCGTAAACCATGATAAATAAAATAAAAACCGTCATTAACGTTGCTATAAAAGCTGTTTTTGTCTTCAAATTGACTTCATTAATGTAAAATAAATTGACACAGCTGACTAAAATACAGGCAATAAACGTTAAGAATATCGGGTCTTTTTCATAGACCGTTAACACTATCATCATAAAAACAATGATAAAATTTAAAAATAAGGCAATAAAAGATTTAGTTCCCTTTTCTCCACCAATTATTCTCATTAAAACAAATAAAATAATAGCAAGACCCACTAGTACAGTCATTTGATCCCGCCTTTCTTATGGATGAAGTAAATCGAAATGTACAACCCAAGTGGAATCGTCAAGACAATCCCAATACTTCCTGCTAAAGCTCGTGCTAGTTCTAAAGATAAATTCATTGAAAGTGTGTAACCAATTGCGGCACCATTTTTTAAATACAGTAAGACCATTGGAACTGCCCCACTAATATAGGCAAAAAACAGTACATTTGTCATGGCCCCCATAATATCCTTGCCAATCTCCATCCCTGATTTCACAAGAGCTTCTTTAGAAATCTCTTTATTTTTAGTAACCAACTCCTGTACTGCTGAGGCCATAATAATAGCTACATCCATTACTGCACCTAGCGAACCAATCAGCACTCCTGCTAAAAAAACTTTTCGAGGGGCGCGGGTTAAAAATTGCATTTCTTCGTATCTTAGCCCTCGATCACCAAGTAGGTTCATCACTCCATAGGCAACGAAAAAGGAAATAAAGGTTCCAACTAACGTGGAAATAATTGCGGCATAGGTTTTCCTGTTGTTTCCACTGACTAAAAAGAGTGAAATCACCGTAAATAGTACAACCATCCCCATTGAAATAATCAGTAAATTGCCATTTTCAGAACGAATATAATAATCAAGTACAATTGATAAAATCACAACGTTTAGAATCAAACTGATAATTGAAAAAACGCCGCTTTTTTTTCCAACAAATAAAGCAGCTAATATGAAAATCCATCCGACAATTAATAAGTATTTATCTCGCTTAACACCATCAATCGAGCCGTCTAAAGGAGTTTTTGAATTTTTTGAAATGGAGACAAAAAGTTCGTCGCCAGTTCGGTACTTTTCATCATGAGCTCCTGATAAGGAATAGTCATTTTCCAATGAAATTGTATCCCCTTGATGTGCACCATTTTTTATAATCCCTGTCAATTCTTGCGTTGTAACTCGATCTTTATTATGTGTTGCATCCGTTGTTTCAATTGACTTTACAACGGTAGTTTTCGTTATTTTTACAACTGTCTGTTGATAAAAACCTGCATTATTCGTTACAAAAATCCAAGATAAAAGGATACTCAAAAAAAGAATGCCTGCAACAAAAATTGTTTTATTTCTTTTCAAACAATCACCTCTCTCATTCAAACAAAAATAACCACAATATCTATAGTAGCATTGTGGTTACACAAAAATTCGTATAATGAAAAATTCTTAGTTAAATTTTAATCATTTAAAACACTTAGAACTAACTGATTGACTGCGATTCGAACTTGTTTTCTAGCCAGCCCGAATTGTCCTTCCCTTAGAAGATCTACTATTAAAGAATAATGATGAATTTTTTTGGGAATATTTTTTTTCAATACGTATGCCAATTCAGAGTCTTTTTGTTGGTGGAGACTACGAATCGTATCCATAACACTGCTCATCATATAGTCATTTTTTCCACTTTGTAAAAAGATACGAATCAACTGACGTTCTTTTTCGTTGTATAGTTGGCTATCGCCTTGCTCAATGCAGACAATCATTTGATTCAACATACAATCTAATTCTCGAAAATCAAGTTGAATCTCTTTTAGTTCTATAAAATGAAGTTGATGAACAATCATCAATTCAATATACTCTAGTCGGTCAGCGTATTCTTTAAATTTAATTTTAGGTTCTGTTACCACTGCACCTTTATGAGGAATAATCGTTAAATAGCCCTCTTCTTGTAGCTTTAAAAAAGCATTTCGAATAGGCGTCCTACTAATTCCTAAACAAGTTGAAATCTTTTGTTCTGTGATATGCGTTTGTGGCAACCATTCTTTTGATTGAATCTGTTCCTTTAAATAATGATACGCAACTTTTTCTAAGTTTTTCGACCTAGGCATAATGAATTCCCACCAACTTCAGTATTTATTTCAATTCTGTTTCATTGCTTTTTTCCCGATATCCATTCGATAAAAAGTTCCTTCAGTATCCACTGCTTTCAATTGCTGATAAGCTTTATCGGCAGCTTCCCTTAAGGTGTCCCCTTGAGCTTCTATTAAATAGATTCTACCACCATTTGAAACTAAATTTCCAGTCTTATTTTTTTTGACGCCTGCATAATAGACTTGTCCCTCTTCTAGTTTCGTTAAATCAGGAAGTGCGATTTCTTTTTGATAGGCTTCGGGATAGCCATCACTTGCAACTACAATGCCAATATCATACCCTTTTTTTTGCCATTCAACAACAGGAACTTGGTCATTTAATAAATCATCAATAAGTTGGGCAAAATCACTTGTTAAGCGATTTAAAACAACTTGCGTTTCAGGATCTCCAAATCGAGCGTTGAATTCAATTACCTTGACTCCTTTTTCAGATGCGATAAGACCCGCGTACAAAATTCCATTGAATGTTCTTTCTTCAGAACGCATTCCTTCAACAGCGGGCTTTAAAACTTTCTCAATCGCTTCTTTAATCATACTTTCAGGGATTTGCGGAACTGGTGAATACGCGCCCATTCCCCCTGTATTAGGTCCTTTATCCCCTTCATAAGCTCGCTTGTGGTCTTGAGCGATCGGCATTGGATAAATGTTGTTGTTGCTTACAAACGCCAACAATGAAAATTCTTCACCACTTAAAAATTCTTCAATGACTACTCGATTTTCTGTTCCTGAAAATTTCCCATCTAACAACATATCTTTTAATGCTAGCGTTGCGACATTCATATCTTCAGCAACTACGACCCCTTTTCCTGCTGCTAATCCGTCTGCCTTAATGACAATTGGCGTTCCTTTTTCTTCTACATAACATAAAGCTTGTTCATAATCTGTAAAGGTTTGGTAAGCTGCTGTTGGAATTTGGTAGGTTGTCATTAGCTGTTTCGCAAAATCTTTTGAACCTTCAATCAAAGCTGCTTTTTTAGTTGGTCCAAATATTTTCAATCCTGCTGCAAGAAAATCATCCACAATTCCATTCATTAATGGTATTTCTGGCCCCACGAAGGTCCAATTAATCCGTTCTTTTTTAGCGAATTTTATCAACGCTGCATGATTGTTTTCTTCAATATCAACAAGCTGAATGCCGTCTTGTTGCATCCCTACATTTCCTTTTGCGCAATAAACAGTTGATACTTTCGGGCTTGCTCCTAATTTTTTACAAATTGCGTGTTCTCTTCCTCCACTACCAATTACAAGTACTTTCATTAATATCCCGCCTTTGATTGATTTTATAAGAATACAAAAGCCTTTACTAAAACTAGTAAAGGCAGGTTTGATTAATGTCTGAAATGTCTAACCTTTGTAAAGACCATTGTGATACCGTATTTATTTGCCATTTCAATTGATTCTTGATCTTTAATACTTCCACCTGGTTGAATAATCGCTTCAATTCCATGGGTTGCCGCATATTCAACACTGTCACTCATTGGGAAGAACGCATCGCTTGCTAGAACTGCTCCTTCTAATTTTCCAGCAGCCTGTTCTAACGCAATCTTAACAGATCCTACTCGGTTCATTTGACCTGCACCAATCCCTAATGTATGGTGGTCATTTGCTACTACAATCGCATTGCTTTTCACATGTTTCATGACTTTCCATGCAAACTCCATTGCTTTTAATTCTTCAGCTGTCGGCATTCTTTCTGTTACAACCTCCCATTCTGGAGCTTCTCCTAATAATAAATCTTGTTCTTGAATAAGCAAGCCACCTAACACACTCACTTGTTCTGTACCTTTTACAACCGGCTGTTCAAAATTCAAGGTCATCAAACGGAGATTTTTTTTCTTGGTTAGACATGCTAAGGCTTCTTTCGTATAGCTTGGAGCAATAATAATTTCTAAGAAAATAGTGTGCAATTTTTCTGCTGTTGCAAGATCTACTTCGCGATTTAGCACAATAATCCCACCAAAAATGGAGACTTTATCTGCTTGATAGGCGTGTTCAAATGCTTCATAAATTGTTTCTCCAATTCCAACACCACATGGGTTCATATGTTTCACTGCTACCGCTACTGGTTCACTAAACTCTCTTGCAATTCGAATCGCAGCATCCGCGTCTTTAATATTATTATAAGACAGTTCCTTGCCGTGAATTTGTTTTGCATTCGCAATTGAAAACTCAACCGTTAAAGGGTCTTCATAAAAACTAGCTTTTTGATGACTGTTTTCTCCATAGCGAAGACTTTGCTTACGATCATAAGTAACTGTTACTTTTTCAGGCGCCTCTTCTCCAACTAAATCTGTTAGATAATTCGCAATCAGTGCATCATAACTGGCAGTATGACGAAATACTTTGGCAGCTAAACGCTCTCTTGTTTTTAAAGTTGTTCCACCATTTTCTGTCAACTCGGCAATCACAAGAGCATAGTCAGCAGGATCTACTACAACAGTAACCGAGGCATAATTTTTTGCTCCGCTTCTAAGCATACTAGGCCCACCAATATCAATATTTTCAATCGCATCGGCTGTCGTCACGTCTTTTTTCAGAATGGTTTCTTTAAAGGGATAAAGGTTTACACAAACGAAGTCAATTGGTTGAATGCCATACTCCTCCATTGCATTTGTATGACTCACTAAGTCTCTACGTCCTAGCAAACCACCATGAATTAACGGATGTAAGGTTTTCACTCTGCCATCCATCATTTCAGGGAAGTTGGTAACTTCCTCAATTCCAATCGTTGGAATTCCCGCCTCTACTAAAACTTGCTTTGTTCCACCTGTTGAAATAATCTCTACTTGATTTTCAACTAATGCTTTTGCAAATTCAACAATTCCTGCTTTATCTGACACACTGATTAACGCTCTTTTCATTTTGAAAAACGCCCCTTTATGTTTAATTTTCAGTTTTTTTAATCGCCTGAATGACATCTTGAATCACTTCTGGATAAAGCTGATGTTCCGCTTGATGGATTTTTAATTCCAAACTTGCTAACGTTTCATTTTCTTCTATATTAACTCTTTTTTGAGCTAAAATGGGACCTGTATCCACGCCATTATCAACATAGTGTACCGTCACACCCGTTTGCTTAACTCCTGCTTCAAAAGCATCTCGAATGCCATGCAATCCTGGGAATTCAGGAAGTAAGGCAGGATGGATATTTAAAATACGATTTGGATAAGCATTTAGTAAAGTTGGACCAATCAAACGCATATATCCTGCTAAAACAAGCAACTCCACTTCTTTTGCTTTCAGTTCTTTTAAAATTTCTTTTTCATATTCAACTTTATTTGTAAATTGTTTCGGTGAAAAAGACCGAACTGGAATTTGTAAGCTTTTTGCTCGCTCTAAAACATACGCATCTGTGCGGTCAGAAAAAACCAACACAATCGCACCTTCAATTTCTCCTTGATTCATGCTTTTCACAATCGCTTCAAAATTACTTCCGTTTCCAGAAGCAAAAACGGCTATTTTCATCCCTACACCTCTTCTAAAATCAATGCTTCATCCGTTCGTTTCGTAATCCATCCAATCACTGAAGCTGTCTCTCCGGCCTTTTCCAATTGTTCTAAAACGCTTTTAACGTCATCTTTTGAAACAGCAATTACCATTCCTATCCCCATATTGAAGATTTCGTACATCTCATGAGCAGGAATAGTACCGTAAAGTTGCAATGCTTGGAAAATAGGCAATACATCCCAACTTCCCAACTGCACATGGGCAGCTAAATTCGTAGGAAGCATCCGTGGAATATTCTCAACAAACCCGCCACCAGTTATATGAGCGATTCCATGAATTTTTCTTTCTTTGATTAATGGAAGCAGTGCTTTAACATAAATTTTAGTGGGTGTTAACAAGACGGAGCCTAATGGTTCACCTTTTAATTCAGGTAATAACGAGTCATAATCAAACTCATTTTGTTCAAAGAACACCTTACGAACTAAGGAATACCCGTTTGAATGAATTCCACTTGAAGCAATGCCTATCAAAATGTCCTCTTCTTTAATATCCGCTTTTTTTATCAATTCCTTTTTTTCTGCTACACCAACAGCAAAACCAGCTAAATCATAGTCATCATCGTTGTACATACCAGGCATTTCTGCAGTTTCGCCACCAATCAAAGCAGCTCCTGCTTGAATGCACCCGTCACTTACACCTGCTACTACTTTTTCCAAACGAGCAGGGACATTTTTTCCGGTCGCTATATAATCTAAAAAATAAAGAGGTTCGGCTCCTTGGGCCACAATATCGTTTACACACATTGCCACACAATCAATTCCAATTGTGTCATGTTTATTTTGTTGAATAGCAATCATTAACTTTGTTCCAACCCCATCTGTACCTGAAACCAAAACCGGTTCCTTCACATTTAATTGGGTTAAATCGAAGCAACCACCAAATCCACCAATCATGTCCATAACACCTTTGCGTTCTGTTTTTTTCACATGTTTTTGAATGCGTTCAACGGTTTCATATCCAGCCTCAACGTCTACTCCTGCTTTTGAATAAGCATTTGCCATTATCTAATTCCCTCCAAATTCGTTGCTTTTTGATCCCATTTTTATTTAAGTACCGGCGTTATCTCTAATGATTTAAGATAATCTGCTTCATAATCATATAAAGCTGTTGGAAAATCGCCATTAAAGTAGGCCATGCACAATCCAGAATAAGGCGCATCAAAATTTAATCCAATTGATTCAATCAGTCCTTCTTCACTTAAAAAAGATAGGCTGTCTGCAAAGATTAAGTCTTTAATTTCCGAAACGGAATGATTGGCTGCTATTAGTTCTTCTCTAGTTTGAATGTCGATTCCATAGAAACAAGGATAGCGTAATGGCGGAGAAGCAATGCGAACATGAACTTCCTTTGCTCCAGCTTCCTTTAAAAGTTGCACAATACGGCGACTTGTCGTTCCACGAACGATTGAATCATCTACCATCACCACTTTTTTTCCAGCTACAACACCTCGAACAGCCGACAGTTTCATACGAACTCCCTGTTCTCTTAATTCTTGTGTTGGTTGAATAAACGTTCTAGCAATGTATTGATTTTTAATTAAACCCATTTCATATGGAATGCCACTTTTCTCAGCGTATCCGCTAGCAGCAGATAGGGAAGAATTCGGTACCCCAATCACAATATCTGCATCAATTGGCGCTTCTTCTGCCAATCTACGTCCCATATTTTTTCGAGCCGTATGCACATTCACACCAGCAATATCAGAATCTGGTCTCGCAAAATAAATATATTCCATTGAACAAATTGCCATTGTGGTATCATCTGTGTACGTTTCAATGGTGTACCCTTCGTCATTAATAATGACAATCTCACCCGGCATCACCTGTCTGACAAAGGTTGCCCCCACAACGTCAAGAGCACAAGTTTCACTAGCTAACACATAGGCTCCGTTTTTCATTTGTCCGATTGAAAGAGGTCTAAATCCGTTTGGATCAAGCGCTCCAATCATCGCATCGCTTGTCATTAATAGATAAGCAAAGCCCCCTTTAACGGTTCTTAGGCTTTCTTTTAATTTATCAATAAATCGGACTTCCTTACTTCGACGAATCAAGTGCATTAAAACTTCTGTATCCGAATTGGAATGAAAAATTGCACCTGCCTGTTCTAGTTCTAATCGTAAACTTTTTGCATTAATTAAATTGCCGTTATGAGCTAAAGCAATCTCTTCGTCATAAAATTTAAACAAAAAAGGCTGGATATTATTGATTCCTCCACTACCAGCTGTTCCATAGCGAACATGACCGATTGCTGAATCGCCTTTTAAACGCTCTAGTTCTCTCTCGTCTTTGAAGACTTCTGAAATCAAGCCGACGTTTCGATGGCCTTTTAATGCGCCTTGATGATTTGCCACGATACCAGCACCTTCTTGCCCACGATGCTGTAAACTGTGTAATCCAAAATAGTTTAAGCGTGCAGCCTCCGGATGACCCCACACACCAAAAACACCACACTCTTCGTTTAAACTTTTTACTTCAGTAAGCACGGAATCGCCTTCTCCCATAGTTGTCTTAGTTCATTTGTTGCGATTTGATACGTTCCTTGTTGGGTATTCACTGTTAAAATTTGTTCAGCTGTCACTTCTCCAATTAAAACAGCCTCTTCCTCCATCAGTTTTGAAAAAGCTGCTGCATTTTCTGGCTTAACGGAAAGCACAAATCGTGATTGCGTTTCTGAGAATAGCCACATATCTGGTAAATCAACCGCCACATTGATTCCTATTTCATTTTCAAACGCACACTCACTTAACGCAACTGCTAGTCCGCCTTCACTCGTATCATGAGCACTTTCAACTAAACCTGATTGAATGGCTGCTAGTACTTTTGCTTGGCGTTTTTGCTCGACTGCTAAATCGAAGTCCATCAACTTTCCTTCAATTTTTCCTATTTCCATTTTTTGTAATTCAGAACCATTAAAATCCGCTTTGGTATTTCCAATGACATAAATATAATCACCTGCTTGTTTAAAGCCTTGTGTTGTTATATGCGCTAACTTTTCTACTAAACCAACCATTCCAATCACTGGAGTTGGATAAACGGCTTGACCATTAAATTCGTTATACATAGATACATTTCCTGATATTACAGGAGTATCTAAAACTTCACAGGCTTTTGAAATCCCGTCAGCTGACGTCCATAATTCCCAGAAAATCTCTGGTTTATCAGGGTTTCCGTAATTCAAACAATCTGTAATGGCTAGAGGTTTTCCTCCGCTACACACTATATTTCGAGCTGCTTCGGCGACCGCAATTTGTCCACCTACTTCAGGATTTAAATACAAGTAACGTGCATTGCAATCCGTTGTCATCGCAATGGCTTTGTCCGTTCCTCGAACGCGTAAAACGGCTGCATCACTTCCTGGTCCCACCACTGTATTGGTACGAACCATTGAATCATATTTTTCAAAAACAGATTTTTTAGAAGCAATTGTGGGCTGTTGTAGCAGCTTTTTTAATGTATCAATAAACGAATTGGCTTCTGGTTGATAATCTTCCATCTCCTTAAAAGCTTGAATTCTAGCCGGTTCAGTGTAAGGTTTATAATACGTTGGAGCATCTTCTGCTAAAGCATCTACAGGTAAATCAGCCACTAGGCTTCCTTTATGATACAGTCGATACATACCGTCATCTGTCACTTCTCCAATTGTTACAGCATCTAATCCGTATTTTTTAAATAGCTCAACTACTTGGTTTTCTTCCCCTTTTTTCACACAAATCAGCATACGCTCTTGTGATTCAGAAAGCATCATTTCATAAGGCGTCATCTGTGTCTCTCTTTGTGGTACGTCATCTAAATTAAGAATCAAGCCACTCCCCGCTTTAGAAGCCATTTCGGCACTTGACGAAACGAGTCCAGCTGCCCCCATATCTTGAATCCCAACTAAAATTTCTTGATAATCGTAAATTAACTCTAAACAGGCTTCTAATAATAGTTTTTCCATAAAAGGATCGCCTACTTGAACGGCAGAACGTTTGGTTTCTTCTTCATCATTGAATTCTTCAGAAGCAAAGGTCGCACCGTGAATGCCATCTCGCCCTGTTTTAGCGCCAACATACATGATAGAATTCCCTATTCCTTTAGCTTGTCCTTTTTGAATGTCTTTATGATCAATCAAACCTACACACATAGCATTCACAAGTGGATTTCCTGCATAGCACTCATCAAAGGCAATTTCACCACCAACTGTTGGAATTCCAATACAATTTCCATAGCCTGCAATGCCCGCTACAACTTCTTCAAACAAATATTTGGTTCGCTCGTTAGTTAGCTCGCCAAAGCGTAGGGAATCTAAAATAGCAATGGGTCTTGCCCCCATACTGAAAATATCACGAATAATTCCACCAACACCTGTTGCTGCTCCTTCATAAGGCTCCACAGCAGAAGGATGATTGTGACTTTCCGCCTTAAACACAACCGCTTGATTGTCTCCAATATCGACAATTCCAGCACCTTCACCAGGTCCTTGTAAAACTTGCTTTCCTGTAGTTGGAAATTTACGTAAAACCGGTTTTGAATTTTTGTAAGAGCAATGTTCACTCCACATCACTGAAAAAAGACCTGTTTCTGTGTAATTAGGCAAACGTTTTAAGATTTCCTCGCTAATCATTGTGTACTCTTCATCCGTTAGGCCCCATTGCTGGTAAATTTTTTGCTCTTTAATTTCTTCTGCTGTCGGCTCTGTGTATTGGATTGTTGTCATTAGTTTGTCACCTTTCTAAAGTTCTCTATCATTGATTTAAAGAAATTTAAGCCATCATCAGAACCTAGTAATTGTTCAACCGCTCTTTCTGGATGAGGCATCATGCCTAGTACATTTCCTTCTTTATTGATAATGCCTGCAATATTCGCAATACTTCCATTTGGATTTTCATTTCCGTAAGTAAACACAATTTGATGATTCTCTTGTAATTCTTTTAATGTCGCTTCATCGCAATAATAATTCCCTTCCCCATGGGCAATTGGAATCTGAATGGTTTCATTCGCTTGGTAACAAGATGTAAACGGTGTTTGATTATTGACTACCAATTCGACTGTTTTACACACAAAATGCAACGATTCATTACGACGTAATGCACCAGGTAACAAGCCTGCTTCCAATAAAATTTGAAACCCATTGCAGGTCCCAAAAACAGGTTTTCCTTCATTTGCAAAACGGATGACTTCACTCATAATCGAAGAAAAACGTGCAATTGCGCCACACCTTAAATAATCACCGTAAGAAAAACCTCCTGGTAATAAAACACCGTCAAATCCTGCTAAACTGGTTTCATCATGACGAACATACTCTGCTTCCTCTCCTAAACAATCTGTTATCGCCGTCAGCATATCCACATCACAGTTAGAACCTGGAAAAACAATGACTGCAAATTTCATTTAGTTTTCCTCCTGTATTTCGTAACGATAGCTTTCCATCACAACGTTGCTGAGTAATTTATCACAAATTTCTTCGATGGTTTCTTGAACTGGTCGAGTCGTTTTCTTCACTTTAATTTCAAAATATTTTCCGATTCGAATTTCTTCAATCTCTTGATAGCCTAAACGATGAACGGCCCCTTTTACGGCCTCTCCTTGTGGATCTAAAACCGATTGTTTATAAGTGACGTAAACTTTTACAAAATACATCTAAGCAACTCCCTTTTCATTAATTTTTTAGATTGATTCAAGTTTTAACAAACGTTCGAATACTTCTTGATAGACGGGAACTAGATTCCCCAAATCCCGGCGATAAACGTCTTTATCTAAATGCTCGCCTGTTTTTACATCCCATAAGCGGCAAGTATCTGGAGATATTTCATCAGCTAATAGAATGGTTCCATCTGCTTGTTTGCCAAATTCTAGTTTAAAATCAATCAATTGGATATCGATTTCCTTAAATACTTTTTGTAAGGCTGTATTTACTTCTAATGTCATTTTTTTAATTTTTTTGATTTCTTCTGCTGTTGCTAGCTCTAATAATTGAATATGTTCCTCATTCATCATCGGATCGTCTAGCTTGTCGTCCTTTAAGTAAAATTCAATGATTGGATTAGCTAAAGGAGTTCCTTCCTTCACGCCAAATCTTTTTGAAAAACTTCCAGCAGAAATATTTCTTAGAACGACCTCTAAAGGAAACATTGTAACTGACTCAATTAATTGTTCGGTTTTTGATAGTTTTTTTATAAAGTGATTGTGAACACCTGCTTCTTTTAACATGCTAAAAAGTAGGCTTGTAATTTGGTTATTCAATTCACCCTTGCCTTGAATCAAATCCTTTTTTTTTCCATTTAATGCTGTTGCTTGATTTAAATATTCAACCCATATCACATCTGATTCACTTGTCTTATATAATTTTTTTGCTTTCCCTTCATATAAAAGCTCCTGCTTTTCCAAAAAAAGACCTCCAATTAACATTATCTTATAAGTGAACAATAAAAGGTTCGAAACTATAAATCGTTCGCCTTAAACACATATTCATTTTAACAATCTGCCAATTCGATGTCAACTTAAATAACGAACATTAAAAACTTTTAATCTGAATATAGTTCGCTTTAAAACTAATTTTCTTTGTATAGAGAATGAGAGTTAAAAAGCTTTATTATATGTTTGTTTTGATTTTATTTATCGTCATTATGATTAAAACTAAAAAATTCTAGTTTGATACTAATTTTAAACAAAAAAGAGTTATAACTATATAATTATGGTTAACTATGGTATTATTCTAATAGTTAAGAAAATTCTTAACTGTGTATTAAGTTAATTTTGAAGTGGTCTCCTAATTATCTTATTCTAATTATTCGTAATCTAGGGGTGTTTTTATGGAAAAATTAAAAAAATTTTTTACAATTAAAAGAACTTTAATACTTATTGGAATTATCTTAATTCTTATATTTGCATTCAGTAATCTTGAACCTGTATCTGTAAATTTTTTAGTTGCAGAGGTTAAGATTCCATTATTTTATGAGATAGTGGGAATTGGAGTAATTGGTTTTATCTGTGGTTACTTTTTAAAAAATAAAAAATAAGCCTTTCGGCTTATTTTTTTTCATCTATAAAAATCATTGAACGACTATTTAGTATCTTTAAGTTTAAAATCCATTTATTATTATTAAAAGCTTAAACAAAGTTGAATTAAAAAAATTGTTCCTTACGATTTGAAAAACTCCTGTAGACTCAGCCTCTTTTTGAGTCATCATCTACAGTTAACTTTAAATTTAGTCAGCATCTCTGAAAAAATAAGCTAATTGAGTGTATAAATCTTTAGTATATAATAGATCATCGCCATGGGAAGAAGTAATAATACGAGGTTTTATCTCGTCAACAATCGATCCACTATCAATACTTTCATTCATATCTGGAGTAAAACGTTTAATCGGTGGCAACAAGCGTGTATCAGTAGTAATAAATAAGTCTCCCACCATCAAAACTTTATCTTTTCTATGGTAAAAAATAGCATGCCCTGGAGAGTGTCCTGGGGTAATATAATGTTCTAATCCAGCTGCTAATACAACCTCGTCAGTTAATTCTTCAAACATCCCTTCCATATTTTCATCTTTTACAGGATATGGTGGAATTCCTTTATTAATTTCTTCGATTTCTTTAGAATCTACATAAATTTTAATTCCTTCAAACCGTTCTACTAATTGATGAACACCTAAAACATGATCTAAATGTCCATGAGTAATTAAAACAGATGCTGGAGTCCCTAGTTTTTCAGCTACTTGCATCACTCCTTCTGTCATTTCAGCAAAACCTGTATCAATGATATGAACATCCTCTCCATTGACAACTAACCAAACATTAACAGTTGGTGCTGTCTCCACGATTGTTCCTGGCAAAAAACCTACCTTATAAACAGAGGACGAGAGTTTTGTAACTTCCATTCCTTCAATATTTATATCATCAAATGTAATTTTTTTCGGCGTAAACTTTTGATTTTTTTCATTTTTCAAAGTTTCTACCGTAATGTTATCATTTCTTTCTGAATTTAAACTTTTCCCTATCATACCTCCAATTACTAAAAGGACTACTACTCCGAAAACGATACTGCCTATAAAAACGATTCTTTTATTCATATACCTTCACCTCTTATTTTTTATTTTTTACATTTTAATCGTAACACCTTATAGTAGCTATTAGTCAATAAGAATTCAAAAAAATAATTGTTTTAACTTTTTATGAAAAAAAACGCATCTCTTGTTTTATTTCTCATTTCCCTGTATTCTAAATACAAAGAATAATTAAATTTTAAAGGGGTTGCCAATATGTCTTCAAAAATGTTACACACTTGTATTCGTGTTAAAGATTTAGATAAGTCTCTTGATTTTTACACAAATGTACTGGGTTTAAAAGAAAGTCGTCGTCTTGATTTTCCGGAGCATCAATTTACACTGGTTTATCTCGCTTTTGATAGCAGTGACTATGAGTTGGAACTAACTTATAATTATGACCAAGAAACGGCTTACGACTTAGGAAATGGCTATGGTCATATTGCTATTGGCGTGGATAATATTAAAGAGCTTCATGAAAAACAAGTGGCAGCTGGTTTGAATGTCACAGATTTCAAAGGATTGCCTGGTTTGGAATTTGGCTATTATTTTATTACAGATCCAGATGGTTATAAAATCGAAGTTATTCCTAACTAAACAGAAAAAGACACTTTTGAATTTTCTTCAAAAGTGTCTTTTTTTTTAATCTTCAATTTCAGTTACAACTCCTGCACCAACAGTTCTACCCCCTTCACGAATGGAGAATTTCGTTCCCATTTCAACGGCGATAGGTGCAATTAACGTTACATCAATTGTTACATTATCACCTGGCATCACCATTTCAGTTCCTGCTGGAAGCTCAATCACTCCAGTTACATCAGTCGTGTGGAAGTAGAATTGTGGACGGTAATTATTAAAGAATGGGGTATGACGTCCTCCTTCTTCTTTCGACAAGACATATACTTCACCTTTAAATTTTGTATGAGGTGTAATACTGCCTGGTTTTGCTAATACTTGACCACGTTCAATTTCTTCACGACCGATACCACGCAATAGAATGCCAACATTGTCACCTGCTTCTCCAAAATCAAGTGTTTTACGGAACATTTCAATTCCTGTCACGGTTGTTTTCTTCGTTTCAGGGAATAATCCAATTAATTCGACTTCATCGCCAACTTTAACGGTACCACGATCGATTCTACCACTTGCGACAGTTCCTCGACCTGTAATCGTAAAGACATCTTCAATTGGCATTAAGAATGGTTTTGCATTATCGCGGTCTGGTGTTGGAATGTAGCTATCAACGGTATCCATCAATTCCATAATTTTTGCTTCTGCTGCTGGATCTCCTTCTAATGCTTTTAAAGCAGAACCACGAATCACAGGGATGTCATCACCTGGGTATTTATATTCTGTTAATAATTCACGAATTTCCATTTCAACTAAATCGGTTAATTCTGGATCATCGACTAAATCTTCTTTATTGATGAAAACAATCAAATCTTCTACTCCAACTTGACGTGAAAGCAAAATATGTTCACGTGTTTGTGGCATAGGACCATCTGTTGCAGATACTACTAAAATTGCGCCATCCATTTGTGCTGCTCCAGTAATCATGTTTTTTACGTAATCTGCGTGTCCTGGTGCATCTATATGAGCATAGTGGCGTTTTTCTGTTTCATACTCTACATGAGCTGTATTAATGGTAATTCCTCTTTCGCGTTCTTCTGGAGCAGCATCAATACTAGCGTAATCTTGAGGGTTTGCAAGACCTTTTTTCGCTAAAACTGATGTGATTGCCGCTGTTAATGTTGTTTTCCCATGATCGACGTGTCCAATTGTTCCAATGTTTACATGCTCTTTTGTTCTTTCATAATGTTGTTTTGCCATAACTTACAAACCTCCTTGGTTTATGTTCTCTATTTAGAGTCTGACCATCACTGACCAACTCTTAAGATAGTTATACACCCATTCAGGAAATATTGCAAGCATTTAAACTTATTTATTGTAAGTTTATTATTTAATTTCTTTTTTAGTCATCTTTAACTGCGCGACAATCATAATACTAATAATAATTAATAAATACCAGCTTGTAATTTTTCCAAGATGTACTAAGCGCCATTGTTTTAACTGATCAGGATACGCCCATGCTCCAAAAAAACTGGCAATATTTTCTGCTACCCAAATAAAAAAAGCAATACACAGAAAAGAAAGACTCAATGGCATCTTCAAACGACTGTCGCCGACTGTAAAGTACACCCATGTTGGGTAAAATAAACAAAAAACCAGTCCAATTAACCCCCACCGTATATCAACCATAAAATGATGGGTAAAAAAATTCAAATAAATAAAACTACACAACAAAATCACGGCTTTAGTGTTTGGCCAATTGCTCATTTTTAAGTCAAAAACCTTCCATGCCTTGCAAATATAACTCCCAATACTTGAATACATAAACCCACTATACAAAGGTACCCCACCAATTTTCCAAAAACCAGCATCAGGATAACTCCATGATCCATATTGAACTTTGTATATTTCTAACACCAATCCAATGATGTGAAAGAGCATAATAACCTTTAATTCATCTTTTGTTTCTAATTTAAAATAAAGCAATGCAAGCTGTGTCATAATGCAAATAAAAAGCAATACGTCATATCGTGGTATAGTTCCAATAGATATGTATTTCGTGATTCCTAATGACATCACAATAATTGCCGGAAATAAACAACACTGTAGCTGTTGATAAGTAAATTGCGTAACTCCTTTAATAACCTTCATCTCTCCACTTCCTTCATTTTCTATTTTCACTTTTTATTCTAAAGAAAGAACTAAGATAAAACTAAATTTAAAATAAATTCAAAAAAAATTCACACTTTTTTTACATATTCGTACCAATTTCATCATGATTTCTTCCTATTTATTGCTTATACTATCTTTATAACCAAACAACAACCAACTTTTTTATTTTTCATTTCTTTACTCCTCCAAAGTAAAGAACCAACTCCTTTTAGCCACTTGATTTAGTTCAAGTGGCTTTTTTTTATAAAAAAAACTTCCCTAAAAAGGGAAGTTTTGATTTATTTATTTAAACCAACACGTTCAAAAATCGTATCGACATTCTTTAAATGGTAATGATAGTCAAATGCATCGTCTAAATCTTCCATTGATAGAATCGACATAATTTCTGCATCTTCTTCTAATAATGGACGGAATGGCACTTGATTGTCCCATGAAATAGCTGTTTTAGGCTGAACTAAATCATAGGCTCCTTCACGACTCATTCCATTATCAATTAATTTTAACAATACTCGTTGGCTATATATTAAGCCAAATGTTGCATCCATATTGCGTTTCATATTTTCAGGGAAAACGGTCAATTTTTTCACAATATTGCCAAAACGGTTTAACATATAATCTAATAAGATCGTTGCATCAGGTAAAATAATCCGTTCAGCAGATGAATGTGAAATGTCACGTTCATGCCACAACGTTACGTTTTCATAAGCAGTTACCATATGCCCACGAATCACACGAGCTAAGCCACTCATATTTTCTGAACCAATTGGGTTGCGTTTATGAGGCATTGCTGATGACCCTTTTTGACCTTTTGCAAAAAATTCTTCTACTTCGCGGGTTTCCGATTTTTGCAAGCCACGAATTTCAGTGGCAAATTTTTCGATACTTGTTGCAATTAATGCAATCGAAGACAAGTATTCTGCATGTAAATCACGAGGCAATACTTGAGTTGAGATTTCTTGCGCTCTTATCCCTAATTTATCACATACATATTCCTCAACAAAGGGAGAGATATTCGCAAAAGTTCCAACAGCGCCACTAATTTTCCCAGCTTCAACACCTTTTGCAGCATGTTCAAAGCGTTCAATATTGCGTTTCATTTCGGAATACCATAAAGCTAATTTCAAACCAAAGGTTGTTGGTTCAGCGTGAACGCCGTGAGTTCTTCCCATCATAACCGTCATTTTATGTTCTTTCGCTTTTTCACCAATGATCGTTAAGAAGTTAGTCAAATCTTGACGAAGAAGATCATTCACTTGTTTTAATTGATAACCGTAAGCTGTGTCGACAACGTCTGTGCTTGTCAAACCATAATGAACCCATTTTCGTTCTTCCCCAAGAGACTCTGACACTGCACGAGTAAAGGCCACCACATCGTGTCTTGTTTCTTGCTCAATTTCTAAAATTCTTGCTACGTCGAAACGAGCATTTTTACGAATTTTTTCTACATCAGCTTTTGGAATTTCTCCTAGTTCCGCCCATGCCTCATCTGCTAGTATTTCAACTTCAAGCCATGTATCATAACGGTTTTCATCTGTCCATAATTTACCCATTTCCGGTCTTGTATAACGTTCTATCATTGTTTAATTCGCTCCTATTCCCAAATCCCAGTATCTTCGATGGTTTCTAATGTTCGTTCAATGTCTTCTGTTAAAATTGTGATATGTCCCATTTTACGACCTAGTTTTGCAATTCCTTTTCCGTAATAGTGGAAATGCCAATCTGGTTTTAATAAAATTTGAAATAACGATTCTTCAATTTGTTCGCCTAATATATTCACCATGACTGCTGGTGAGAGCAAGTCAACTTGAGGTAATGGCCATCCACAAATTGCACGAATGTGTGCATCAAATTGTGAAAATGAACAAGCTTCAATTGAATAATGTCCCGAATTGTGCGGACGAGGCGCTAATTCGTTAACGTAGAGTGTGCCTGTTGAAGTTAAAAACAACTCAATGCCTAACACCCCCACCAACTCTAACTTTTCTGCAATCACAATCGCGACGCGTTTAACTTCTTCTGCAACGTCTACAGGAATTCTTGCTGGAGCAATTGTTTCATGTAAAATATTTTTACGATGCAAGTTTTCTACAACTGGAAATACGGTAATTTCTTCTGCTTCGTTTCGCGCCACCATAACGGAACACTCACGTTCAAATGGAATCCATGCTTCTAGGACACAAATGCCTGTTTGAAGTAAAAATTCACATTTTGGAATGTCTTCTTCACTATATAAAACGACTTGTCCCTTGCCATCATATCCGCCACGAATGGTTTTTAAGACACAAGGAAACCCAATACTATCAATAGCTAAACGAATATCTTCTAAATCAATAATCGTCGCATAAGGAGCAATATTAATATTATTTTCTTCTAGATACGCTTTTTCTAATAAACGATCTTGTGTAATAGATAATAAATCGCTACCTTGTGGAACTTTCACAATAGATTCAATTTTACTTAATGCATCTACGTCAACATTCTCAAATTCATAGGTAATAACATCACATTTTAAAGCCAATTCCATCAATGCTTCTGCATCGTTATATTTTGCTATAATTTGCCAATCTGCTACTTGGGCAGTTGGACAATTAGCTTCTGGATCTAAGACTCCTACTCGGTAACCCATTTCTTTAGCGGATAGGGTCATCATGCGCCCAAGTTGTCCCCCACCAATGATTCCGATTGTTTTTCCTGGAACGATCAGATTAGACAAGTTCATCACTACTTTCCATTGCTTTTTCTTTTATTTCTTTTCTTCTCTTATTTAGTTTATCAGTAATTGCCTCATCTGTCATTGACAACATTTGTAAAGCTAATAATCCAGCGTTTGTGGCTCCTGGTTTTCCAATCGCAACTGTTGCTACTGGAACCCCGGCTGGCATTTGTACAATTGAAAGCAGGGAGTCCATTCCTTTTAAACTTTTTGATTCCATTGGGACTCCGATTACAGGTAACGTTGTTTTTGCCGCCACCATTCCTGGTAGATGAGCCGCACCTCCTGCACCAGCAATAATCACTTTAATCCCCTTAGAGCGAGCCGTTTCTGCAAATTCAAACATATAGTCGGGTGTTCGATGAGCGGAAACCACTTTTTTTTCATATGGAACCTTAAATTCATCTAAAATTTTGCACGCGTATTGCATTGTTTCCCAGTCAGAAGTACTTCCCATAATAACAGCGACTTCATTGATCAACTTATTTCCCCCTCATCCAATCTCTTCTCTTTGATTTTAACAAGGCCGTGTAAAGGAGTCAATTATTATCGAATATTATATCTATTTTTTAATAAATCGTTCGCTTTTAAGCTTGTTTTACGTTTTGATAATATTTTGCTAACTCGTTTATTCTATTTTCAACTATTTTTTTTAATGCTGGAGGCCTAATAGCCAAAATAGTCTCTCCATATCGTAATAAATAATTAGCAATAAAAGGCTCTTCATGCTGTTGGTAGCTTCCCTTAATTATAATTTTATCGGTTTCGATCAACTTCATAGATGGGTAATTTTCTTTGTAAAATAGATCCTTAGCTTGTTCTTTTATCTCAACTTCAAAATCTGTTCCTAATTTCGTCTGTTGGTGAATAGATAACTGTAATAAGTCTTCTGAAAGAAATGATGAAGGTGTCGTTCCCACATCAAAACTAGTTATTTTATCACCTCTAAAAACAATCATGCGCTTTGTTTTCAAATTAATTCCACTAACATACCATTGTCCAAATTTAGCCGATATTTTAAAGAATTGGACAGAATAAACTTGTTCCACTTCTCCTTTTAAATAACTAACAGTACACTCATTTCCAGTTAAAATACTTTCTAAAATTTGATCTAAAAAAGAACTCACATTAGGGTGTGGGTATGATTCAAAATTAAGAACCTTCTTCATTTTATGAAGATGGTGCAATTGCTCTTTCGATAAACAGTTTTCAAAGTTTTCATTCAATTTTTTTACACTTAAATGAAATGGTGAGGATTGATATGCTTCTAATGTAAGCATCGCAAAATAAAGAGCATAAATTTCATCAATCGTAAATAAAATTGGCGATAAGAGTCTATTTTGCAAAATACCATATTTTCCATAGCGTCCATACTCAGTGTAAATGGGCATTCCCAACTCTTCCAAAGAACGCACATCACGAAGTGCCGTACTTTTGGAAATGGTATAACGCTCCATTAGCTCTTTCAAGTTAAAGAAAGAGCGATCATTCAAGTATCGAATCATATCATTTAACCGTTCTGATTTTTTCATTCTTCTGCTCCTTTAAAAGGTGTCATGTTTTGACCTCTTTATCTACTATACTGAAGTCAAGATAATCAATCAACTAAATGAAGCGATTATCAATAAAATAAAAAGGAGTTTTTTAGGATGAATCAATCGTTAGAAATCGGCATTTTTCTTTCAATGAATGGCCAAGCACAAGAGGCCATCACTTTTTACAAAAAACACTTCCATGCCAAGGAACAATTTAAAATCACTTATGAGGAAATGGCGAAGCGTGACTCTTCTCTCCTAGTAACCGAAGAAAATAAACAGTTTATTTCTCACTCTGTTTTAACAATTGGCAAAACCAAAGTCATGATTGCTGAAGAAAATATGGACTTGGAACACCCTTTTCAAATTGGAAACAACCTTTCTTTATGTATTCAAAGTGCTGATTTGCAACAAATTCAACAGTTTTATACTAGCTTAGTGAGTGCACCACAAGTAAAGGTGCTTGTTCCTTTATCTAGCAATGCCTTTAGTGAGGCATACGGCGTTATTCAAGATCCATTTGGGGTTCTTATTCAGTTAAACCATGATGATCGTTTATAGATCTTAATGATCTATTTCATGACATGAAAAAAAGTCAGACATTTTTTCATGTCTGACTTCGTTTTTATGTGTTTTAATCTTGCATGGCTTTTCTTCTTTTTCGAACTTTTTTAGTCCAAAAGCCTCCACTAATATATTTAGGTTCATAGGAAATGACGAATGCTTTTGGTTCTAGTTTATGAATTTCTTTATAGAGAAGTCTTTCGGTTTTACGAGGACTTAATATTTCTAAAATCATCCGCTCACCTTCACGTCCATAAGCATAATTCATTGTTACCCCGTACCCCAGATTTCTTAATTCTTCTGGAACGTTGCTTTCTACATCTGGAATAATCACAGTGACCATAATATAACCTAAAGCTAGATATTCTTCAATTTTAATACCAACTGCAACTCCGACACCATAACCAATTGCATAGGCTGCCAAATTCCAAGGATTATCCAACCGATTTAAGACCATACTTAGTCCTAAAACATAAATTGTAACCTCAAATACGCTGACAATTGGTGCGATTAAACGATACCCTTTCATTGTTAGCATAAATCGAATGGTGTTAAGTGTGATGTAACAAAAGTTAATCACAAAAATCATGCCAATTATTTTTAAATCAATTCCCACTTTAAAACCTTCTTTCCTTACAACCTCCATGATAAAGAAAAGAAACAAAAAAAACAATGAAAAGAAATCATTCTCTTCACTGTTTTTATTTTTATTTTCCAGTTTCAGCAAATTCACTGCCCACCACTCGATTGGTTTGTTTCAAACTTTTTGGATTTAAAATTAAATTCAATACAATTGATGTGATACTTGCTACGACAATTCCGTTACCTGTAAACAATTGCACGGTTGCTGGAAATTGTTTGAATAAATCAGGTACAACTGTAACACCTAGTCCTAACCCAACTGACACCGCAACAATCAATAGATTTGCATCTACCCTAAAATCAACTTTCACTAACATACGAATGCCTTGAATTGCAACCATACCAAACATAACCAACATGGCTCCACCAAGAACTGGTTCAGGAATAATAGTGGCAATCGCGCCAATCTTAGGCAATAATCCTAGTAAAATCAAAAAGCCAGCTGAAAAATAAATTGGTTTACGGTTTTTAATACCCGATAATTGAACTAGCCCTACATTTTGAGAAAATCCGGTATAGGGGAATGTATTAAAAATTCCACCTAATAAAACAGCTAACCCTTCAGCTCGATAGCCGCGTTTCAAGTCATCTTCGCTAATATCTTTTTCAGTAATTTCACCAAGTGCAAAATAAACACCTGTTGATTCTACCATGCTCACCAACGAAATAAGAATCATCGTCACAATAGAAGACCATTCAAACGTTGGAGTGCCAAAGTAAAATGGTGTTGGCATATGAAACCATGTAGCATGTAAAACAGGAGCTAGACTAACTAAGCCCATCATTGCAGCTACAATCGTTCCAACTAATAAACCAATTAACACGGCGATTGACCGCATAAACCCAACGCCATACACTTGAACACCCAAGATAACCGCTACCGTTAAAAAGGATAAAATTAAAAATTGACTGTCGCCAAAATTTGCCGCTGTTTTTAATCCGCCACCCATTTTTTCAATCGCAACAGGGATTAGGGTTAGACCAATTACAGTAATGACCGTTCCGGTTACAACCGGTGGGAAAAATCGTTTGACCTTTGAAAAAATACCAGAAATCAATAAAATAAAAACTCCTGCTACAATGATTGATCCATACATTGCGCTGATTCCTTGGTTAGATCCAATTAAAATTAAAGGGGATACTGCTTGAATTGCACAACCCAATACAACCGGTAGTCCAATTCCAAAAAATTTGTTAACTGTTAATTGTAGAAGTGTCGCTACGCCACACATAAAAATATCAATGGAAACTAAATACGTCATTTGCGTTTCATTAAAACCTAACGCTCCACCTATTAAAAGAGGTACAATAACCGCCCCAGCATACATAGCTAAAACATGTTGCAATCCTAAAGCTGCTGCTTTTCCATTTGATAACACGATTATGCTTCCTCCTCTTTCACAAAGGTTACTTTGCCATCTACAAATGCTTCAATTCGAGCTAGTGATGCAATATCGATACCACTTTCTTCAACAATTTGGCGACCTTTTTGGAAAGATTTTTCAATCACGATTCCCATACCACTTACTTTCGCACCTGCTTGTTTACAAATATCAATCAAGCCAATTGCAGCTTGTCCATTTGCTAGAAAGTCATCAATCAATAACACATTATCAGAAGCATCTAAAAAGTTTTTAGAGACCGCAATTTCATTTGTAACATTTTTTGTAAAGGAATAGACACTCGCGCTGTATAAGTTGTCAGTTAATGTTAAGCTTTTGTGTTTTCTTGCAAAAATAACAGGAACTTCCATTTTAAGACCTGCAAATACTGCTGGAGCGATACCAGAAGACTCGATTGTAATTATTTTGTTGATTCCTCGGTCTTTAAAAATACGTGCAAATTCATTGCCAATTTCTTGCATCAATACTGGATCAATTTGATGATTTAAAAAATTGTCTACTTTCAATACATCTTCCCCAAGGACAACGCCATCTGTTAAAATACGGTCTTCTAATAATTTCATGTTTGATAAACTCCTTTTTTTGTTAAATCGCCTAAATTTAGTGCTTAAATTAAAAAAATAAAAACTGTGTCTTTCCTTTGCTTTTTTACCAAAGCAAAGAAAAAACACAGTCAAACTGTTCATTCATTTCTTTACTTATAGTCCAGTAATTTACGGTTCTGGGTAGATACTCGCCAACCTTATTTTGGCTATTATATAAGTTTTTATTGAAGGATGTTCCTCAAAAGACCAACAATCCAATTTTATTTTAATGATTTAAACTAGTAAATATAGGATTTCTATTTCTATTAAATTAACACACAAACCCTAAAAGAGCAACACTAATTTGATGGAAATTAGCTGAAAACGTTCTCTTTGAAGAATAATTAAAAACAAGACATTAAAAAAATGTCTTGTTTTAATATTCGCCTTTATCAAAGATACTTCGACCCTTCTCGAACAGCTAATGAACTTAAATGGGGCGTTTCTGAAATAAACTTTCTTACCCAATCCGGGTTGTTTTTACTATAATCTCTAAGTGACCAGCCAATGGCTTTTTGAATAAAAAATTCATTCGTATCAATATCTTGAACAATGGCTGCTTGCAGATAATTTGTTTGTGTTTTTTCCTTGTAGCCTAGCTGCAAATTGATTGCCACTCGTCTATTCCAAAAATTTTCACTTGTTGTAAAATGCTGAAATACTAAATCAAATTTTTCTGGATTTACTAGACACCATCTTGAAATAACTGCCCTTAATGAATCTACAGAATCCCACCACGCCTTTTCCGTCACTAAGTAAAATAAGGGGGCGAACTCTTCATAGCTGAGTCGCTTGATGTTTTGTTGCAATAAATCAATTGCAATATACTGATATTCGCGACTTTCTAGCCCATAGTAGCGTTTAACTTCTGATAAAACTTCTTGAATTGGCCAAGTTTTACTTTCTTTTAACATCTCTTTAGATTGGCTTTTTCTAAGGGGTGCGCTTATTCCTGCAAATGGAAACTGATTTTTCATGTATTTCGCCATCGCTTCTTGCTTGATTGGATTTTGAATCAATTCAACTTTTATCATCTATTTCTCCTTTTTCATAGATAGAAAAGCAGCTACCTTAGAAAAGATAACTGCTTTTGTTATTTTTTAATACATACCTTCAAGAACAGGACGCATTCTTGAAATAACATCTCGACTCGTTCCGCCTTCTAGCATCGCTACTAATAAATAATTGTTATTGTCAGCGTCAAAGGCTAGTAAGAACGCATTTTCGTCTCCTTTAGTGTCTTGCTTTTCTTTTAATTCAGCGGTTCCGGTTTTAGCGGCAATTTGATGCCCTGGAATTGCTAAGGTATGAGCGGTTCCTTGCGGTGAATTCACTGTTTCAATCAACGCATCTTTTACAATTGTAGCAGATTTATCCGTGATCGCTTGTTTTGATTCAACTGTTTTTTGATCGGATTGTAATTTTGGATACATGATTTGACCGTTGTCTGCAAAAGGCGTGTAGGACACAGCTTGTTGAATCGGACTCATTAGCAATTGACCTTGTCCGTAAGCTGTATCTGCCAATAAGATATCGCTATTAAGGCCTTTTTTATTGGCTACTTGTGCTGGATCCATCGCAATTGGCAAGTCTAACGTTTCACCAAAAATAAATTTGTTTAATCCTTTTTCAAAGGTTTCTTTGCCCATTTCTAAACCTTCTTTGGCAAAATAAATATTATCAGAATAAACAAGAGCTTGTGTCATGTTAACGGTTGGCACGTCGCTTACTCGGGTGACAAAATAATCCCCCCAAGAGGAGTCTTTTTGCCATTTTAATCCGCTAATATCATGGGTTTTATCTGGTGTAGTGATTCCTGCATCTAACCCAATTCCTGCAGTAATTGTTTTGAACGTCGAACCTGGCGCATAATTACTAGCGTATCTAGCTAAGAATGGTAAATTTTTGTCATTTGCATATTGGTCGTACTCTGCTGATGAAATGCCACTTGTCATTAAATTAGCATCATAAGATGGACTGCTTACTAAAGCCATTAAAGAACCATCAGTTGGATTCATCATTACTGCTGACCCCTTTTGACCTTGAATTTGGTCATAAGCTTGCTTTTGAATCTTACTATCGATTGTCAAGCTGATCGTCTGACCTTCGACTTTATCCACTTCTTGAAGAACTGCTTTTAAATTTTGGTCTTTGTCGTTGATAACAATGCGCCCGCCATTTTTACCACGTAATTCTTTATCTTTAGCTGCTTCTAATCCCGACTTCCCAATAATATCTCCAGCATTTAAGGCTTTATTTTTTTCAATGTCTTCTGCTGAAACTTCCCCGACATAACCAATTAAATGCGCAGCAGCTTCATTAAGAGGGTAATTGCGCATTTCTTTTAAGGTATATTGAACACCTGGAATAACCGGTGTATCCCCTGCTTTCATCGTTTTGATTGGAACTAATAATTCAGGTTTTACCCAACCTGCATTTAATTTTTTTTCAATCGTTTCAACTGGCACACTCAGTTTTTCACTGATGTTTTTAATTGCTTCGGTTTTCGCATCGCCTTCCCCTAAATCATTGGGGACGATACCCGCTTCTGGAATTTTTTTAAGATTGGCTAAGGGTTCTCCATTTTTATCAAGAATTTCTCCACGAGTCGCTGTTGTGGTGGTCACACTGATTTTATCCGTTGCTTCCATTTTAGAAAAAATCAAATGGGCATCCCAATCTACTAGATAAGCATCTCCTGCTTTCGTCAGCTTAGCCTCGTGTTTTTCTGGTTTCAACTCACCTAAACTAGTTGTAACTTTCATTGTGTAACTCATTTTATATTCTTCATTTTTTTTAACAGGTTCAACTTTTAAATCGTTGATTTCAATAGTGCTGGCTCCAATGCCATCAAAAATCGTTGTGTATTTATCAGTTAAACTGGTTTTTGTATAATTGACTGTTTTTAGAGACTGAGGAGATGCTAATTGACTTACCTTTTTAAAATTTTGCTTTTTTAAAGCAGTCGTAAATTGCTTCGCTGCATCATTCGCCGCCTTTTCATCTTTGTGACTATTACTCCAAAAATAATAACTTGTTCCTCCAATGATAGCAACAACTAAAACCACTGCACCAATAATCAATCCTAGTTTAGTTGGCTTTTTTTCTTGACTACGAAACTCTCCCACAACCATCAACTTCCTTTCAATTTAAACATTCTCTATTTTATTATAAGTCAATAAAATAGGGATTGATAGTAAATAATTTGTTAAGAAATAAAAAAATTAGAGTTGGATTTGTACTTTTTCCTCTAATTTTTCATATGTTTAATTTGATTTAACTGCTGTACCACTACAAGTTACCATCAACATTCCGTTATCAGCACCTAATACTTCGTAATCCATCTTCACTCCAATAACAGCATCGGATCCCATTGTTTTAGCTCGTTCTTCCATTTCTTTCAACGCTTCAGTACGAGCATTTAGCAATTCGTTCTCATATCCTTGTGAGCGTCCGCCAAAAATATTGCGAAGGCCTGCCCCCATATCTTTTAGCATATTGATACCTGAAATCACTTCACCAAATACGATGCCTTCGTAGCTTTTAATTGTTTGATTTTCAACTGAATTGGTTGTTGTAATAATCATTTTCCCTTCCTCCTTCTTTATCTATTCTTGATAATGAGCTTCTTCTTGATCACGATATTTCTCCATTTTTTTACTAAATAAAACGCCATTTGATGGTGGTGTATAAGTGATGGCATTGGCTCCTGCTTCTATTGTTTCAAGAATGGAGGCCTCCGTTGGTCCACCTGTAGCAATAATAGCGATATCAGGAAAGTCTTCTCGGATTTTTTTTACCATTTTAGCCGTCTGGGTACCCCCACTCACATTTAAAATACTGATACCGGCAGTAATTTTTTCTTTAATATCTGTAAATTCTGAAACGATGGTTCCAATAATGGGAATATCGATATTGTCGCTGATTTCTTTAATCGTACTTGTAGGCGTTGGCGCGTTCACTACGACTCCTAATGATCCTTGGGCTTCAGCAAACAAACTGATATTCGCCGATCTTTTTCCATGAGTAAGTCCACCGCCAACACCTGAAAATACAGGAATATTCGCTGCTAAAGTAATACTTTGAATAATTGCTGGATGAGGCGTAAAAGGATACACAGCAATTACTGCATCTGCATCATTGTTGCAAATAATGGCGATATCTGTTGTAAAAATAATAGATCGAATCAATTTTCCAAAAATACGAATACCACTAGCTTGACTAATAGACTTTGGAACAGTAATAATATCTTTTCGTAAATCCGTTGTAATCGTTGGAATGTTTTGTTCTTGTTTAGTTTGCATTGTATCACTCCTTTGTAATTCTATTTTACTTGTTTTACAGAAAAGAAGCTATTGAAAAACAAAAAAAAGAACTCTAAAAAATAAATTTTTAAAGTTCTTTTTGGTCATACTGATCAAGCTTGTACTGTTGAATCAATTCGATTAATTTAGCTGGGTAGTCTGGATCTGTTGCGTATCCGGAGGCTTGCAAAGCATGGGCTGCTTCTTGATAATTTTTAGCAGCTCTAACAGTCGCATATTGATCTGCATTCCAAGTTGTTCCATTAACAAAGAGTTTTGCGTGATCTTCCATGGACTCTTTCCAGTCTTCATACTTTCTAAAACGTGCGTTGATTTCAATCCATTGTCCATTTTCAAATTCTTTTGTAGTCATTAGAACCGTATTGCGTTCATCTGTTCCTTTGATTCCGTAGAAATTATTGTTCAACGTTGACAATTCACTTGTTCCCCAATCCGACTCTAATATTGCCTGGGAAATACTGATACTAGGCAATACTTGATATTGTTGGTAGAGAACTTGTGCATGACTAGCGATTTTTTGAATAAACTGTTCTTCTTGGCTCATTTCAACAGTCGCTTCTTCTTTTGGCGAAACCTTAGAAAGAAGAGAAAGAGTGCCGAAAAAAATAAGGGTCACAATAAATAAGATGGCTACGATATAACTTGGGAAAATCGTGCGTTTCTTTCCAAAGAATGCAAATTTGTTTTTCTTTTTTACCAACAAACTCTCTCCTTTCTATTAAGTTTCATTCGAATGTATTATTTTCCTGCAGCTTGCAGTTTGGTAATATATTCTTCTAACGATAAATCATGATCTATAATGTAGGCAGCATTTTCTTTTCCAACATATCTAAAATGCCAAGATTCATAACTGATTTTAGTAAGATCTTCTTTGTGTTTAGGAAATCTTAAAATAAAGCCATACTCTTTCATTGTTTGAACAAGCCATTTTTGAGAGGCTGTTTGATCGTATTCAGGAATCAATCCTTTTCCTGTTGCCAACCATTCATCGTCAACAATATCAATTGCTAAAGCCGTTTGGTGTTCGCTTGAGCCAGGAAAAGCAACATATTTTTTTGTTTCAGCAACAGCATCCTCGTAACTCATTCCTTGACTTTGATTGTCTGAAATGGATTGATTGTATACTTGTTTTTGTAAATCATATGAACGATAGCTAGAAACTAATACCATATTAAAACCAGCTTCTTTGGCTGCGTTCATCCAAGCATTGTAATCCGTTTCCATGCGTTCATCAATTTGTAACCCGTTTGGTAATACCTTCAACGGTGTTTCAATCGCTTCCATCGGGTGGTCGTTGTTGACTAAAATTAAATTCCAATCATTTGAAGAAACATTAGGTAAAGGAGCTTCTTGTTTCTTTGTTTTTGTTGCTGTGTCTTTGGCGATTTCTTTTGAATGGGAAGTGTCTTTAGTAGTTTCTGAAGTTGTTCCAGATAAGTGACATCCACTTAGAATTGTTAAACTTAATAACGCGATTGATACTTTTTTGTACATAACTTAAAACTCCAATTCTCTTATTCAAATTTTATGCGCAAGTTATTTATGTATGTTGTTCATAAACAAGCAGAGCAATAAACAGTTCGAGATATTTTTTCAATAACTATTTTAATAGGAGCTATTCTGTAGGCGGATTGGTTTAATAAATACGACTGTTTTAAAACTACCATATTATTAGAAACTTTGTCAAAAAAAAGATCCATCGGACTTTCAACAATATTTATTAAGGTTGTTATTTTAAATCCATTTGCTAAAGTAAAACTTATCAGAATATCTCCACTTTTAAATAAAATAATTTTTACTATTAAACATCTAGAGCTATCATACCATTAAAAAGTTAATTTTTTAATAAGCAAATGACTTCCTTTCATTATTTAAATGAAAAAGAGATTTGTTATTATTCACAAATCCCTTTTTTACAAATGTTATTCAATTATTTTAAACTCTTCTTCAATATTTTCATTAAACCATTCTAGTAAATCTTGTTTTTCTGTTTCGATCTGCTGCTGAATCACACCTGGCAAACGCAACTCAATTCGATCTTTATAGCTCCAAAAATCATAATTCATTTCAATGCTTAGTGTTGTTACGGCTGGTTTTAATTGAGATGATTGATTTGTCTTTTGATTGGATTGTTTGAATTTAAGCGTTGCTACTCCAGTATCTACCCATTTTTTTGCAACATGAAATTTGATTGATTGAAATTCAGTGACTGGATTGGCTTCGACTTCTGGTAAAATTGTCGCATTTCGGCAGACTTTTTGAACAAGCATCCATTCGTATTCCGTAAACAATCGAGCGATTTTCTGCATATTTTCACTTTTCAGTCCTTGCTCGCCTTTTTTCCAGCGATCCCAACTTTGAGGGGTGATTCCTAATTGATCTTTATAAAATGCCTTTTCACTTACATATTTTTCCTTAATAGCCATTAAAACAATTCTAACAAGTGCTTGATTCATCATTGGTTCCTCCTTAGAATAAAAAGTTAAATGATTGCTACAACTACCTTTATTTTACACTTAATAAGTGAATTTACAACTAAAACGATAGCGGAAAATGACTTTTTTACTAGTTTTAAAATTATTTTTTAGACCTTCTATTAAAAGTTACACCTAGTTACTAACTATCAAATTAGCTAAAGAACACATTTTTTTTGAGAATATTATGTTTGAATTCATAAATAATAAAAAAAGAACTTCATCTTAGAAGTTCTTTACATCATTCTAAATTACTCTCCCCTGTTTGTACTCTGTAAGAACTAAAAAAGTTTCTTTATCTAGTTCAATATTAGTTGGAGTTTCTATTTCAAGAATGCCTATGTCTTATGAAATTAGCATTAAAAATTAAGTAGGAATGAACTGGCACTGTTTTTTAATCAAAAATTTTTTAAAAATCATCTAATGTTTGTTTTTGTTTGTCGAGTACTTCTGTTAGTTTTTTTCCAAAATGTCCTTTTATAGCATGCTCCAAACTTTTCGAGGAACTACTCAAAGTGGCTTTTATGTTTTCCAATTCCGTTTCTCCTATTTTTTCTACCTGTTTTTGATTTTTTGAGCTAATACCTATTTTATTAATCGCAATACCCATAATAGTGATTTTTTGTAATTTTTTTTGTAATTCCTCGAACGCTTTTTCTACTATTTCTGTCACAGAGGGGACCTCCTGTCTTAGTTATTTTGTCTTAGCTTTTGTCGGTATTCCAGTTCATTATTATCTAATCTTTGGATTACATTTTTTCTCTCTTGACCTATTATTTCTTCGTAATCTTCTTGTGCTTTGAAGATTTCTTGACGGATAAAGGCTATTGTCTGGGCATCTAAGTCATTGTTTCTAGCTTGGATACTTAGTTCATGATAAGCCTGTTCGAGAGCTTGATCACCCTTTCGTTTGAATGTTTTAATAAATTCTTCTTCTTCCTCTAACTGCCGTCTATTATTTTTATATTCCGAAGCGAATTCTTCTTCTAATTCCATATCAATTAACTCCTTTAAGTTGTTGGGCTAATTCACTGTCTCTTTGAATAATTTCAGCAATTTTCTCTTTAATTTTAGTGACTAATTCAATGAATTTCTTTTCTATTTGTTTGATTTTATCTAATTTTCTTTGATAGATTTCACATGAATCTGTCACAATTTTCTTATCTGTGCACCCTATCCTATCTAAAGTCTCCTGTATTTCCCATTCTTCCAGTAAAGAACCTTTATTCCTTGCTTCAGATAGTGTTGCTCGCCATAATTCCTGTGCTTCTTTCATAGCGTTTTGATAAATTTTGACAATTTGTTCTGTTGCAATTTTAAAGTTTGAAGTTGCTTTCTCAACAAAAAACAATGCTTCTTGGCTGTCTAAATAAATCTTTTCAGAAGAAGAAAGCCCTCCGCCACTTGCAGTTAACGCTAATTTCAACTTACTTAATGTGGTCATTTTAATACTGAAATCCTCTGTAGCATAGGCTCCATACATTTTTAAATATTCTTTTACTCGATTAATAGCTTCATCATTATCATTTGTAAATGGATTCCAATCGCCATGTGTCTTCGCCCAATTTTTCGCTGCTTCTTCTACTTGTTTTTTTGTCATATGAGGGGCAAAAATACCATCTTTTGCTAAACGGTCCAAATTTAATGAATCCCCATCAAAGTATTTTGAAAGAGTATTATGATCACCGATTCCTATAATTGTTAGGATATTCCCATATTCATGATCACGCGCTGGCAAATCAGCCCATGAATCATTTTGATAACGTAATAGAAATGCTGGATTTTCTTTTAGCCACTCTTGTTCTTTTTTTGTCAATGTATCAAATTGTTGTTTGCCCCAGTCATCAAAACTAGTTGTTTTAAAACCACTCACTCGTCCATGCTCCGCAGCCATTTTCATCATATAGCCACCTGATTGACTAAAGCCTGCGACATCGGTAATGTTCCCATTTTGCTTTGCGACTTTTTTTTGTGTCTCCTTTAAGAAATCTTCTGCTAATTTGTATTCACCAGAAAGACCGCCAAAACCCGAATCGATGGCCGTTCCAAATCCACTTGCGCCTTTTTCTTGTGGCATATTGGTTCCTGCGAATACTACCCCCACATTATTATAGTCAGGCTTGCCATTTTCCATAATAGGGGCGATAGCCATAGCGTTTAGTTGATTGTTAGTATCACTTGCTGCTTTGTTTACGATGTAATAATTTTGTTTTTCATTTCCTATGTTTAATTTGAATTCATCACCACTATTTTTATTTTGAACAAAATCTTTAGTTTTATCAATAGTAGCAGCTAAAACTTCACTTGTTATTTCGATACTCATAGGTTCATTCCTCCTAATATTTTAGTTCATGGATATCTAAATTATAAACAATTTTGGCATTTGGACTGCCTTTACTCGATTTTTCAATTTTTTTAAAATGAAGTTTGTCTTCTGCATTTAAATGTCTAGTGGTATTTCTTATCTCCATTTCAAGAAGCGAATCTATATTTTCAGGATTCAATGAATTTAATAAGACATACTTCTTCAAATTATTATCATAGTTAGTTTCGTCAGATAGTGTAAATCCTACTTGACAATACTGTTTTCTAGATATATATACTTTTACATAACTATTTATATAATTTCCAAACAAAGAAGATCCCCTAGTTTTGGAATTACGCCATTCTACACCGACACCTTGCCATTCAATTTTTTCAATACCTTCATAGTTGTGGACTAGGTAATCTGTTACGTAATTTTGAATTAATTCCACACCATCTTGATATTCTTTTTCTGCGGATTTTTTATCCATATACTTTTTCCCTCCAATGATTAACACCATAGTTACTATTCCTATAATTATAACTAGTATCCACTTCTTGTTCATTTCTAACATCGATAAAACGTCCTCTCCTCTTATGAAGTGTGAGATTAGTATGCACCCAATTTTTCAAAAATTAACTTGGCTACTTCCAATTTATATAGTGATTTCGTTACTCATAAACTCAAATCTCCTAATGTTTCAATTCATGAATGCTTAAATTATAAACCACCTTAGCATCTTGACTTCCCTTACTAGATTTTTTTAATTTATTAAACTCTTCTTTTTCAACTTGACTCAAGCTGTAGATTGTATTTTCTAAATCTGATTTAATAGAAAAATCTGTATTTTCAGGATTTAAAGAGTTTGATTCAACATATCTTTTTAAGACATTGTCATAGTCAGTTTCATCTGTCAGAGTAAATCTTACAGTAAAATAATTATCTTTAGAAACAAATATCTTTACTTTACTATTTACATAATTTCCAAACAGTGACGTCCCGTATATTGGTGAATTTCGCCACTCAATTCCAACACCTTGCCATTCAATTTTTTCAATACCTTCGTAGTTGTGGACTAGGTAATCTGTTACGTAATTTTGAATTAATTCCACGCCATTTTGATATTCTTTTTCTGCTGATTTTTTATCCAAATACTTTCTTCCTACTATAATCGACAGCATGAATAGTATGCCTACAATCATAACTACTATCAATTTCTTTTTCATCTGCATAATGGATAATCCTTCCTTTTCTCGGTTTTTTCTATTAACAACGTTTTCTCCGACTATTTGATGAATAGTGGTCGAGTGAATTTATGAAAATTTCCTTGTATTTATCCATAGTTTTCTTCCTATTTTATACATTCGTAGGTGACGTTTTTGAACTTAAACTAGCTTGAGTAAATAAGGATAATTGTATAGCGTTTTTAGCTCACTTACTAAAAAATACTTTTGTCTTAAGGTACTTTGAATTATTCCCATTAAAAAAACCTTCCTTTAACAACTAAAAAAAACTGTCGTTCTTTATTATTTAAACATAAATCAACAAGAATTAAAATAGTTGTACTAAAATTAATTAAATTCTTTTTAAGGGGAATTCATTATATATTTTTAATAAAACAAAAAAGCCCGAGCTAGTAAGAATGGTTCACTTACTAACTTGGACTTTCACTTTATTTAATAGCTGTAAATAAAAATTAGAAACTTCAGAAACTTTCTTTTTTAGTCAGTTTACGGCGAATCGTTTTTACATCCAGTAAGTCTAATAAGAAAATGAAAATTGGAATTCCAACTATCAATCCCCAGACTCCAAAGAATCGTTCAGAAAACATTAAAATAATAAAGGTATAAAAAATAGGAAGCTCTGTTTTTGAAGACATTAATTTAGGATTTAAGACATAGGATTCAAGCATGTGCACGATACAAATCATACCTAGGACATAAAGCACATCTTGGAAACCACCAACTGTATAGGCAATCAGACTTAAAGGAATACAAGAGATAAAGGCTCCAGCTACTGGAATTAGACTTAAAATAAAGACCATAATCGCCAATGTTAATAATTGAGGAAAGCCTAAAATGTATAACCCTATCATCGTAATCACTGTATTCACAATCGCAATTAAGAATTGCGCTTCAATCACAACTCCAAAAGTATCAATAAATTTCCCACCTAAATAAGCGACGTCCTTAGCAAACCACCCAATTTTACTTTTGAAAAATAACTTACTAAAACTCGCAACACGCTCTTCTTCTACTGAAAAGAAAAAGCTTAAAATGAAAGATAAAACGAACGTTAAACTCATTGAGCCAATGCTTGTAATATAACTAAAGATCAATGCAATTCCCGATTTCACTTGATCTTTTATTTCTGCACTATCTAAATTTCGACCGATCCAATCTAAAATCACACTATTATTATGTGGTTTTTCATAAAAATGGTAAACTGATTCAATCATTTGTCCCGTTTGAGAAATTAGTTTTGGTACGTAGTGTGTCACTGCAAAATAAAATAAAGAAACAATCAATAAATACGTAACCACCACAATAATCTTAGGGGATATTTTAACTCGTTTTTGAATTGATTTTACTAACCGCATTACTAAATAGGTGAAAATAAAAGTTAATAAAATCAAACTTAAAACTTCTTTAATTAAGTACAAAACCAAACAAATTACTAAAAAAACGACAAAACGTCTTAGTGACGCATTTTGTCTAAACTTCTCCCATGTTGTCATTCACCTTCAACCCCTTCATTTCTATTCTAACCTATGAGACACTATAAGAAAATCGTTTTTGAGAAAATCAAGACGATTTTAGTAATTTCTTTAATTGATTATTGAAAAAGGAATGATTCAGCCCATTTTTTATACTATGAATTAACTAGTTCTTTTGTTACAATGATGCTGAAAGATGATTGATTTATCTTCATTCTTAGGAGGTTTTTATATTGAAAACAGTCAACTGGGCAATACTAGGTTTAGGGGATATCGCAAGTAGCTTTGCCACTAGCTTTAAGGCACCAAACGCTACGCTTTATGCAGCGGGGTCACGTTCTCTTGAAAAAGCAAAAGCATTTACAGAAAAGCATCAAATTGAAAACGCTTATGGCAATTACGACGAACTATTAAATGATCAAGCCATCGACATCGTGTACATTGCAACACCCCACAGTCATCACTACGACTTGATTATGAAGAGTCTTCAGGCAGGCAAACACGTTCTTTGTGAAAAAGCCATTACAATGAATGGCACACAATTAAAAGCCGCTATGGATTTGGCAGCTGAAAAACACTTGATTTTATCAGAAGCTATGACGATTTACCATATGCCGCTTTACCATAAATTAAAAGAACTTATAGATGGTGGAACCATTGGAAAATTAAAAATGCTTCAAGTGTCATTTGGTAGCTTAAAGGAAACTGATCCTACTAATCGTTTTTACAATAAAGCCCTCGCTGGTGGTGCTTTACTTGATATCGGCACCTATGCATTATCTTTTACTCGTTTCTTTTTAAATAGTCAGCCACATGAAATCTTAACTACTATGAATCTATTTGAAACAGGAGTAGATGAGCAATCAGGGATTATTTTAAAAAATAAAGACAATGAGATGGCTGTTGTCTCACTTACCTTCCGTGCGAAAATGCCAAAACGTGGGATCATCGCTTGCGAAGATGGGTACATCACTGTAGATGATTACCCTCGTGCAACGTCAGCGACATTAACTCGACCTGATGGAAAAACAGAACTTATTGAAGCTGGAAATAGTGGAGAGGCGTTAAATTACGAGGCTACTGCCCTGACAGATTGGATATTAGCAAATAAAAAAGATCCTTTCTTACCACTTTCATACGATGTCTTAACTATAATGGATACCGTTCGTGAACGATGGGGATTACATTACGACTTTGAATAAAACTAAAAAATCATAGGATGTATTGGTGCGAGACCGATACATCCTATGATTTTTAGTTTATTTTCCATTTTTCAAAAGACACGAACTTACATGGTAGTGCTGCTGGGTTAACATCTCTTTAATTTTCGCATCATCGGTACTTGCCACTTGAATCACGACTTGCGTTAACCCAGTCTTACGATATACGGCAATTTGATCGATACTCATCTTTTCTGTGGCAAATAAGTGAGTAATGTTTTCTAAAATACCAGTATGATCTTCTGGAATATCTACTACAACGCGACAGCCTTGATTGTAATAACCTAGTAAATCAATAAATGCATCAAAAATATCCTTTTCTGTGATGATTCCCACTACTTGATTTTGGTTTTCAACGACTGGTAAGACACTAATCTGATTCTCTCGCATTCTTACCGCAGCCTCTTCTAGTAAAGCATTTGGGGAAATCGTTTGAACATCGGTTAGCATAATTTCCTTAACCGTCGTTTTAGTCAACAGATAGTTTAATTCATGAATGCTTAAGCTGGTTGCAGTAGATGGTGAATTTTGTTGAATTACACCTTCTGTTACTAACCCAATTAACTGCCCCTTTTCAACTACTGGCAAGCGATGGATTTTATGGGCCTTCATCACATCCAATGCTTCTAAAATTTTTGTATCTTGCGAAATGGTAATCACTTCTTTTGACATATACGTATGGACATCCATTGGTTACCCTCCTAGATAAGCTTTTTGAACTTCATCGCTGGCTAATAATTCTTTTCCTGTTCCTGTTAATACAACTTTTCCAGTTTCAAGAACGTATCCTCGATCAGCTATTGAAAGAGCGGCTTTCGCATTTTGTTCAATCAAAAGCACTGTCGTTCCTTGTTGATTAATAGCTTCGATAATATTAAAAATCTCTTTAATGAAGATAGGCGCTAGCCCCATTGACGGTTCGTCGAGAAGCAACAACTTTGGTCGAGACATCATTGCTCGCCCCATTGCTACCATTTGTTGCTCACCACCTGATAATGTAGCGGTATCTTGTTTCTTTCGTTCGGCTAAAACAGGAAAACGATCATAGATGTGTTCGAGGTCTTTTTTGATTTCAGCTTTATCTTTTCTTAAATAAGCACCTAACTCAAGATTTTCTAAAACGGTCATACCGCTGAAAACATGGCGTCCTTCCGGAACAAGAGAAATGCCTGCTTCCACAATTTTTTTAGTCGTAGCTTTTTGAATGGCTTGATTTTTAAAGAGAATCTCTCCTTGACTGCTTCGATGTAAGCCTGTAATTGCTTTTAAAATCGTTGATTTCCCAGCCCCGTTGGCACCAATCAACGACACGATTTCGCCTTCCTGAACATCAAAATTAATCTTGTTAATTGCTTGAATTACTCCATAATGAACTGATAAATCGGATACTTTTAACATATTAGTCACCACCTAAATAGGCCTTAATAACAGCCTCGTTATTTTTAATCTCATTTGGCGTTCCATGGGCAATCATGCGACCGTATTCTAAAACATAGATTCGTTCACACACCTTCATTACTAAAGACATATCGTGTTCAATCAACAAAATGGTCATTTGAAATTGTTGTTGAATTTGGCGAATCAAGGCTGTTAACTCAGCTGTTTCTTGCGGATTCATCCCAGCTGCCGGTTCATCTAAAAATAAAATTTTAGGCTTTGTTGCTAAAGCACGAACGATTTCTAATCTTCGTTGCTCCCCATAAGGCAAATTTTTAGCTAATTCCTTTTCTTTTGTTTCTAATTTGAACAATTTAAGCAACGCTATGGCTTCTTGTTTCATTTTTTCTTCCGATTGATAAAACGCTGGGGTTCTTAAAATACTTCGTAAAGTACCGACCTTATCTTTGCCATGCATCGCAATTAAAACATTGTCCAACACAGTTAGTTCTTTAAATAAACGAATGTTTTGAAACGTTCTTGCTAACCCTAAATCGGTAATTTTATAGGGCTTCTTGCCATTAAGTCTCTGCGTTTTATTGT
This sequence comes from Carnobacterium divergens, assembly GCF_900258435.1. Lineage (NCBI taxonomy): Bacteria > Bacillati > Bacillota > Bacilli > Lactobacillales > Carnobacteriaceae > Carnobacterium > Carnobacterium divergens. The sequence goes on along the minus strand of NZ_LT992558.1, from coordinate 1,065,278 downwards.
CTACTGTTAAATCAATGGTTCCTTCGGATGGAGCATAAACGCCTGTTAACAAGTTAAATAAGGTCGTTTTCCCCGCACCATTTGGCCCAATTAAGCCCACCAATTCATTATTTCCTAATTCTAAATTCACCATTGAAACAGCCGCTAAACCGCCAAAGTTCTTCGTTAATTTTTTTACTTCTAATAAACTCATTCTTCTCCCTCCTTTTTAGGAGAATTTTTATGCAATCGATCAAGCAATCCTTTAATCGTAAATTCTTTTGTGCCTAACAAACCAGAAGGTTTAAATACCATAATCGCAATCAATGCTACCGCATAGATAATCATTCTAATTGCACCAAAATCTTGCAAAACAATATTGATAATCCCTAATAGAATCGCTGCAATAAAGGTTCCGGTAATACTCCCTAAACCACCAAAAACCACAATAATTAAAATATCAACAGATTTCATAAAACCAAAATCAGATGGATTAATCACACTGAAGTAAGTCGCGTGTAACGAACCTGCGATACTTGCCGTCGCTGCGCCAATGATAAAGGCAATGGTTTTGTATTTTGTCGTATAAATTCCCATTGATTCTGCTGCAATCTCATCTTCTCGAACAGCAATTGTCGCTCTTCCCGGACTACTACGAATGTAATTTACAATGATAATGGTTGTTAAAACTACAAAGATAAATAAAATTTGCCATGTTGTAAAGTACGGAATGCCACTTAAACCAGCAGCTCCATTTGTCAAATCTCCCATATTTAAAATAGCGATTCGAATGATTTCTGACACACCTAATGTTGCAATGGCCAAATAATCTCCTTTTAAACGTAACGTTGGAATTCCAACTACCAACGCCACCAAACTAGCTACGGCTATCCCAAGTAAAATCCCCGCTGCAAACCCTAGCATTGTAGGAATTTTTAAAGTCATAATTCCACAACAATACGCACCAATCGACATAAAACCTGCGTGACCCAATGAAAATTGTCCCGAAAATCCGATAATCAAATTCAACCCTAGCGCTAAAATGATGTTAAGGCCAATTGTAATCAGGGTGATTTCATAAAAAGCATCAATTAATCCAAGATAAATTCCTAACCAAATTAGTAAATAAGCGCCCGCAATAAAAATGAGCCAGCCAAGATTGTATTTATTAAATTGTTTCATTTTTATCACCTACACTTTTTCTTTTGTATTTTTACCAAGAAGTCCAGAAGGCTTCACAACTAAGATTAAAATTAAGATGCCATAAACTACTGCATCCTTAATCATTGAATTGCCATATCCGCTAATTAATGTTTCAATAATTCCGATAGTAAATCCGCCAAACATCGCTCCTGGAATAATGCCAATTCCACCTAAAACAGCTGCAATAAAAGCTTTCAATCCGGGTGCTGTTCCCATCATTGGCGCAATCGAATTGTAATAAATCCCTACCAAAACACCTGCGGCACCCGCTAATGCGGAACCAATCGCAAAGGTAAATGAAATAGTATTGTCTACATTAATTCCCATCAATTTAGCCGCATCTGCATCCACGCTTACTGCACGCATGGCTTTCCCCATTTTGGTTTTCTTCACAATAAACTGTAACGCCAACATCAAAACAACGGTCACAACAAAAATAGTAATCTGTTGTTCATTGATGGTAATGCCCCAAAATTCATAACTTTTATTTTTGATTGTCTCAGGGAACGCCCGAACTTCAGGTCCCATAATCAGCAGCACGGTGTACTGCAATAAGAAGGACACCCCAATTGCGGTAATCAAAGCCGCTACTCTGGTTGCCTTTCGTAAAGGTTTATAGGCTACACGTTCAATTATAACTCCTAAGATTGCACAAAAAATCATTGAAAAAAGTAAAGCTGGAATAAGTCCAAGATTAAAATTACGAATAACAGTATATCCCACGTAAGAGCCAACCATGTAGATTTCACCATGAGCAAAGTTGATTAATTTGATAATGCCATAAACCATTGTATAGCCTAGCGCGATCAATGCATAAATACTGCCTAAGGACAGTCCGTTTATTAGTTGTTGAATTAAGTTATCCATTTGACACCTCACTATTCATTCGTTTGCAAAGAACTCTTTGCCATTTTTAAATCAAAAAGGCGCTAGGCAAGCGTTACACCTAGTCACCTTTTTACTTGGATTAAGGATTTACTACTGTGTTGCTAACTTCTTTCCCATTTTCAAGCTTGATTACAAGGGTTGATTTTACTGGATTGTGTTCTTTATCCATTGTAATTTTCCCTGTAATGCCTTCAAAATCTTTTATTTTACCAAGAGCATCATTTACTTTTTCTGGTGTTGCTTCTTTTCCATTTTCAATTGCTTTTGCAATCATGTATACAGAATCGTATGAAAGTGCTGAAAACGCATCAGGTGTTTTTTTGTTTTCCTTTTTAAAAGCCGCTACGAAATCTTGGACTTTTTTATCTGTACTTTGATCCGAATAATGTGCCGTATAATAGATATTGTTTAAATTTTCAGGCAATGCTAAATCAACTAATTTTTCATTTCCAAAACCATCTGCTCCAAGAATAGGTTGTTGAATGCCTAATTCACGAGCTTGTTTGATAATTAATCCTGCTTCTTCATAGTATGAAGGCATATATAGAACATCAAAATCTTTGTCCTTGATTTTTGTTAAAATAGCTTTAAAATCTTTATCTCCTGTTGTAAAACTTTCTTTTGCAACAATCTCTCCTTTGAAGCTTTTTTCAAAACTTTTAGTCAATCCTTTTGCATAATCACTTGAGCTATCCCCAATAATGACGGCTTTTTTCGCGCCCAAATCTTGGTTCGCATAATTCGCTAAGGTTACACCTTGGAAAGAATCTTGGAAGCAAACACGGTAAATGTATTCTTGAAGACGTCCTTTTTCAACTGTGACAGAGTCATCTGTCCCTGAAGGGGTAACTAATGGAACTTTTGCTTTTGTGACACTTGGAGTTGCTGCTTTTACATTTCCTGATGTTGCAGGGCCAACGATTGCTACTACTTTTTCTTTCGTGGCTAATTTGGTCGCTACACTTGCTGATTCAGTTGGTTCTGATTTATTATCTAATTTGACTAATTCTAATTTTTTTCCTAAAACGCCACCGGCTTTGTTAATCTCATCAACAGCTAGTTTTGCTCCTTGATATTCTGCTGTTCCATAAGCTGAAACTTCCCCTGATAATTCAAAGTTTGCTCCAATTTTGATGGTGTCTGAATCTTTTGCGGCGCCCCCAGCACCACATCCTGTAGCAAACAATGCCAATACTGCTAAACTTGCAACGAATCTTTTCATATCTTTTCCTCCCAATGTGCTTCTATTCAGGTTTAATTATTTAAATATTCTGACAATTAATCTCCTTGTTAGATAGTATAGAATATTCTGACAATTTAAGCAATAGTTTTCTGCATTAAAATAAAAAGCACTTCTTAAAAAGCAATCAAAACCTAAGCTTTTTAAAAAGTGCTTTAAAAAGGCTACTTGCTACTAATAAATTTCTACACCTTTAGTTCCTTTAATTTTCATGATTAACAGGTAATGTCTCCATGAGGGCAAAGTAGTATTTAGGATCGCCGGTACTAAAATAGTCATACCAAAATTCTAATGTACTGGATTGAAAAACACCTAAATGTTCAATAATTTGTTTTGTCCATAACAAAGCACCAGTAGAACTTGCCGTTATTAGATTGTTATCCACGACAGAAGGGCTTTCTATATAAAATTCTTGTCCACTATAGCCATGAGAAACCATTTCAAGAAATCCCAATCCATTACTTGTATGGGGACGGTCATTCAATATCCCTGCATTCGCAAGGGCAGCTGTAGCACCGCAAATAGCACAGACGGTTCCACCGATTTGAAGAAGCTCCTTTGCTTTTTCGATAATGGCACCATGTTTTGGATCACTCCATGTTTCTGCGCCTGGTAATAACAACACAGTCGTTTCACTCACCTCAATATCCTCAATTACATAATTTGGCTCTATTGCAAGTCCCCCCATTGTATGAATGGTTTCGGTAGAATAACTAACCATCTTAAGCGATAAGCGTTGCTGGCCTTCTTTAAAAAAGCGACCTGAATTTAACTCTGAAGTAACATACCCCAATTCCCAATCTGCTAATGTATCCAAAACATAACTATAAACTGTAACCATCAAAATCCCCTCCAAATTTAATTTGTTGCTAATGCCTGTTCTTAAGATAAAATCATTCCTTTTTTGCTATTGGAAGATAAACGTCTAATCAATCATTTTTTATGAGCTTCCCCTTCTTCCTTTACTTTCTTAGTATATCAAGCTATTGTTGACATCAGGATGTCAACAATAGACACTAATTAAAAAATCAGTTAGGAGATGCTTCTTTAGATGAAAGTTGAAAGACTTATTAGTATTATTATGGTTCTCCTCGATAAGGAACGCATTAGTGCACAAACATTAGCGGATAGGTTTGAAGTTTCTCTTCGCACTATTTATCGTGACATAGATGCTATAAACATGGCTGGTATTCCGGTTCGATCGATATCCGGTGTGGGAGGCGGTATTGAGATTATGCCAAATTATAAGATGGATCGAAAAACATTTTCAACTAATGATCTTTCTGCTATTTTAATGGGGCTTTCCAATATTTCTAATATGATGCAAAGTAAGGAACTGTCAAATGCACTTGCAAAAGTAAAAAGTTTTATTCCTGCTAACAGCGCAAAAGATATTGAACTAAAAGCAAACCAAATTTATATAGACTTAAGTCCATGGATGGGTGGCAGAGATGCACAAAACTATTTAGAAATGATTAAAAAAGCTTTACATGAAAAAAACAATCTATCGTTTGACTATGCAGATCGCTATGGAAATAAAACGACTCGTTTAGTGGAGCCTTATCAATTGGTCATGAAAAATAGCCATTGGTATGTGCATGGGTATTGCCTGAAACGAAATGATTTCCGCTTATTTAGATTATTTCGGATGTCTAACTTACAACTGGAAGATACTTTTTTTACACCACGCGATTTTGAAAAACCTCAGTTAGATTTTACTGATGAGGTGGCAACAATGGTAGAAACTATCCAGATTCGGATTCATCAATCCGTTATGGACAGAGTGCTTGATTTTTGTGCTTATGAAGAGTTCTCACCAGACGGGGATGACCATTATATGGTTAATTTTCCTTTCATCGAAAACGACTATTACTACACTATTCTTTTCAGTTTTGGAAATAAATGCGAATGTTTAGAGCCACAACATATCCGCACAGAAATGAAACGTAGAGTGAATGAATTAGCTACTATGTATGAAAATTAATCGTTCTTAAAAATAGAACGAGCTATAGAATTAAAAAAAAGCACACAATTTTGATAACTGTGTGCTTTTACTGACTGAAAAGATGAGTTGCCTTTTGGAAATTCACTTTGTAAGTTTCTTCCCTCTTTATTCTCCTTGTGCAAGCTGTCTTTCTGTTCGAAATTCTTCATAAAATACTTTTTTTATTTCAATGAAATAGTTAAAATCGTTTAGCATTTGAAACAACATCGCACGGTTTTCAAATTCAGGGCGCGTCGTTGGCAATGGGCTATTTCTAAAGTAATCAAATAGCGCTTTGATTTCTTCTAATAACTCGATGACAGGATTGTCTTCATGAAGACTTTCTGCCGTAGCCACAAAAATTTCTGCTAGTTTCTTATTTTGCTCCGTTGGCAACTGACACAAGGTAATGTCTACTTTGATTTGTTTTAAGACATACAATTGCATTTTTCGCATATCGAAATATTTAATATAGTAATAGGATTGATCAAACAGTCGATTATTAAATTGTTCCATGGCTAATTTTTCTGCTTTTAATACTGTCGCATTCAATTCTTGCAAAGAAGCGTCTAATTGATGAGGTTCCGTAACGTGTTTTAAGGCTTTTGAAAAGTCTAAGAGTACCAATTTCATGTCTTTTTCAATCATCAATTGCAATTCTTTTAATTTTTTTTCACTAGATGGCATGTACAAGTTCAATACAATTGCTGTTCCTACTCCGACAAACATTAATAAAAAACAATTTAAAACCCAGTGAAAAGAAGCACTTTCTTCTATCAAGAGATGTGTAACGAGAACTGAGCTAACAACGATACCGTCTGTTAATTGAAGTTTTGAAGCTATTGGAATAAAAATTAATAAATAAAGACCAAAGGATACTGGATTAAATCCAATTATTAAAAAGAAGAAAATAGCAATGGCAATGGCTAATGCGGTTGATAAGAAGCGTTGACCTGCTAATGTAATGGATTTTTTCTTTGTATTTTGCACACTTAATATTGTTATCACTCCGGCTGAAACGGCATAGTCTAACTTTAAGTAATCTGCAATAAAAATCGCAAGGGCAGCTCCTATGGCTGTTTTAATTGTACGTAACCCGATTTTCATGGCTTCACTCCTGCATTTTTCTTTTATCATACCATGTTTTTTTGTTTATTCTAATAGTCTTTTTTACGAACTTGCAATTATCTCATTTTACTATATTATTAGTACTATAAAATTTAACGCGTTAAAGGGGATTTCTTATGAAAAATAAAACACTAACGATCTTGATAACAGGCTGCTTACTAGTCATTCTTGGAGCTTGTGGTCATTCTCAGGAACGGGCGGGTACACAAGAAATCGCTCAACAAAACTTAGCTAGTCTAAAAAAAGTTGACACTTCTTTAGAGAAATTTGAGACTTTAGAAGATGAGATGATGGACGCTTTAGCGAAAGACTTGAAAAGCTCACGTTCTGAAAGTTTGATTTCTAAACAAAAAGGCGCAGTTGGGAAAAATTTCAAAGCGCGTCAAAAAGAATTGACTGTCGTTCAAGACGAAATGTTAAACATTCAAAAAACGATTCAAACCTTAGAAGATTATCAACAAAAAAAGGCAGTGGATTTGCCTAAAGAGGATGTAACCCAAGCAATTGCTACTTTAACTCAATTAAATAAAACCTATGAAGCATTCGCTCATTATGCAACAGAAGCTAAAGAAAGCGAAGAAACGTTTTATAAAAAATACAAAGCTGACTTGAGTCAAGAAGACATTACTACTTATTTAAGTAAAATCAATTTAGCACATGGCGCTTTATTCCAACAATTAGAAGTCCTTACTGCTGATTTAAGTTCTGGAAATGCGAGTATGAAGGCTTTAGATAAGGCTGTTGAGTGAGAAATTTATAGGTGAAAGTGTGATGAATTGATGGAAGTTGGAAATTTCAGATTAGGGATGAGAACAATTAAAACAGGGATTGCTGTTGCCGTTTGTATCCTATTATTTCATTATAGTGGTCGCGGAACAGCAATGATTGCTTCGCTTTCTGCTGTGTTTGCATTAAGACAAGATATGGAAACAACTGTAAAATTTGGGAAATCGCGAATTTTAGGGAATACACTTGGCGCTTTATTGGCTGCTTTGTTTATTTTGCTTTATCGTTCGTCTGGCAACTTGTTTATTCTTGAAGTCATTGGCGTTCCGGTAGCTGTTATGTTGATTATTGTCATTTGCGATGGTATCAATTATAACTCTGGAATCATTGGGGCTATTGCTACGTTATTAATTATTTATTTTTCGATACCACCTAATGAAACCATTATTTATGCTTTAGAGCGTGTATTTGATACCTTTATTGGTACGTTTGTCGCCGTTGCTGTCAATCACTTAATTAAGGTCCCTACTCACGAAGAAGTAGCTGATCTTAAAGAAGAACTTTCTGACATTCAAACAGAAGAAAATGAACTGAATGTTTTGTTAACTAAAAAAGAAAACGAAGAAAAAAACCAAGAAACTGATTAGTTTCTTGGTTTTTTATTGGTTTATTTATCTTGATGAATATCCTGATGGATTGTTTGTGGCGCTTTTGAAACAAATTTTTCAATTAATTCTTTAACGTCCAATCCTGTTGTTTCTTTTAAGGTTTCTTGAGTTGTCGCTAAAAGGTTGGTAGCGTAGTTTGACACACGATTGGCTCCTGCACCACTGCCTTCACCTTGTCCGTTGTCAATTACGGTAATTTTTTCGATATTTGCCATTGGTTGTGCAGCTTCTTTCACCATACTTGGTAGCATTTCAACAACCATTGAAAGAATTGCTGCTTCGCCATATTCCTTGAAGGCTTCAGCAATTTTTTGTTTTGCTTCGGCTTCGGCTTGACCTTTAGCTAAAATAGCTTCGGCTAAGGCTTGTCCTTCTAAGCGGACTTGGTTTGCATTGGCTGTGGCCATTGCTTCTACACGGAATTGATCCGCTTCGGCTTCAGCAACTTCTTTGGCTTTATTTGCAAGTGCATCTTGCTCTTGTGCGTAACGATCTGCATCTGCCTTTTTCTTCACTTCTGAATCGTATTGTTTTTCACGACGAGTGATTTCTTTTTCTTCTAATTCAATTTGTTTTTGACGCTCAATGATTTTTACTTGCATTTCTTGTTCCGTTACTTCTTGTTGTGCTTTTGCACTTTCTAACCCATAGGCTTGATCGGCTTTCGCTTTGGCAATATCTTGCTCTTGTTTATACGCTGCCAATTTCAATTCTTTTTCTTTTAATGCTTCGGCGACTTCTGTTTCACGTTCTAATTCTGATTTCTTAGAATTTTTTTCAGCTTCCGCACGTTTGATACGTGTTTCTTTGTCTGCTTCGGCAATGGCAATATCCGCATCTCGTTTCACTTGCGCAATTCTTGGTTTTCCAAGTGAATCTAAATAACCATTTTTATCCCGTACTTCTTTGATGGTAAATGAAACGATAACTAAGCCCATTTTTGCTAAATCAACGCTGGCAACTTCTTGAACACTTTGGCTAAACTTATCTCGATTTTGATAGATTTCTTCGACTGTCATCGAGCCTAAGATTGAACGTAGATGCCCTTCTAAGACTTCTCTTGCTTCATTTTCTAGCTCTTCACGAGATTTACTTAAAAATTGCTCTGCTGCTGTTGCGATTTCTTCAACAGAGGAACCAATTTTAATGATTGATGTTCCATCTGCCATAACTGGAACGCCTTGTTCTGTATAGACTTCTGGTGTAGAAACATCTAATTTACTTGATAATAAGCTTAAACGATTTGATCGTTGAAAAACGGGCATCACAAACGTTCCGCCCCCACGAACAATTTTAATTTTATTGCCAGCATCGTCTTTAAAGACATTTTTTGAACCTAAATAACTTCCACTTACAATTAACGCTTCATCTGGATTTGCTGTTTGGTATTTTGAAATAAAAACTAGCAAACACATTAACACAACAAAACCACATATTCCAATTACTATAATTGACATTTTTCCCCATCCTTTTCATCTTTCAATTTTATTCACGCTTAAAAATTTTCTTCGTAGGGCATCACGTAGGCAACTCGATTGTTAATCTCAATCACCAATATTTTTTCTCCTGCCTTAATTTCCGCAAGAGGTTGATACAAGCTTGCTGGCTTCGTGATCGAACCCGTGACGCTTTTAATGCTGATTTCCCCCATCCCTTTTAATGGAATTGGTGTAATCACCGTTCCTACTCGCCCTTCTAAGTCTTTTTCAGAAGAGGAAAGAGTTGCATCAGATTTTCTTAATGGAACAATTAAATAGAAATTCAGTAAAAAAATAATAATAGAAGCAAGGATTCCACTGGTAAGTATGATGAGTCCGCTATGAAATTCAGTATGTGCTTCTCCTAAATAACCAAACAAAGCGATAAATGCAAACCAAGGAACGATTAAAACCGGATCAATAGGGCCATCAAAATTGATAATGTCTCCAACAAAAAAACTAATCACGGCTAATAATGCGGTTACAATTAACACGTAAAAATAAATAGTTTCCAAACTATATCCCCACAACATTTTCTCACATCCCCTCTATATTAAATATTGTATCAATCTTTTTATGAGAAAGATATCATTTTCGTTAAAAGAACAACATAAAGAATAACATTAAAGTGAAAAAAGGGTTATTAAAACAAAGTTGTTCTAATAACCCTTTTAAATTTTTAATCGACTGATTTTAAGGCTTCAATCATATCAATATGTTTTAATTTCAAATGCATTGCCCACATTACAATTCCAGAGAACAGGAAGGTTAAAGCTGCTGAATAGACGTAGCTTAACACTTTTATGGTTGGGCTAAACATCATCATATCAACTTCTGCGGTTTGTAGCACAAATCCATGAAGGAAGATTCCTAAAAAGGAACCCGTCACAATGCCCATCATGGTTAAGATAATATTTTCGCGATAGATATACATCGTAACTTCCCCGTCGTAAAATCCAAGAACTTTAATTGTTGAAAGCTCCCTAATCCGTTCGGAGACGTTGATGTTCGTTAAATTATACAACACAACAAAAGCAAGGGCTGCAGCTGATATAATTAACACTAACGTCACAATATTTAAGCTGGACATGGTGTCTTTAAAAGAACTCCCAACGCGGTCAACAAAGGTTACTCGTGCCACGCTTCCGTTCTCCGTTAATTGAGCACCAAATTGATCTTCCCATTTTTGATTCCCTTTATAATTTAATAGTTGAGTATTATAAAGAGGTTCTTTTTTAAAGAGTTTTTGATAATAAGTGGGGCTAATATAAATCATATGGCCTGCATAATTTTCAGTAATGCCAGTAACCTTCAAAGAATAGGTTTTATTGTTTGTATCCTTGATAGAAAGTTTGTCGCCTACTTTTAAATCAAATAATTTTGCAAGTTTTTCAGTAATCACGCCACCCTGCTTAGGAATTTCTTCTTTGGCTTTTGTTTTACGATTAGCCAAAAGGACGAACTGATCGAAATTTGTTGTTTTTTCTGGAGTAAACAGCGTCACTTCTTGTGTATTGACTCCTTGTTTTTCCATTTTAAAATTTTCTTGATGAACTGCTAATTGATGTGTAATTTCTTTAGTATCTGTCATTAACTGATTGTATTTTTCTTTATCTGCTTGTTTAGCATCTGGATTAAAAGCAACAATTGCTTGGTATTTCATAATTTTCCCGTACTGTAATCCTGCAATATCCGCAATTGAATCCTTTAAACCAAATCCAGTTAAAATTAAAGCCGTACAACCTGCCACACCTAAAACCGTCATCAGCATTCGTTGTTTGTATCGAAATAAATTTCGAGCGGTTACTTTTTCAATAAAATTAAAACGATCCCAAAGAAAGGTTATGCGCTCTAACAAAATTCGCTTGCCATTTTTAGGTGCTTTAGGACGCATTAAAGCTGCAGGGTTGCTCATTAATTCAACTCTGGTGGCGATTAAAGCAGGCAATACGGTACAAAATAGTGCAACTACTAACGACAGCATTCCGTAGCTTAGATAATAGGTAATTCGAATAGCCGGTAAGTTATAAAGGGCCCCATACGCATTAAAAATAATTGTTGGAAAGAGTTGATACCCAATAAATAATCCAACCAAACTCGCGCTACCACTTGCTAATAAGGCATAAATCAGAAATTTTTTAGAAATATCAAAACTTGTATAACCTAGTGCCTTTAAGGTTCCAATTTGAAGTCGTTGCTCTTCAACCATTCGAGTCATCGTCGTTAAGCTTACTAGGGCAGCAATCAAAAAGAAAAAGACTGGAAAGACTTGCGCAATGGCTGAAATTCGATTGGCATTGTCACTAAATTCTTCGTAGCCAGGATTTGAAGTCCGATCCATCACAAAATATTCAGGTTTTTTTAACGTGGTTAACTGCTCTTTTGCTTCTGCTAACTCTTGTTCGCCTTTGGCTATTTCAGCTTCTCCTTGTTGTTTTTTTTGATCAAATTCAGCTTTAGCTGACTCGTATTCTTTATTTCCTTCATCTAGTTGATTTCTTACCTCGGCTAATTTTTTTTCACCCGTCGCTTTTTCAGAAGCTAATTTTTGTTGACCTTCTGACAAAGCCCTTCTTCCAGCGTCAAGTTGTGTTTTTCCATTAAGAAGAGCCGTTTCTCCATTCGCTAATTCTGTCGCTTTTTGATTTAACGCAGACTCTGCTTGGTCTAATTCTGTTTGACTAGCACTTAATTTTGCTTCTATTGTATCAAGAGAGACCGTCACCTCTTGAGCGGATACTGAACCAGCAAAGTAGGCAGCAATTAGTTCTCCCAACTGTTTATCTACTTGTGTACTACTAGTGATTAAAGTAGTTTTTGTTGCTTCTGGAACTAATGTAATTGGTATTTTCAAACTGTCTCGGATAGAGGCGACAAGGGTCTGCCCTTGATTAATGCTTTCAATCACCGTTGCTTTTTTCGTTGCTAATTCTTGTTGGGCAGCCACAAGCTGTTGTTTCCCTTCATTTAACTGAGTTTCATTTGCTTCAAGCTCTGCTTGACTTGAAGTAAGTTTTTCTTGATTTTCAGTTAGCGTTGCTTCGCCTTTTGCTATTTCAGATTGAAACGTTGCTAGTCCTGTTTGATAGTCTGACTCCCCACTAACTAGCTTTGCTTTTGCTTCATCAAGTTGTTTTTGACCATCTGCTAATTGTTGTTTTGCTTCTGTGATTTTAGTGGTTCCATCAGTTATTTTTTTGGCTCCAGTTTGTTTAAGTTCTGCTAGCCTTTCTTCAGGACGTTGGTTAACTTTCTTTTCAACAACTTTGATTTCTTTAGCGATTTGATTTTCATAGTCTGTAGAATAAGCCGCTAATTTTTTGGTAGTATCAAAGGTCAAATAAGCTTCTGTATAAAGATCCGATTTAAAGTCTGATTCTGGAATAACAGCAAAGGCATCTGCTGTTCCTTTTCCAATCGTACTACTACCTCGTTGAAAAGTTTCAATATATTGAGGACTGTTTACAAAGCCAACAACTTGGTACTCAACTTGCTTAAAAACACTCGTTAAATCGGTTTTATCTCCTTCTGTAGTCAAACTGACCTTGTCCCCAATTTTAAATGTTTGCTGCATTTTTTCAGTGTCATCTAATGCTATTTCGCCTTTTTTCACTGGCAAACGGCCTTTCATTACTCGGTAATCATTCATTGTCGCTTTTTCTGGTAAGGACATCACCTTCGTCACGATTCCTGTATTTCCTAAAAAGACATCTTGGCTGTAGCCTCCTGCCACCTCTGCACCTTTTATACTTTTGAGTAAGGTTAAATCCTCATTATTCAACCCATAGGTAGAAACAACTTTGACATCCATGAGCTTTTTTTCTTTAAAATAATGGTCCGCAGTATCGATCATATTCGGTCCTGTAGCCTTGATACCTGAAAAGAAACCAACGCCAAGCGTTATGATGGCAAAAATAGATAAAAAACGCGCCTTTGTATGCCATATTTCACGAAAAATATCTTTTAGAAGTGCTGTTTTTTTCATCTTCTCACTGCCCTTCTACCATTCAATGTCTGCAACAGACACTGGATTTTCGTTAATTTTGACACTTCGAACTTTCGCATTATTGATTTCAATCACTCGATCTGCCATTGGAGCAATTGCAGAATTATGCGTAATCACAATGACGGTTGTTCCTGTGTTGATACAAGTATCTTGTAAGAGCTTTAGTACCTGTTTCCCCGTTTCATAATCCAAGGCGCCTGTTGGCTCATCACAGAGCAATAATTTAGGTTGCTTAGCTAATGCTCTAGCAATCGCAACACGTTGTTGTTCGCCTCCCGAAAGTTGAGCTGGAAAATTAGTTAACCGTTCCCCTAAACCGACTTGTTGCAAGACTTCCGTTGCATCCATGGCACGAGGAGAAATTTGACTTGCCAATTCAACATTCTCTTTGGTCGTTAAATTAGGGACTAAATTATAAAATTGAAATACAAAACCTATTTCATTTCGACGATAAGTCGTTAGCTGCTTTTTAGTAAAGGTGGCAATGTCGACATTATCAACGAATACTTGTCCATCATCTGCGCTATCCATCCCACCAAGAATATTCAATACAGTTGATTTCCCAGCACCACTTGGTCCTAAAATAACGGCAAACTCGCCTTTTTCAATTTCAAAATTAATGCCATCATTTGCGGTAATGACACTATCCCCCATTTGATAACGTTTATATTCATCTTTCATTTTCACAAAAGCCATCTTGTCACCCTCTTATTGTTAGTTTCTTCTATATGTAGTTTACCATAAAAAAAATCATTATATAAACACAAAAAACCGCTAAAGAAAAGACTCTTCTTTAACGATTTTATTCATATCCTTATTTTTTATTCATCTTACCAAGTTCACTGTGCTTGTAGCCATATAAAACATAAATACAGAAACCGACAACCAACCAAATAATAAAGGCAATCCACGTTTTAACTTCTAATTGAATCATTAAGTAAAAACAAACAGCCATTGAAATAATTGGAAATACTGGAACGAAAGGAACTTTAAATTCATTAACTGAGGGTTGACCGTAGTCTTTTCTAAGTTTAATAATTCCTGCTGCCATTATTGCAAATGCCATCAATGTCACGATATTCGTCAACTGAGCTAATTGTTCCAAAGGAATCACACCTGCTAAAACAGCCGAGACAATTCCGATTAAAATCGTCGCATTTTTTGGCGTCTTTGTTTTACTATCAACTTTACTTAATGTTTTTGGCAATAAACCATCACGACCAATTGCATAAATCATTCGCGTTAAACCATACATCATTGAAATCAACACTGTTAATAATGTCAAAATAGCCCCCACTGAAATGACTCCTGCAATCAAGTCGTGTCCAATAAAACGAACCGCAAAAGCCACTGGATCTTTAACATCTAGTTGTAAATAAGGGACCATTCCGGTTAAAACAAGTGTCACAACAATATATAGAATCGTCGCAATCGCTAATGAACCAATAATTCCTCTGGGAATATCTCGTTGCGGATTTTCAACTTCTTCAGCTGCCATACTTACCGCATCAAAGCCTAAAAAAGCAAAGAAAACAATGGCTGCTCCTGTCGCAATTCCTTTAAATTGGAATGGCGCAAAAGGCGTCCAATTTTCTGGCTTCACGTAAAAAATACCAACAACTAAAAACAAAACAATTAAACCAAATTTTACTGCTACCATCACATTGTTTAAACGTAAGGCCTTCTTGGCTCCTTGCATCACTAAATACATGACAACTAACGTAATCAGTACAGCAATAATATCTACATAGGTTCCTTTTTCAGAATTATACGACGCAGTCAATGCTGTTGGAAAAGGAATCCCTAAACCTTCTAAAAAACCATGAACGTATCCAGACCAACCAGAAGCAACGGATGCATTTGCTAATAAATATTCACATAGTACAAGCCATCCCGTCATCCAGCCTACCAATTCACCAAAGATGGTGTACGCATAAGAATAAGCTCCACCTGCAATCGGTACTCTTGAAGCAAATTCGGCGTAACACAATGCTGATAGTGCACATGAAAAAGCCGCAATCACAAACGAAATAATTAAAGATGGTCCTGCATATTTAGCTGCTGCTGTTCCCGTAATAACAAAAATACCAGTTCCAACCATCGCGCCTAACCCTAACAAAATCAAATCAAACGTTTTTAATTCTTTTTTTAGTTTCGAGTGTTGGTGAACTGTTGGATCAATTTCTTTCTTTCTAAAATAGCTCATTTAATTTCCTACCTTTTAAGAGAATAATTTCGTTTTTATCAAAAATTTTTGAAAAGAGCGCTCTGAATTTTTTTCAGAACGCTCTTAGTTTAACATAATTTCCTATAAATGACACATTCAATAAAAAAGGTCTACGCTTTCAAATATCCTAGTAGCATGCCACCTGCAATCACTAATAAGCAGCCTATAATAACATAACGAAATTCGCGTTTGGTTTTCTTTTCACCTAATAACCAAATTCCACCTAATGTTGAAATAATAATTCCGGTTTGAGAAAGTGAAAAACTAACGGCTAAGCCGATTTTTTTCATAGCAATCAACATAAAAATATTTCCAATTGCCCAAAGCAACCCTGTAATCAAATTACGAGCTGTATATTTGTTCATAACATCTTGTTTAATAGAGAATATAATCGCACCAATCAGCATCCCTATTGATTGAGGCAAGATAACTGCCATAGCATCTACATTTGCTGCTTTAACAGTTATTGTATACAACGCATACCCAATTGTTGAAATCCCAATGGCTTGCAACCCTTTTTTCAATTGGTGATTTTTCCCCTCTTCTTTGTGATCCGTTACGGCTGTAAATCTAGCCCCTAAAATCAAAATAACTAAGGCAATGGTTCCAATACTAACATCTCTCGTCGTTTGCCATTCTCCAAATAAAATAGCACCTGCCAAGGTATTCGCAATCAATTGACCGCCAGTTGAAATAGGTAAGGCTCCTGAAACGCCCATATATTTCATACTTTGAAATTGTTGCTGTTGACCAAGAACCCAAAATAAACCCGATAACACTCCTGCAATCATCACTTTCATATCGATTACTGGTTGGTAGACAAAATAAATGCCAATTGAAAAAATAAATGCGCCAATGGTCATTCCAAGTGTTTGATTATAGGCAGTTCCACCGACTTTATTACTTACTAAACCAATACTTCCCCAAGCTAATGCGGGGATCATTGCAATTAAAATATCCATACTAAACCTCTTTCCTCTAAAAATAAACTTATCTAACCATCATAACAGAGAAAACGTTCACACAACAAGAAATTACTGTACAAACTTACTAAAATTTTCAAATTACAGAAGGTTGCTTTTCTTTTTATCAAAAAATATGCTACATTGATAGAAGAACTTATGAAGAAATGAGGAACGATTCATGACGAACCCCCACGTAATCGTTGTTGGCGGTGGCACAAGTGGCATGATGGCTGCTATTGCTGCTGCAGAAAACAATGCAAAAGTGACTGTAATTGAAAAAAATAAAAAATTAGGACGCAAACTACTTGTAACAGGTGGCGGACGTTGTAATGTAACCAATAATCGTGATGCCGACGAAATCATTCAGCATATCCCTGGCAATGGTCGCTTTTTATATAGCGCTTTTCACCAATTTGATAACTATGATATTATCAATTTCTTTGAATCAAATGGCGTTCGTTTAAAAGAAGAAGATCACGGCAGAATGTTTCCCGTTACAGATAAATCAAAAACGATCCTAGAAGCATTGCAAACAAAAATGGAACAATTAGGTGTTGACATTATTACTGAAAATCCAGTAGAAACCGTTCTTTATAGTGAAGATGCTGTCACTGGTGTCCTTCTACTTGATGGCCGTACTTTAACAGCGGACAAAGTGATTTTATCCACCGGTGGTCGCGCCATGCCACGGACAGGTTCAACTGGAGATGGCTACAAATGGGCTAAAAAAGCAGGGCATACACTAAAGACGCTTTACCCAACCGAAGCCCCTATTTTATCTGACGAACCCTTTATTCAAGATAAAACTCTTCAAGGATTATCTTTGCGTAATGTAGCATTAAGTGTTTTAAATAAAAAAGAAAAAATCGTTATCACCCACCAAATGGATATGATTTTTACCCATTTTGGAGTTTCTGGTCCAGCAGCCTTGCGTTGTTCGATGTTTGTTCATCAGACAATGAATCGCGATAAATCGGAAGAAGTAACCATGAAACTAGATGTACTCCCAGATTTAAGCCTAGGTCAAGTTGAACAAGAACTTCAAAAACTACTAAAAAACGATGGCGATAAAAGTCTAAAAAATGCGTTAAAAGGACTGGTCTTTGAGCGCTATTTACTTTTCTGTTTCCAACGCTTAAACTTAGATGAAAATATGCCTTTAAAACAATTAACGGTTGACCAACTAAAAGCTTTTTGCAGTTTCTTAAAAGATTTTCGTTTTACAGCTAACGGAACACATCCTTTAGAAAAAGCTTTTGTCACAGGTGGCGGAATCAACACAAAAGAAATCAATCCCAAAACGATGGAAAGTAAATTCAAAAACGGGTTGTACTTTACGGGTGAAATCCTCGACGTCAATGGTTACACCGGCGGTTATAATATTACGGCTGCTTTTGTAACTGGACGCATTGCAGGAATGCACGCTGCACTAGATTAACCTTATCAAAACAAGGGCATCAAGAACTAATTCTTGATGCCCTTGTTTTTTTTAGTTAGGTTACCTTTCTTCTTTACCAGAAAAAACATTCTCTATTCACACTTTTTTCACAACTCTTTTATATAATTAAATGAACAATTGGAAATAGAAAGGAGCTACTTTATATGTCATTGATGGAACGGGCCGTTTTAAGTATTCGACATCGACCTGTCAAAAACAGTCTATTATTTCTAATCTACATTGGCATTGCCTCTACGTTCTATGTCCTCTTTTCTATTCAAAATCAGTTGAGTAATTCCTTACTCTATTTAAATGATGCCTTATCCTTTAATCAAAAGCATCAAATTGCACTTGCTAAATCTTTTAAAACCTTATTAGCAAATGTTACGCAACAACAACAGACGCTTAATCACTATTTGGTACTGATAGTGATCTTCTCTTTGCTTTTCTTACTGGCACTTCAATCTTTCTTTTTATATCAACGAAAAAAAGAATTTCAAAATTTTAGTTTAATTGGAGAAAAAAAGAAGAACCTGTTCGCACAAATCTTATTAGAAAATGTTCTTGTTTTAAATGTTGCGTTATTGAGTTTAGTTGTTATTTTAAGTTTTTTTACTCGTCCAATTACCACTCAAATTCAACAACTTGAATTAAATTTTATTCATAGCAATCAAGTGGCACTATCTGTCTCTCCACACCAGGAATCCTTAAACAATGAACCAAGTCAGTCTGATAATGAAATGAAGGTGACTCGTTTTAATACTACTTTGCCGATTACGCGTTCTCAAGAGAATTTCACGGTGAACTTTGCGACTACTGTTCAAGATTATTTAAAGTTTATTTTAGTAATGAACGCTTTTATTGCAAGCAGCTTAATTTTGCCCACTTTCTATTTTGTCCAAAGAAGCAACTCGTTTAATTGATCTTCAAAGGAGGTATACAATGGCAACTGATTCTTCACACCTAACACACACTGCTTTTGACCCTTTCAAACAGAATGGCATCTATCAAATAACGACTAAAACCCAAACAGCTTCGCTCTTATCTAAACGACTTTCGACCTATTTAAAAAAACAGAAAGTACCTGTCGGGTATCTTTTAACGGATTCGACATTTATTCCTTATTTATCAACTTTTCAAAATATCAAACTAAGTGTAAAATTAGCAAAACCCAAATTAAGAAATAGTGATTTTTTAATTCTAGACGCGCTAGAAGAAATGAATATCTCTTCAAAATTAGCTCATAAACCCGTTCAAGAATTAACCTTCACACAATTAAAAGAAGTTCAACTAATCTCTGCAATTTTTAGCGAGAAAAAAGTAATGATTGTTGATTCTTGGCTTGATAACTTATCTGAAACAGAACAAGTAAATTGGTTGCTTATTTTCAAGAATTTTGTTAAAGAGCAAGGGATCACATTTATTTTACTAACCAATTCTGAAAAAATTGCTGAACATAGTGATTATACCTTCAATGATCAAGAGGTAAAACTAAATTTTCTCAATAAAAAAAGCGATTAAAATCTAGCTGATTTTAATCGCCCTTTTTTTTATAAGGGTGCTGTTTTAGCCAAAACTGGAATCCAAACTGAAAATTCAACAACGGGGGACTCTTGAATAAACCCATCAACTACTTCTAAATTAATAGCCCCATTGATTTGAAACTCTTCTGATTGATAAACTTCTCCATAAGAAGCACCGATAAATTGATCGGCTTCAAGACGATTTTTAACAGTCTTCGTAAAAATAGCATAGTGTCCAGCAGGCAACAAGAAACTTTCCTGATTTGGAATTGCTCTATTTGACTTGACACCAACTAAATAACTCGGTTTACCAGAACTCGCATTATTAACTGCATAAAAATGGTTATCCAGTGCATCGTTCACAACCAGTGCTTTAATGTTTTTAAAATCGGCAAGTTGTTCTAATTTCTTATTACTCATATCCGGAAATCCACTTGGATTGCTTGGTACTGTAATTGGAGCTGATGCTCCAACAATTAGTATCTCTGGAGATTCAGTAACTTTGAATGACATAAAAAACACACTCCCTTTAGGTTTTATTAATCCTCGTTAAAGTGCTGTAACTATAGCATAAAAATTATCGTCTTGTAAATTAGTATGTCTTTTATTTTAAGTCGCCAACTCTCTCTTCTTTCTTAGCAAAAAAGTGATGAAAAATAAAATTTTCATCACTTTTTTTAATCCTTTTTATCCGTTGTTTCAATTGGAAATGCAAGCTTAAAAGTAGTCCCTACTCCTTTTTCACTTGTGACCGTTACGTTCGCTTGATGTAAATTCATCAATTGTTGAACAATCGCCAATCCTAATCCAGACTCACCATACTTGGTGTTTTTTCTTGAAACATCTGCTTTGTAGTATCGTTCCCAAATGTTTTCAACTTCTTGTGCTGTCATTCCAATTCCATTATCTTGAATTTCAATAATTGTTTCAGTTAACGTTTTTGAACCCTTAATAACAATACTGCCATCCGTTGTAAATTGAATTGCATTTTGAAGAATATTTACAATAATTTGAACGAATCGATCATAATCAGCATATACGGTTAAATCTGCTGGGCAGTTTAATTCTAATTGATTTCCAGCATCATTGGCTTTCGTTTTTAGTTGCTCTACAATCACCGTTAAGGCTTCTTCTGCATTGAAAGTTTGTTTTGTTAAACTAATTTGATTTGAACGGATTTTTTCATAATCAAGATTTTCATTTACTAAACGAATCAGTCTCCTTGTTTCATTTTGCATCAACTGAATGCTACGCTTTTTCTGATTTTCAGGAATCATATCGTATTCTAAGCCTTCTAACAAGCCGTTAATCGTCGTTAACGGCGTGCGCATCTCATGAGCTGCATCTGCCATAAATTGACGTCTACGGTTCTCCTGACGCTCAATTTCTTCATGAGAAGCTTTTAAAGAGCGTGCCATACCATTAAAATCTTCTGCCAAGTCATCAAATTCATCACGATCTTTATTTTCTAAATAGACATCAAAATCCCCTTGGGAAATGCGATGAGTTGCTTTTCGCATTCGATTAATTCGGTTGACTTGATATTTTGCTAAAAAGAAACTTAAAAACATCGCTCCCACGCTAGAAAGTAATAACGCAATAAATAAGTTATGCTTTAAGTCCTTAATACTAGACTCTACCCCACTAACTGGAGCTTCAACAGCTACTACACCGGCAAATTTTCCTGTGTCTCGCTTAAAAAATGGTTGAAAAACTCGAATTTGCTCCACTTTGTTTCCTAAAAAGTCGGTATTGTTAATTGAAGAAGCAATCTGATTCCCAGCTTGCAATGTTTTCCAATCTTTTTCAGAAATGTTTAAAGAGTAATTTTGTTCTTGTTTAGGAGCAATCATTTGTTTTTCTTCATTGAAAATAGACATATTTACATTTTGACTTTTTAACACCACTTGAATCAAATCAACTTGATTAATTAAACCATCATCAATAACTGATTGTGCATAACCATATAATTGTTTTTCAGTATTTTTATAAACGGTACTACTAGCAAAATTTGAAAACGAAATGCCAATAATGACTAAAATGGTCAAAATTACTGCAAAAAATGCCAACATTTGTTGATAAAGGTATTTCAATACTATTCAACTCCAGTGTCATCAAATTTGTATCCAACACCCCAAACTGTTTGAATCACTTGTGGACCTGTTTTTTCAATTTTTTGACGCAACTTTTTAATATGGGCATCAACCGTTCGTTCATCGCCATAGTATTGATAATCCCAAACGATCGTCAATAGCTGTTCTCTTGAAAAAACTTGTTTTGGATTTTTAGCCAGTGTGTATAGCAATTCAAACTCTTTTGGTGTAAGTCCTTCAATTGGTTTATGATACAAAAAGGCTTCTCTTGTTTTAGTATTGATTTTAAGGTGATCCGTTTCAACTTCAAAATCTGTATTTTTTGCTGGACTTCCTACGCCTTCCTCATGTCCTAAATCCGCGCGACGATGAAGGGCTTTAATACGGGCAATTAACGTTAATGGACTAAATGGTTTTGTGACATAATCATCTGCTCCCATTTCTAACCCAATCACTTGATCGCTTTCAGAATCTTTTGCCGTCAACATGATAATTGGAACGATTTTTGACACTTTTCGAATTTCACGGCATATTTGAATGCCATCCATTGTTGGTAAATTTAAATCTAAGGTAATAATGTCCCACGCATTTGGTTGCGTTAAAAAAGCATCTAAGCCTTCCTTCCCATCTTGTTTAAAAGTTGCATCCCAATCTTCTTTTAAGAAGAACATTTCCATCATTTCACAGACAGATTGGTTGTCTTCAATCATTAATATTTTCATCTAATCCCTCTTTTCAGTTTCTCCACTCGTTTTTATTATACTATTTTTACCTCGACAACAAAAGTCGAAACCTAAAGAGTCTAGCTTTCTTCATAATCTTTTCATATTTTCAAGTCATTTTGTTGAATTATTCGTCTCTACTATCTACTTCTGCCGTTTCTTCTGCCCTTTTTTTAAAAATCAAACTAACTTCTTCCACTCGAAGTTCTACTGCAAAAATAGTCTCATCTTCTTTATTCAAATAGGTTCTCGATTGCATACGACCACTTAAACCAAGTTGAACACCTTTTTCACAATTATCGGCAATCATTTTAGCCGCTGGTCCCCATGCCACAAATGGAATAAAATCCGCTCCTTGTTTTTTATCTTTTTTATACATTCGTTGAATGGCTAACGTATTATTGACGACCTGACTTCCATTTCCTACCTGTTGCAATTCGATTTCTCTGACGATTCTTCCGATCATTGATACTTGATTCACTTTACACTCACTCCTTTTTTCTTTCTAGTATAACTATCCGCATTTTTTTGTATTTTCATTAAAAAAAGTCACTTAACAAATTTGTTAAGTGACTTTGCTAAAAACGATATTAAGTTCCCTTACTAAAATAACTGAAAATGTGCTTCCAAGTTGCACTACTAAAGACTGCAAAAGGATTGCCATCCCCTAAAACACCAAAGCCAATCATTGCTCCTATTAAAAAGGTCATTATGATCAAGACAAGCACAATCAATACTTTCAATGCAAAGGGCATTGGAGTAGTTCTTATTTTATTCTCTTTCAATGTAACACCTCTTCAATCAATTACTCTCATAAGAAAGTTTGCTTTAACGACGTTTTTTATTAATATTTTCAAGTAAAATACCTGTACCAAGTGCAACTGCATCTAGTGGATGCTCTGCTGCAAATACTGGAACTTTAAGCTCTTCTGCAAATAACTGGTCAATTCCATCTAATAACGCTCCACCACCTGTTAAAATGACACCACGATCGATGATGTCTGCTGATAATTCAGGAGGCGTTTGCTCTAGAACATCTTTTGCTTGTTGAACAATCAACATCATTGATTCATTCAAAGCTTCTTGGACTTCTGCTGAAGTGATGGTAATCGTTCTTGGTAAACCACTTACCATATCACGACCTCTAACGTCCATTGAGTCATCACGATTGTTAGGGAAAACTGTCCCAATTTCAATTTTAATAGATTCCGCAGTACGTTCACCAATCAACAATTTGTATTTTTTCTTGACATATTGAGTGATTTCGCTGTCTAATTTATCACCAGCTAGTTTAAGTGAACGACTTGTTACGATGTCTCCCATTGAAAGAACTGCAATGTCACTTGTTCCTCCGCCGATATCAATGACCATATTGCCGCTAGGTTGGAAAATATCCATTCCAGCACCGATTGCTGCTACTTTTGGCTCTTCTTCAAGGTACACATTTTTACCACCGCTTTTTTCAGCAGCTTGAATAATGGCTTTTTGCTCAATTGAAGTAATATTTGTAGGACAGCAGATTAAAATGTTTGGTTTTGATAAAAACCCTTTTACGTTTAATTTATCAATAAAATATGAAAGCATTGCTTCAGTAATATCAAAATCAGCAATGACCCCGTCTTCTAGGGGACGAATCGCACGAATATTTCCTGGGGTACGCCCAACCATACGATATGCTTCTTCTCCCACAGCTAGCACTTGATTTGTTGCTGTATCAACAGCTACTACAGCAGGTTCATTTAAAACAATCCCCTTGCCTTTCACATGAATCAATACATTTGCTGTCCCTAAATCTATCCCAATATCTTTCGCCATTATCTTTGTTCTCCTCTCAAAGCTCTTGTTCGTTTTAGGCTATCTATTTTATGTAGCCATCTAATTTTCTATTATAGCATAACTTATCTTAATGGGAAACCGTGATTTTATGAATATTTTCTAAAAAAAAACACATCTTAACGATGTGTTTTTCTAGTAATTTTCTTATGATGCAAAAATTTGATCAAGTTCTGCTTCTTTTAGCAAATGTTCTTCTTCTTCATTGATACGCTCAACATCAGCACCCAATGCTTGTAATTTTTTATGGAATTCAAAGTAACCACGATCCAAGTACTCTAAATGAGTTACTCGAGTGTAACCTTCTGAACATAAACCACTTAAAATCAAAGCTGCTGCTGCTCTTAAATCCGTTGCTGCTACTTCAGCACCTTGAAGTTTTGTTGGACCATAAATAACAAGAGATTGTCCTTCAACTTTAAATTGAGCATTCATACGACGTAATTCTTCCATATGCATGTAACGATTTTCAAAAACGGTTTCAGTCATCGTACTTGTTCCTTCAGCCATTAATTGAATTGCCGTCATTTGAGCTTGCATATCTGTTGGAAAACCAGGATGAGGCATTGTTTTTACATCCGTTGCTTTTAGTTTTTCAGGACCAATAATACGTAGTCCGTTTTCTTCTTCAATAATGGTTACATTCATTTCTTTTAATTTTGAAATTAATGGTTTATTATGTTCTGCAACTGCATCTTCCACCAAAACATTTCCTTGAGTCATTGCTGCTGCAATCATAAAGGTTCCAGCTTCAATACGGTCAGGAATAATTGAATGTTCAACGCCTGTTAATTCTGCAACGCCTTCAATTCTAATCGTTTCTGTACCCGCTCCGACTACTTTTGCTCCCATTCGGTTTAAGAAGTTCGCAAGATCCACAATTTCTGGCTCTCTAGCTACGTTTTCGATTGTAGTAGTGCCTTTAGCTAATGTTGCAGCCATCATGATGTTTTGAGTTGCTCCTACACTTGGGAAATCAAGGTAAATACGAGCGCCTACTAATTCATCGGCAAAGGCTTCAATATAGCCATTTTCGATATGTACTCGCGCACCCATCGCTTCAAAGCCTTTTAAATGTAAATCAATTGGTCTTGTGCCAATCGCACAACCACCAGGTAACGCTACTTTTGCATGTCCTAAACGTGCTAGTAGTGGACCCATTACAACAATTGATGCACGCATTTTGCTTACATATTCAAAAGGTGCTTCAAAATTCAAATCATGTGTTGCATTAATTTGAACTTCTTTATTTTTTTCATTAAATGCTACGTCTAAGTTTAAGTGGTGTAATACTTCATTGATTGTGTATACATCTGATAAAGTTGGAACGTTTGTCAGCTTGCTTTCTCCAACACTTGCTAAAATTGTTGCTGCTAAAATTGGTAAAACAGCATTTTTAGCACCCTCTACTTTAACTGTTCCTTCAAGACGTTTCCCGCCACGAACAATTATTTTTTCCATGTTAACCCCTCCGAAAAATCTCAGTTAATTCCTTCATTTAAAATTACGTTATTTTATTATACGTTTATGCCACTTTTGGCATTATATCACGAACATCGTTGTTTAAACAAATTATTAACTAGTAATGTAAAAAAACTTATGGAAATTTAATCTAATTGAGTAAAAATATTAGATTTTTAGATAAATTTAAAAATTCTAAAACAAAATTACTGACGGTATATCCAATGGTAATTGAAAAAAAGACATACAAAATTCGTGCTTGTGCAACATGATTTTTTTTTATCCAAGATTCAATTCTCAAGCCTTTTAAAGCCCAAAATGAAACCATAATAAAAAAGATATTTGTTGCAATTCCTATGATGGCTTGAACACCTAAAAGGTTCATTTTTTCTACCATCCTTTCGTTATTTAAATATATGCTACCATAAATACATAAAAAAATAAATCATTCCTATTTCATTTGCAACATTCTTAATATTTAAGGCGAACCTTAATTGTATAGTTATACATTTTTTTATCTTTTCTATGTAGGGATTTATATCTATTTGTTATTTAAAATATAAAGTCAAGACAATAAAAAACAAGTACGCTTCAATTAATCATGATTAATTGAAGCAACTTGTAACTTTTTAGCGACGATGTTTTGACACACTGATACGATTGATTGCTTTATTAAGTGCAACCGTTGCTCGTTGAACAGCATCTCGGTCTTCTTTTTCATGCGCTTCTTGAATTCGTTTCTCAGCTCTTGATTTTGCACGTTCCGCACGATCAAGATCAATGTCACGTTCGCGCTCGGCACTGTCTGCAATAATCGTACAAACATTGTCACGAACTTCCATTACGCCACCATTCACAGCGATTGCATCTTCATGGTTTTCAGAATCCACTCGTTTAATACGAACTTCATCAATGGATAAAGGAACAATAATAGGCGCATGTTGAGGTAAAATCCCCACTTCTCCATCAAGTGTTTTAGCAATCACCATTTTTGATTGGTGGTTGTAAACAATACCATCTGGGGTAACGATATTTACTTTTAAAATAGCCATAGTTACTCCTCCTTATTAAAACCCTTGCGCTTTGGCTTTCTCTACTACTTCTTCGATACGACCAACACTTCTAAACGCATCTTCTGGAAGATCATCGTATTTCCCATTTAAAATTTCTTTAAATCCGCGAATCGTTTCTGAAACAGGAACATAAGAACCTGGTTGACCTGTAAAGGCCTCAGCCACATGGAAGTTTTGAGATAAGAAGAATTGAATACGACGAGCACGTGATACAAGAACTTTTTCATTATCAGATAATTCATCCATTCCTAGAATGGCAATAATATCTTGTAATTCACGGTAACGTTGTAAAATTTGTTGAACTTCAATTGCAACTTTATAATGCTCTGCTCCAACGATTTCAGGTGCTAATGCACTTGATGATGATGCTAATGGATCCACAGCAGGGTAAATTCCTTGTTCAGTCAATTTACGCTCTAAGTTGGTTGTTGCATCCAAATGGGCGAAAGCTGTTGCTGGCGCTGGATCGGTATAGTCATCGGCAGGTACATAGATTGCTTGAATCGATGTAATTGAGCCTTTTCTTGTTGACGTGATACGTTCTTGTAATTGACCCATTTCTGTTGCAAGTGTTGGTTGGTACCCAACGGCAGAAGGCATACGACCTAATAAGGCAGATACTTCAGATCCTGCTTGCGTGAAACGGAAAATGTTATCAATAAATAACAAAACATCTTGACCTTCATCGTCACGGAAATATTCAGCAATTGTCAAACCAGTTAAAGCAACACGCATACGCGCGCCAGGTGGTTCATTCATTTGCCCAAATACCATGGCTGTTTTTTCAATTACGCCAGACTCTCTCATTTCAAAGTATAAGTCGTTCCCTTCACGAGTACGTTCACCTACACCGGCAAATACAGAGATTCCGCCATGTTCTTCCGCAATGTTGTGGATTAATTCTTGGATTAATACGGTTTTACCAACACCGGCACCACCAAATAGACCAATTTTACCACCTTTTAAATAAGGAGCAAGTAAATCAATTACTTTTATTCCTGTTTCCAAAATTTCAGTACTGCTGCTTAACTCATCAAAAGTGGGTGCACTTCTGTGAATTACGTCACGTCTATGATCGGCTGGGAAAGGTTCTTTCAAATCAATTGTTTCACCTAAAACATTAAATACACGACCTAATGTTTCAGTACCTACAGGAACCGAAATTGCTTTTCCAGTATCTACAACATTCATTCCACGTTGTAAACCATCCGTTGACTCCATTGCAATCGTACGGATTACGCCGTCACCAAGTTCCAAAGCAACTTCTAAAACCACTGTTTCAGTGTTTTCATCTGCTGTTCCTTGTTTATTTTTAATTTTTTGTACAATAAGGGCATTGTTAATATCAGGTAATGATCCATCTAATGGGAATTCCACATCGACAACGGGTCCAATTACTTGAACAATTTGACCTATACTCATTCGTTTTTCCTCCCACTTATTAAACTATTCTAATGCCGAAGCTCCACCGACAATTTCGGTAATTTCTTGCGTGATTGCGGCTTGACGTGCACGGTTATAATGGATGGTTAAATCATCAATAATTGATTTAGCATTATCCGTGGCACTCTTCATGGCACTCATTCTCGCAGCATGTTCCGCAGCCTTGGCATCTAATATGGCGCCGTAAATCAAACTTTCGGCATATTGTGGCAATAGAATATCCAAAATAGCTTCTTTAGAAGGTTCGAAAATATATTCCACTTCATATTCAACGGATTCGCTAGCATCCAAATCGCTTAATGGCAACATTTTTTCAGCACGATATTGGAACGAGATTGAATTAATATGGTGATTGTAACAAACGTACAATTCATCAAATACTTCATTTTTATACATTTCTGTTGCAGTTCTTGCAATTTCTCTGACCTCTTCAAATGAAGGTTGATCGCTGATATTGCGAAGTTCGTAAGCTAAGTTCATCCCTCTTGTTTTAAAGAAGTTCGCTGCAGCTGAACCCACTGCCATAAAAACATATTCATCAGATGATTTATGATCTTTTGTAATCATGTCAACTGTTGATTTAATAACAGAACTATTGTAGTTACCAGCTAAGCCCTTATCTGAACTAATAACGATATAACCAGTTTTTTTCACGGGTCTTTCAATCAGCATATCGTGAAAATCTACATTGGATGCAGAGTTTGAACCGATTAAATTGCTATCTTCAATCAAAGCTAGTTGAGTCGCTGCCATATGGGTAACGACTTCTCTAACTTTTGACGCGTAGATTTGGAAACCTGCTGCAACATCTTCAGCTTTGCCTAATTTTGCACCCGCAACCATTTGCATAGCACTTGTAATTTGACTTGTCTTTTTAGTTGAAGCAATTCTTTTTTTGATATCAATTAAAGAGGCTGCCATTTATCTCCACCGCCTTTATTTTGTTTCAGATTCGTCTTTTTCATCTGCTGAGCTTGAAGCTACACCCATTGGTAAAAAGATTTCTTTAAATGCAACGATTGCTGCATCTAGTTTTTCAGAATCTGGTAAATCTTTTGTTTCAGTAATTTCAGCTAATATCTCTGGTTTTTCTTGATCTAAGAAGTCAAAGAATTCTTGTTCAAAGCGTAAGATTTCGTCTACTGGAATAGAGTCTAAGAAACCATGTGTCAATGCATATAAAATCATTACTTGTTTTTCAACAGCTAATGGTGCATGCAAGTCTTGTTTTAAAATTTCAACTGTACGACGTCCACGGTTTAACTTCGCTTGCGTTGCCGCATCCAAATCTGAACCGAACTGAGTAAAGGCTTCTAGTTCACGGAAACTTGCTAAGTCAAGACGCAAAGTTCCTGCTACTTTTTTCATCGCTTTAATTTGAGCTGCCCCACCTACACGTGACACAGATAAACCAGCTGCAACAGCGGGTCTTGTACCAGCGTAGAACAAGTCACTTTCCAAGAAAATTTGTCCATCTGTAATCGAGATAACGTTCGTTGGAATATAAGCTGAGATATCGCCTGCTTGTGTTTCAACGAAAGGCAATGCTGTCATTGAACCGCCACCTAGTTCGTCGTTTAGTTTTGCTGCACGTTCTAATAAACGTGAGTGTAAATAAAAGACATCCCCTGGATAAGCTTCACGACCTGGAGGACGACGAAGAAGCAAGGAAATTTCACGGTATGCCGCTGCTTGTTTTGATAAGTCATCAAAAACAATTAGGACGTGTTTGCCGTTGTACATAAATTCTTCACCCATCGCACTACCAGAATATGGTGCAATAAATAACATTGGCGCAGGTTGAGAGGCACTAGCTGTGACGACGATTGTATAATCCATCGCACCAAATTTTTTCAATGTTTCTACTTGGTTACGAACAGTGGATTCTTTTTGACCAATCGCTACATAGATACAAATCATATCTTTGCCTTTTTGGTTAATAATTGTATCAATTGCAATACTAGTTTTCCCTGTTTTACGGTCACCAATAACAAGTTCACGTTGACCGCGACCAATTGGAACAAGTGCATCAATCGCTTTTAATCCAGTTTGAAGTGGTTCTGAAACAGATTTACGTTGCATAACGCCAGGCGCTAAGGTTTCAACAGGACGTGTTTTAGACGTTTTGATTTCGCCAAGTCCATCGACTGGTTGTCCTAGTGAATTTACAACACGACCAATTAAGGCTTCTCCAACTGGAACTTCCATAATACGTCCTGTTCTTCTAACTTTATCCCCTTCACGAATTTCTTCGAAAGGTCCTAAAATAATAATACCAACATCATTTGACTCTAAGTTTTGGGCCATTCCGAAAACGCCGTTTGAGAATTCTAATAATTCCCCAGCCATAGCATTTTCAAGTCCGTATGCGCGCGCGATTCCGTCACCGATATATGTTACCGTTCCAACTTCATCCACAATTAATTCATTACGGTATCCTTCTACTTGTTGCTTAATTAGAGCACTGATTTCTTCAGCTTTAATGCCCATTACCTCTTCACCTCTTCAACCTTTTACATTTATTTAGCAATTTGTTTTTTCAATGTTTCTAAATTTAACCGAATACTACCATCAAAAATTTGATGTTCAGCTTCGATGATTACGCCACCTAAAATCTCAGGATCAACAACTTCGTCAAAAATCACTTTTTTACCGTCTAATTTTTTTACAAAAACATCCGCTAAACGTGTTTTTTGTGCTTCAGTTAAAGGCACTGCTGTTGTTACTTTCGCTAAAATTGTCCGGTTTTTGTGGTCATAAAGCTTTTCAAATTCATCCACGATCAATTCCATGTCGCCCATGCGATCATAATCAAAAATCATTAAGACAAAGTTTTGCATCAACTCTGGAAAATTCTTAATTAAGTTGTCCACAATCGGACGTTTTTGAGCAAGTGTTAATCTGGCATCTGATAAAACTAAGCCCAACCCAGGGTTTTCGCCAAAAATTTGACGAATATCCATCATATTATCAAAAGCTTCTTTGATACAGTCGTGCTCTTCTGCTAAATTATAATATGCTTTTGCGTAACGAGTTGCTACTGTGTGCTTATTTAATTTCATTTGTCATCAGCCAACCCTTCAATGTACTCATCGATTAAAGCGGCATGTCCCTCACCTGTAAGTTCTTTACCGATTAGCTTCGCTGCAATTTCCATTGATAGTTGACTCACATCACTTTTAACGCTTTCTATTGCTTTTTGTTTTTCCATTTCGATATCCAACTGTGCTTCAGCTTTGATGCGTTCTGCATCTTCTTTCGCCTTTTCCAACATATCACGTTTGATTCTTTCACCATTTTCTCTAGCGTTGTTTAAAATAGTCAAAGCTTCATTACGAGTCTCATCCATTTTTTCTTTTCCTTCAACAGCTAAACGATTGGCTTCAATACGAGAGTTTTCTGCACTGTCAATATTTTTCGAAATTTGCCTTTCACGTTCCTCCATAATCCCCATTAGAGGTTTCCAAGCAAACTTTTTTAGAACTAACAATAGCAATAAGAAGGCTAATAAGACAAAAATTGTATCTCCAGCACTGGTAGATTCTCCTAATACTAAATCGTACATTCCCGACACTCCTTCTAATCACTTATTCATAGATGAACCAAAAAGGCAGATGTTATGAAACAAAAATTTCTCCGCCTTTTATTTGTTCTATTTAAATACTAAGATAAAGGCAATAACTACTGCCATAATCGGAACAGCTTCAATAAGACCGACCCCGATAAACATCATCATTTGTAAGCGACCTTGTAATTCTGGTTGACGTGCTACTGATTCGATTGTTTTTGAAATAACTTTTCCGTTCCCTAATGATGCTCCGATTGCTGCTCCTGCTACTGCGATTGCTGCTCCAATTAAACCCATGATAAAATTTCCTCCTTAAGAGTGTTACACTCTTTTTCTAAATTTAATTACTGTTAATGATTGTTACTCTTCTGCTTGCACTTTGTGTGCCATGTAAACCATTGTCAAGGTTGTAAATACAAAAGCTTGAATACTTCCGATAAAGATAGAGAAACCTTGCCAAACCATTTCTAATGGAATCCCAATGATCCATGTTAAAATACCGTGGCTTTGACCAAAACTTGCAATCAAGCCTAATAAAATTTCACCTGCATACACGTTACCATATAGACGCAATGCTAACGTTAATGTATTCGTGAATTCTTCCAATATTTTAATAGGAAGTAAGAACGATACTGGTTTAATATAACTATTTAAGAAATAGTTTTTAAATCCTTGTTCTTGAACACCAAAAAAATGAGTCAATAAAACGACCATCAAAGCTAGAGATAAACAGACGATTGGGTCTGCTGTTGGACTCTTCCACGCTTGATAACCTCCGATTGTTAGCATAAAAGGCAATCCCATCATATTAGATACAAAAACAAATAATAACAAAGTAAAACCTAATAATTGGAACTTTTCTCCCTTTTTACCAGAAATCGGTCCTGAAATAATGGTTCGAACAAAATCCACAATCCATTCGATAAAGTTTTGAGCTCCTGTCGGCTTGATTGCTAGCTTTCTTGTACAAAAGAAAACAACAAGAAAAACAATCAAACATGCAGTAAGAACTGTAACCATGTTTGTGATATTGAAACCCAACCCAAACAAATGAATTATTGGAGCCTTATGTTCCACAACTTTCACCTCTTTTCCAAAATTGAACTTTCATCCAACGAAGTTAGGTAAAACAAAACAGAGCGATGATTGAAAAAATGAATCTATGATACCTCTTATTTTATCTTTAAAGCCTTTCGTTGATCCTCTCTATTCTATCATAAATAAGAACGCTTTTACTATTATAAACTTTGTTTTTATTTATTCTTCAAAAGGATAATTCACAGCTTATCAAGGTATCATTTTTCCAAGTTCACTCTTTAACATTTGCTATCATACCACCATTCTTTCTAAAATACAAAGCTTTTTGAAAAACATTTCTGTTTTTCAAAAAAAACCTTTGATAGCAACGTTAATGCATTAATATTATCTATTTTTTCTATTAGAAACTCTCCATTTAGGAATAGAATTTATTTAATCTGTTTTTCACAAATTCGGTGAATTCATGATAGCTAACTATGATAGCGCTTTATGTTTTAGTTTCTGAAATTTTTTTATTTAAAATAAAAGAACTTTTTCTTCTTTATAAAAGACACCAAAAACCTCTCTATTTATTAAAAAAATTTCTGTCAATTAAACATTGACAGAAATTTTTGGTTTCATTTTAATCGTTTATTTAGTTCCAAACAAACGGTCGCCAGCATCCCCTAATCCAGGAACGATATAGCCGTTTTCATCTAATTTTTCATCTAATGAGGCTACATAGATATCCACATCAGGATGAGCTTCTTGTAAGGCTTTCACGCCTTCTGGAGCTGCTACGAGACAAACAAATTTAATGGTGGTTGCGCCACGACGTTTTAAGGCATCAATTGCCATAATCGCAGATCCTCCAGTTGCTAACATTGGATCAACTACTAGCATTTGACGTTCATTAATATCACTTGGAAGTTTTACAAAGTACTCAACTGGTTCTAATGAATCATGGTCACGGTATAGCCCGATATGACCAACTTTAGCTGCTGGAATCATTTGAAGCATTCCGTCAACCATTCCAAGACCGGCTCTTAAAATTGGAACGATGGCAACTTTTTTACCAGATAATTGTTTTTGAACAGATTTTACTAAAGGCGTTTCGATTTCAACATCTTCTAATGGCATATCTCTTGAAACTTCGTAAGCCATTAACATAGCTATTTCATTAACAACTTCCCTAAACACTTTTGTTCCTGTTTTTGTTTGGCGAATCATTGTTAACTTATGTTGAATCAACGGATGATCTAATACTTGGAATTTACCCATTTTTTTCAGCCCTCATTTTCTAAAAATTTTTTTAAACAATTCTATTGTAATTGAAATCGCTGTATATAGCTAGTAAAACTTTGTTTTTTTTGCGTTTTTTTTGAAAAAAAGACCATTCAGAAAAACGAGGCTCTGAATGGTCTTGGCTTTTATTTTTCAGTTGGGTAAAGTGGATAGCGATCCGTCAAAGCGCGTACCTCTTTGCTGATTTCTTCCAGTTTACTAGTTTCTTCTTTAGCTGTTAAGGCCGCTACGATTAATGAAGCGACTTCTTTTGACTCTTCTTCAAGGAACCCTCGTGTTGTAATGGCTGGCGTTCCAATTCGGATACCGCTTGTTTTAAATGGACTTAAGGTTTCAAAGGGAATGGTATTCTTATTTACAGTAATGCCTACGCTGTCTAAAATAGCTTCGGCTTCTTTACCGTTTAACCCAAAATTAGTGACATCTAAAAGCAATAAGTGATTGTCTGTTCCTTGACTAATCAAATGGCCCACAGAGCCGTTAAAAACAGATTCCATTGCTTTCGCATTTTTAATAATTTGAGTAGTATAAGCTTTGAAGCTTGGTTCCATTGCTTCTTTAAAGGCTACTGCTTTTCCAGCAATCACGTGTTCTAATGGTCCACCTTGAATTCCTGGGAAAATAGCACTGTTTAAGGCTTTTCCATATTGTTCCTTGGCTAAAATCAAACCGCCGCGAGGGCCACGTAAGGTTTTATGAGTGGTTGAGGTTACCACATCTGCATAAGGAACTGGATTTTGATGATCTCCTGTTGCTACTAGTCCAGCAATATGAGCCATATCGACCATTAAAAAGGCACCCACTTCATCAGCGATTTCTTTGAATTTTGCAAAATCAATGGCTCTTGAGTAAGCACTTGCTCCAGCAATAATCATTTTTGGTTTGCCTTCAAGGGCTTTCTTTTTAACTGCTTCGTAATCGATCATTTCCGTTTCTTTGTCGACGCCGTAAGCAATAAAGTGATAGGTTTTTCCGCTAAAGTTAACAGGTGAACCATGGGTTAAATGCCCACCATGAGTCAAATCCATCCCTAAAATAGTATCTCCTGGTTCTAGAAAGGCATTAAACACAGCCATATTCGCTTGTGAACCTGAGTGTGGTTGAACATTTGCGTATTCTGCACCAAATAGCTCTTTTACTCGATCTATTGCTAAATTTTCTACGATATCTATGTACTCACAGCCACCGTAATATCTTTTGCCAGGATAACCTTCTGCATACTTATTGGTTAAAATACTTCCTTGAGCTGCCATAACGGCTTTAGAAACAAAGTTTTCTGAAGCAATCAACTCAATATTGTGTTCTTGACGATCACGTTCTTGATCAATTGCGCCCCATAATTCACGATCAAATTCTTCAAAATTCAACTTCAACACTCCATCCCTTTTAAGTTGTCTTTAGTATAGCATTTTTTTTATGAGATTTCTCTTTTTTTGCTTTAAAAGTTCGTTAAAAATATTTTTTTCCAGCAGATTTTTCTAATCGATTCATATAAGCCTCTCCAAAATCACTGGTAGAATAAGCTTCTGCTAAAATAACAGTAGCATCAGTATTTTCAAAAAAACGCAAACCCGCATATAAATAGTGAGAAGCATCTTCAATGTTCGTTTTTTTACCCAAAGAAAAAACAGCACTTACTTGATTTTGAAAATAGGAAATGCGTTCTTCATTTGCTAATAATCCCACTTTTTCGCCCAATGCAAGGTAATGGTTAATTGCTTCTTGCCATTTTTGGTTATCGCCATCTACAATGATGACTGGTTCTGCTGGAGAATAGTGTGTGTATTTCATGCCAGGAGCTTTTGGTGTTTCTTTTTCTCCAACTAAATGTTGATCAATAGAGATTGAACCAATTACCTTTTCTATCTCCTCTTTAGTGATGGCTCCTGGTCGTAAAATCATAGGTTGTTCAGGATTTGTGATATCTAAAACAGTTGACTCTAAGCCTAGCCCAGTTTGTCCATCTTCTAGAATCCCAGCAATTTTCCCATTTAAATCATGGTAAACATGTTCACTAGTGGTAGGGCTTGGGCGACCAGAAGTATTGGCACTTGGACCCACTAAGGGGGTATTTGCTTTTTTTATCAACTCAAGAGTTGCAGAATTATTTGGCATGCGGATTGCAACACTTGCTAAACCGGCTGTTACCGTAGGTGCAAAAACGCCTTCTTTTGCATTGAAAATTAACGTCAATGGACCTGGCCAAAAACGGTTCATCAGCTGTTGTGCAATTGCTGGAACTTCTTCAACTAAATCAGTCAACTCTTTTTTTTCAGCGATATGAACGATTAAGGGATTGTCACTAGGACGTCCTTTTGCTAGATAAACTTGCTGTACAGCTTTTTCGTTCATCGCATCTGCGCCTAAGCCATAGACGGTTTCCGTTGGAAAAGCGACTAATTCTCCTGCTTTTAATAATTCGGCAGCGTTTGTAATCTGATTTTTTTGAAATCGTTGAGTTTTCATTTAAACTCCTTCTTTCTAAATAAATTATGGCAATTGGACAAAAATCATGCGATCATGCCCAGTTAAGTCTTTTTCGATTGTTACGTGACTTGCGGGGAAAGCTTCTTGGAATAGAGCAGCGACCGCTTTTCCTTGTTTAAACCCGATTTCTACTATAATTTGACCTTTTGGTTTCATTAAAGAAGGCAATTCTTTTGCTAATCGTTGGTAAATAGCTAACCCGTTTTCTTTGGCAAATAGTGCTAGATGAGGCTCATTTGTTAAGACGACTTCATCAACTAATGGTTTCTCCTCTTCTGAAATATAGGGAGGATTTGAAATAACGACATCAAATTGTTTTTTTGCAACAGGTTCCGTTAAATCTCCCTCTAAAAAGAGCACCTCTGCTTCAAGTAGTGTCGCGTTTTCTTTTGCAACAAGTAGGGCTTTTTTTGAAATATCAACGGCTGTTACACAATCTTGCGGGCGTTCTTTTTTGACAGTAATGGCAATTGCTCCACTTCCTGTTCCGATATCTAAGACTGCTAAACGTCCTTTTTCAGGGGCATTCATTTTTAAAAATTTTTCGATAATTTCTTCTGTTTCAGGGCGAGGAATCAATGTATCTTTTGTCACTTTAAATTGGCGATCATAAAACCATTCGTAGCCTAAAATATGTTGCAGAGCCTCGCCATTAATGAGAGCATCTATATCTTTTTCAAGTTGTGCTTTTGTTTCAGTTGAAATTTCAGTTTTGAAAGCAAGAATTAAGTCCGTTTTATTCCAGTTTAATCGTTCTAGCAACAGGCGTTCGCTTGCTCGTCCATCTAGCTGATGTTCTTCTAAAAAAGAAGAAGCCCAATGAAGGACTTCCTGATAGGTTGGATTAGTTGCCATTTTTCATTTGCTCCAGTTTTTCGGTTTGATCAAAAACAACGAGTGCATCAATTACTTCATCAAGTTTTCCTGCTAAAATTTGATCTAGTTTTTGAATCGTTAAACCGATACGGTGATCTGTTACACGATTTTGTGGAAAATTGTATGTTCTAATTCGCTCCGAACGGTCTCCTGTTCCAATTGCAGACTTACGGTTGGCGTCGTACTCGCTTTGCGCTTCTGTTTGCAGCATATCGTACACACGAGCACGTAGAATTTTCATCGCTTTTTCTCTATTTTTAATTTGTGAACGTTCGTCCTGCATTGCAACCGCAATTCCAGTTGGTAAATGCGTTAAACGTACTGCTGAAGCGGTTTTATTGACGTGCTGTCCACCGGCGCCGCTGGCATGATAAATATCTGTACGAATGTCTTTATCTGCTAAATTCAATTCAACTTCTTCCGCTTCTGGCATCACCACAACCGTTGCTGTTGACGTGTGGATACGACCTTGTGATTCTGTTGAAGGAACACGTTGAACACGATGAGCGCCACTTTCGTATTTTAATTTTGAAAAGACGTTGTTTCCAGAAATCATGAAAATAATCTCTTTGTAACCGCCAATTCCTGTAATGTTGGCTTCTAAGACTTCTGTTTTCCAGCCTTGACCTTCTGCATATTTTTGGTACATGCCAAACAAATCTCCAGCAAATAGGGCTGCTTCATCGCCACCAGCTGCACCACGAATTTCCATGATAATATTTTTATCGTCATTTTCGTCTTTTGGTAATAGTAAAATTTTGATTTTTTCTTCAATTTGTTCTTTTTCTTTTTTTAAATCAGACAATTCTTCTTTGGCCATTTCAGCCATATCTGAATCTAGATTTTCTCCTAGCATTTCTTCTGTATCGGCAATATCATTTACAACTACTTTATAACGACGATAAACTTCAACGGTTTCGCGTAATTGTGATTCTTCTTTTGTTAATGCCATTAAGCGTTTTGTATCACTAATAACTTCTGGATCGCTTAATAATTCGCCAAGTTCTTCATAGCGACCTTCAACGCCTTGTAATTTATCAAACATTGTGTGGAAACACTCCTTTTAGGTTTTCTTTAATTGATTGGTGGGTGGTGATAATGCTTTCGACAAACGGGAAAATAAGATTCGTTCCCGCCAATTTGAATCTGTTCGCCAGTGTAAATAGGTTTTCCATCAACCATTCTCATGTTCATAATGGCTTTTTTATGACAATACCAACAAATCGTTTTCATTTCTTCGATTTTATCTGCGTAAATCAATAGATATTGTGAGCCTTCAAACAGTTCATTTCTAAAATCATTTTTCAAGCCAAATGCCATGACTGGAATATCTAATTGATCGACAATATTCGCAAGCTCATGGACGTGTTTTTTGGTTAAAAATTGAGATTCATCAATCAGCACGCAGGCTGGTTTAAAACCAATTGTTTCAATTTCGTTTAGAATGTTTGTATTGTCAAAGATAGGGATAGCTTCTCTACGAAGGCCAATTCGGCTTGAAACGATGCCAACTTCATCTCGATCATCTATTCCGCTAGTCATAATGACAACTGGTTTATTTTGTTCTTCATAGTTATGCGCTACTTTTAAAATCTCAATCGTCTTGCCACTGTTCATTGCGCCATACTTAAAAAAAAGTTGTGCCATGCTCTTTTTCCACCCTTTTCTTTCTATAGGAATCCATCTAGCATTATACTGTAAAATGGTGAAGATTTCATCTTTTATTTATAAAAGCTTGATCAAATGGCCTCAAAACGAAAAACCTTTAAACACATTGAAACTGTTTAAAGGTTTTTTTAGACAACTAACTGATTAATCTGCTACTTCATAAATTCTTCTTAAGACTTGATTTAAGTAGTCCATCACTTCATAGTTTTCCACTATTTGAAGAAGTTCACGGTATTCCTTAGCTGTTAAGTTAATTTTCGGATTTTTAAAGAAATTTCGCTTCCGTTGTTCAATTTCTTCTTTCATTGTAGTAAGTTGGTTAGATTGAATAAACGCTTCGATTAAATGACGATTGATTCTTCTTTTCAAACGGTGTTCTGATGGTGTTAACTGTTTTAAATGAAACTCCTCTGGATCAGATTCAAGTTTTACTAAGTAATCTAAATAAATCATCCATGTATGTTCTAAATAACGAACTTTTTGATAAATATCATTGTATTCTTTCAAAGTTAATTTGGGTTTTGTTTGTTTTTTTGCATTAGTCGTTTTTCTGCTTCGACTAACGTAAATTTCTCTATCTGCAGAAATGGTCTCCTTTAAGATGGTCGTTTTTTGTACCTCATTTTGATCATTGGTTAAGTCTAAGCTAGCTTGATGGTCTTGTTTAACTTCTATAAATTTAACTTCTTTAGGGAGACTTTTATGAACAAGGGGCTCAGCCGATTCAATGGGAGGTTGACTGCTTGTAGTTGGTTGTTGCAACTGTTCTTTTAACAATTTGTTTTCATACTTTAACTGTTGAATAAAAAGCGTCAATTCTTTTTTTTCATACTCAAAGGTTTCAGTTTTATTCACCAATTTTTG
This sequence comes from Carnobacterium divergens, assembly GCF_900258435.1. NCBI lineage: Bacteria > Bacillati > Bacillota > Bacilli > Lactobacillales > Carnobacteriaceae > Carnobacterium > Carnobacterium divergens. The sequence goes on along the minus strand of NZ_LT992558.1, from coordinate 1,025,415 downwards.
CTCTATTAAAGCTAAATTTTCCATTAATTTTTGTTGTTCTTCTAAAAAAACAATTGCGTTTGCTTTTTGTCTCGTTTGTGCTTCTACTTTATGTTCAAGTTTAGCTACTAGTTCTTCTCCACGCTCGTTAAGTTGTTGGATTTGATTAACTTTTTCCAAAATGCTTTGTTGTTCTTGTTCCTTACTTTCTAAGGTTGCGCTATACAATTCAAGTTGGCCATGTTGTCTGTTGAGTTTTTCAAGATCATCATTGTTTGTTTGGTTCAGTTGGTTTTGCAAGCTTATGCTTGTGGCTTGAATTTTTTGAATTTGTGGCTCTAATTGATTTATTTTTGTAGCAATTGTGGTGTAGTGATTTTCTAACTTCTCTTTTTTGATTGTGAAAGAATCTAGATTTTCAGATAGCTTTGTTAACTCTACGTGCTTGTTTTGCAATTGTTTCTCCAACGCTTCATCTAACTCATAGGTTGTTGCAAGCTGAGTATCCATCGTTAAAATCTGTTGGCGTAGCAAATCTATCTTTCCAACGATTTTTTGAATCAACGGATTCGCTGTTTCAATGAGTTGGGTTGCGTTTGGAATCTGTTTCATAGCCGTTTTTGATAACTTTTCTGGTGAAATTCTAGCTGTTAAATTTTGACTAAGACGTTGAATTTCAATTTTTTTCCAATTGGCTAAAATACTCCCTGTTGCATCGACTCCTTGCTTCATTAAGGCGTCTCGGATTTCGATTTTGCTGAATTGTTCGTATTGATAAATAAATTTTAAGAAAAAATTCAAACATAAGCGAATGCGATGTGATTCAGTCACTAGATAAGCTTGATAGACTTGCATGTAAGGATTATTTTTTTCAAAATGATGGTGGTAATTTGTTAGAACTGCGATAATTTCTTGTTGATTTTGAAGCAAACTATTTTCACCGCGTACTTCAATGATAACTTGTTGTTTTAAATCAGCGACGGTTTCTGGATTGCTAATGTCAATAATTTGTTCATGGCTAAATTCACTAATATTTGTTGTAACATATTGATTAATTTCCTTAATTAGTTCACTTTCTTTTAAAAGAGTTACTCCACCCCTGGCATCTTTTAATAACACACTTTCTCGATTAAAACACTTGATGCTTATCATTATCTCTTCCAATATAGTCCTGGTCCCTTTTTTCTATATAATCATCCAAATAACGTACCTTGTTATTTTAACTCATTTTTATAAAAAATACACTCCTTATTTTTACTATTATTCTTGGTAAAAATAAATACGTAACTCCTAGAAACTATTTATTTTTGTTTAAATTTTAAGTTTCTCATGAGGATGTTGAGTTTTTTTAATAAAAATTCAAAAAAACTATGCTATGATATGTTAGACTATTATGAAGTATTTTTGGAGGGAACAAGTGTGAGTATACGAAGCAACTTTGCCATTACGGTGGGGAAAACAACAAGATGGGGACTCCATACCTTTTTTAAAGGTGGTAGCAGTCTACCTGGCGTGATTACAAAAAAATTAGATCCAACGGTTCTTGGCGCATTAGCGAAAGATTTTGAAGTTGTGATCGTTACTGGAACAAACGGTAAGACGTTAACAACCGCTCTTACTTATCAAGTTCTAAAACAAAAATATCCAGATATTATTACAAACCCGACTGGTGCAAATATGCAACAGGGGATTATTTCAACGTTTCTAACCCATCACTCTTTTAAAAAAACAACACATAAAAAAATTGCCGTTTTAGAAGTTGATGAAGGAAGTTTAGTTCATGTAACCAAATACATTAAACCAAAGGCGATTCTCTTTACGAATGTTTTTCGTGATCAAATGGATCGCTTTGGAGAAATTTATACGATTTACCGGATGATGACGGATGGCGCAGCTCTTGCACCAGATGCAACCATTGTCAGCAATGGCGATGCCCCTATTTTTAATTCGGTAGAAACAGTCAATCCTCGAGTTTATTTTGGCTTTGACCATTTGCCTGATGGTGAAGAAATGGCTCATTTCAATACAGATGGCGTCCTTTGTCCTCATTGTCAAAATATTTTACATTATAAATTTATTACTTATAGCAATTTAGGAAAATATTATTGTCCTAATTGTGATTTTAAACGTCCTGAATTGACTTATCGCTTAACTGAAATGGTTCATACAGATCATGAGTCTTCTGAATTTAAAATTGATGGCGAATCATTTAAAATCAATGTGGGTGGCTTATATAATGTCTACAATGCGTTATCAGCTTACTCAATTGGTCGTATTTTCGATGTTTCTCCAACAGATATTCGCAAAGGCTTCCAGCTATCGGAAAAAGTTTTTGGCCGTCAAGAAAGTATCCACATTGGCGACAAAGAAATCATTATCAATTTAGTTAAAAATCCTGTTGGCTTGAATCAAATTTTAGAAATGATTGCGCTAGATCCAGAACCTTTTTCACTGGTTTCAGTACTCAATGCAAATTATGCAGATGGGATTGATATTAGTTGGATTTGGGATGCCAATTATGAAAAAATTCAAGAAATGAACATTCAACAAGTAACAGCTAGTGGGGAACGTGTTGAAGACATTGCGATTCGTTTAGAAGTTGCTGGTGTTCCAAAAGAAGAATTAAAAGTTATTCCTAACTTACAAGACGTGATTAAAGACTTTAAAAATGCACCGACTAAACGTATTTATGTTTTAGCAACGTACACTGCTGTTTTACAATTACGCAAAGAATTAGCCAACCAAGGGCATGTAAAGGAAGGGATGTAAGATGTACAACTTAAAAGTCTGCCATCTCTATGGAAATCTTTTAAACACCTATGGAGATAATGGCAATCTCTTGATGTTAAATCATCGGGCAAAACAAAAAGGCATTCAACTAGATATTGAAGTGATCAGCTTAAAAGAAGCGTTTGATCCAGCTAAATATGACATCGTCTTTTTTGGTGGCGGTCAAGATTATGAACAACTCATTGTTTCAAAAGACATTCAAGATAAAAAAGAAGCCTTAACTCAATATATCGAAAATGACGGCGTTACGGTTGCCATTTGTGGTGGCTATCAACTACTTGGTCATTACTATATGGATGCCAGTGGCAATAAAATCGATGGAATTGGTGCCTTAGATCACTACACATTGAGTCAAGACAACAGTCGCTTTATTGGGGACATTGTCATTAAAAATGAAGAATTTGGTGAAACCTATGTTGGGTTTGAAAATCATAATGGGATGACCTTCCTTGGTAAAGACGAAAAACCGTTAGGGATTGTCCAAAAAGGCAAGGGAAACAATGGCAAAGATCAAACTGAGGGTGCAATTTATAAGCAAACCTATTGTTCTTATTTCCATGGACCGTTACTGGTAAAAAATACAGTTTTAACGGATCGTGTGTTAAAAGCAGCAATGAAAAATCGCTATCCAGAAATTGAATTGGCTGATTAAAAAAAAGCATCTTACATAAACTTGTAAGATGCTTTTTTGATTAATTCTTAGTCGCCTCTAGCATAAATAATGATGCGTCTTGGTTCATAAATAACTGACTTCCATGATAAAAGGTTGTTGCTTTTACATCTGTAAAACCGATTTTTTTCATTGTTTGAATCAATTCTTGCTGTTTAAACCCTGAATGAACGTTATCGGAAACTACTGCTTCATTGTAATCAAAATCAATGATTAATAACTGCCCGTTTCTATTAAGGGATTGATACAAATTCGAAAGCAAGGATTCAATCGTTGGGACATGGAGTAAGACTTGAACTAAAAATATACAGTCTCCATGTAACTTAACTGAGGGATTTAGTTCAATATCTAAGCAGAGGGTTGTTGCATTTGAGACTTGTTGATTGTTGATTTTTTGTACCACTATTTCAACCATATTTTTTGAAGCATCCACAAATTGAATGGATTTAAAATCACTCAACAATTCCATACCTACAAGTCCCGTTCCACAGCCATAATCAATTGCTGTTTGTTGGTTTCCTTGAGGGTGTTGTTGACGAATAGCATCCGCAATTATTTTAGCTATTTTTCTTCGCTCGTCATTTTCATAGTTTGGAGCTATTTTTTCAAATACTTGAATATTTCCCATAATACACCTCTTTGCAGTCAGTTATTTATTGTTTAAATTGTTCTTTTACATAACGATGGTACAACTCATGTGTTTCAACTAATTCTTGATGTGTGCCTTCACCAGTTACCTCGCCATGCTCAATAAATAAAATCTTATCTGCATGAACAATTGTTGAAAGGCGGTGAGCAATAATCAAGGTCGTTCTTCCATTCATTAAGTTCGTCAACGCTTTTTGTACCATTTCTTCTGATTGGCTATCTAAACTAGCTGTTGCTTCATCTAACATCAAAATCTTAGGATCACGTAAAAAGGCTCTTGCAATAGCTAGTCGCTGACGTTGCCCACCAGATAGCTTAACCCCTCGTTCGCCAACTTCTGTGTCTAATCCATGTGGCATTTCTGAAACGAATTGACGAGCATAAGCGAGTTCCAATACGTGCCATAATTCTTCGTCAGAAAATGCTTTGTTGATGCCATAGCCTAAGTTATCCCGTATTGTTCCGGATAGAATGGCACTTTCTTGCGCCACATAGCCAATTTGAGAGCGCCACGAATACAACGACACTTCTTTCAAGTTATGGTTTCCAATTGACATTTCACCCGCTTGTGGCTCATAGAAACGTTCTAATAAAGAAAAAATTGTTGATTTCCCTCCACCACTTGGACCTGCAAAGGCCACTACTGTGTTCGGTTTTGCTACAAAGGAAATATTTTTTAAAATAGGGTGTGCCTCATCATAAGCAAACGAAACAGCCTCTACTTTAAGTTCTTTCCCCGTCACATCGACAGCTTCGCCAACAGTAAAATCTTCTGCTTCCATTGCTAAAATTTCTGAAAGACGTTCTGTTGAGCCTTTTGTTTTTTGTAGTTGTGAGAAAAATTGTGCAAATTGAGCAGCTGGAGCGATAATTTGAACTAAATAAAGTAAAAAGGCAATCAAGGTTCCATTCGATAAGCTTCCATCTGCTACTCTTAATGCTCCGTAAGTTAAAATCCCTACAAAAATACTCATCATCACTAAAATCATAATTGGGCCAATCACTGATTGAACTTTAGCTTCTGAGACTCCGATATTAAATAATTTTTTTATTCCGTCTTCACCGTGTTCTTTTTCAACCGTTTCTCCATTTGAAGCTTTTACTAAACGAATTTCAGATAACGTTTGACTTGTAATTCCAGTAAAATCAGCGGTTTCTTTTTGCAGTTTTTTGGCAATTTTATGCATCATGCGACCTACTGGCATTAGAACTAGCATTACAATGGGTACCGAAATAAAAATCATCAGCATCATACGCCAATCCATAATCGTTAAGATAATTAAGGCACCCACCATTGAGATGATACTTGTAATAAAACTTGGAAATTGATCTGCTACTAACATTTTTACGGTCGTTGTATCGTTAATCAATCGGCTTACCGTTTCCCCCGTTTTGGTATTTTCATAATACTGAACTTTTAAGGTGATTAATTTATTCCAAACTTGTTTTCTTAATTTTGCTACGATTTCTTCCCCAACGTAACCTAACATAAATGAGCCTATGCTACTGATTAAGGCTTGAAAAATGAAGGCTCCGATAATTAAGGCAATCAGTCCTACCGAAATGCTAGCCATACTAAAGCCATCTATTAAGTTTTTAGTTAATAATGGAACTGCTAATCCCGCTAAGGTTGTAATCGTGCTTAAAATCAATCCAAAAACCAGCAGACTTTTTCTAGGCTGTGTATTGCGAATTAATTTAAAGAATGCTTTCCATGAATAATGTTCGCCCTTTGTGACAATCATTTCTTCTTCACTTTCTGGTACTTCTCTCATTGCTCTTTTCCTCCAAAAAATTTAGTCATAAATTCGTTGTGTTCTTCTTCGTTTTTAAATTCAGACGGATGATGAAAGAAATCAACACGATCCATTCCATCAGGATGATTTTCAAAGTCTGAAAAAGGATGACCTGGATGTCTGCCTCTTTCTCGTCCTCCAAAATCAGGTCTTCTTCTTATTTGTTGCATGTGTTCAAACCATTCTTCTCGTTGATCTTTAGAATTGGTTAATAATTTTTCTAGTAATCGATTCAATTCTGCTTGTTCTTCTTCATCTAAGCTATTGAAAAAAATCTCGCTAAAATCACCGATTTTATCTGATTTTTCTTCGCTTGCTGTTATACCTGACTCAGTAAGATGAATCAATGTCACGCGTTTATCTTTTTCATCTTTTTTACGAGTAACAAAACCTGATTTTTCTAATTTTTTAATCAGTTCAGAAACAGAAGATGGACGGATATCTAGTTCTTCTGCTAATTGGCTAGTCGTCATTTCACCGTTATGTTTCTTTAATATTCCTAGAACTCTTTGTTGACTTGAAAAATGTTTACCTCCCCGATTCATACTCATAAACCCCATCATTCTGTGGTTTTGTCTCATTAATTGTTCAAAATTTTTAAATAGTGTCTTGGTTAATTCACTCATATTTTACACCTCAATTAGTTTTTTTATTTTTAAATAGGTACCTAACAATTAACATCATACACCCTCTTACATAAAAAAGCAAACTATTTAGGTACCTAATTATTAATTTTTTATTTATACAAAAAAAGAGTAAGTAGAAATACTTTTCTACTTACTCTTTAACTCACTTAACCGTTCGATTTAACGATTTTCGTTTCCAGGAGTTGAAGCAATTATTTGTAATTTTCCATCAATACTCCACTGTTTGATGCCATTTGGTAAAATAAAATGAACCCCTTTTGTTAAGGGATAACTTGAACCGTCTACTAAAGATAGCTTTCCTTCTCCTGCTAAAACACTCACTAATGTATAGGGTGCAGTTGCTGTAAAATCAGCTTTTCCAGTAATATCCCACTCATACACATCGAAGAAATCCGATTCAACATAAGTCGTTACTTCAACATTTTCATGATTTTTTGTCTCAATATGCAAGACTGGATCAATATGAGGAATCGTCGTTACATCAATGGATTGTTGAATATGCAATTCCCGTAAATTTCCTTGATCGTCTTTGCGATCATAATCATAGACACGGTAAGTGGTATCACTGCTTTGTTGGGTTTCAAGTATCATAATCCCTGCTCCAATTGCATGAATCGTCCCACTTGGTACATGGAAAAAATCGCCTTTATTGACTTTAATACGACGTAATAATTGATCCCATTGTCCAGACTCAATCATCTGTTCCAATTCTTCTTTACTTTTAGCATGATGCCCATAAATGATTTCAGAGCCTTCGTCTGCGTCAATTACATACCAGCATTCTGTCTTACCTAGTTCACCTTCATGCTTTAACCCATACGCATCGTCTGGATGAACTTGAACAGATAAATCATCATTGGCATCTAAAATTTTAGTTAATAAAGGAAAAACGTCTCCTTTAGCATTTCCAAAAAGATCGCGATGTTGGCTCCAAACCTCCGCTAAGGTCAGTCCTTTGTAGGGGCCATTTTTAACAATACTTGGGCCATTGGGATGTGCACTGATCGCCCAGCATTCTCCAACTTTATCACTTTGCAAAGAATATCCAAAAACGTCTTTTAACTTTGTTCCACCCCAGATTTTCTCTTGTAAAACGGCTTCTAAAAATAATGGTTCATTCACGTGTTTGTTCCTCCTCTACTTTTTACATTCTTTAGTTTACCATAGTTGAAAACGATTTTATGAAAATTAGTCATTTTGTAAGTTTTTTTTAATAATTTGACTAGTCTTTTTGATTATCTTGCTTCTTTTTCATGGAAGTAGGCTTGTAAGACTTCATTTCGACGTTTCAAATAGTGAGGATTGTCATTAATTGGATGGACACGGTTAGATAAAAAGACGAAGCCTTCTTCCGCTGCTAAATCTAATAAAATAAAGGTTCCTGTAAATCCGGAATGAAATAAGTAGCGGGTTTTATCCGTACCATCAATGGAACTAAACAAATCCCAGCCTAACGAACGATGCAAGGTGCCAGAAGGCGTCCAATCCTGAATTAAAGCTGTTACGGTTTCTTTTTTTAAAATTTCAACCCCATCTATCGTTCCACGATTTAACAGCATTTGACTAAAGCGACTCACGTCTTGTAAATTTGAAAAAAGGCCGGCGCTACCACAATGTTCACCTAGCACTAAGGCTTTCGGATCATGGACTACTCCTCGGATTAAGCCTCGTGTCTGATGATTTTCAGTTGGGGCACACAGCATTGGATCACGAGGGCTAAAGGTGGTATTTTTTAAATCTAACGGTTGGATAATTCTCTGATTGAAAATAGCGACTAAATCATCTTTTAAAATAGCTTCAATAATAAACCCGAGTAAAATCATTCCAGAATCCGTATAGACTGCCTCTTTTTCAAAGCCTTCCCCAATTGGTAAATGCAACAATGCTTCTCTTAATTCCCCTTGATTTAATTGATCTCGATTTGGAATAAAGCCTTGTAAAGCTGATGTATGAGTCAATAGGTGTTGAATCGTAACTTTTGGTTCACTAAAGGTCGGCAGATAGACCTTAACAGGATCCGTTAATTTTAATTGTCCTGTTTCCCACAATTGTAAAATCACGGTCGTTGTCATCATGACTTTCGTTAAAGAGGCTACATCATAAAGCAAGTCGCTTTTAATTGGTTCACTCTTTGGAAAAACAGCAGCCAATCCTTCTGAATAACTTTTATTGCCTTTTTTTGTGATAAATTGATAGTTTGCACCTGGAATGGTTTTATCTTCCATTAAAGAATGAATCATTGCTCGTGTTTTAGGATACATGTTGTGTCCTTCTTTCTCTGTTAAAAATTTTACGTTACGCTAAAACCTGTTGGTTTGTACCTTATTAGTCCTACTAATCTTACTTGTTGTTGTCACTTATTAATTCTAAAATAATTATACTATAAGGATGAGGAATAAAGTATTGATAATTAAAGAAACGTGTTTCATTGACTAGTGAATGAAGTATACCGTCAGCAGTTAATTCTTATCGAGCTTAGAATCGGTAAAACCTATTGTAACCATGATAAAAAAGCATTTCTTGTTGCATTCATCCTTCAAATGCAACAAGAAATACTTTTATTAAAATACTAGATTCGTTCTTCACCGTCAAAAAAATAGTTTAAACACCATTCCTTGACCCTTTTCCAGCGGGACAAATTCATAACCTAATTGATTTTTTTTCAAAAGTTGACTGACAATAAATAACCCTAGTCCTGTCCCACCATCTTTTCTATTTCTAGCAAAATCAGGTCGGTAAAAGGCTTCAAAAATTTGGTCTAATTCTTGTTCTTTTAAAGGTTCGCATTCGTTTTTAATTTGGAATTCCCCCTTAGTTACCGTAAGACTAATCCGTCCGCCTGCTTTTGTATACTTCATTGCATTACTGATTAAATTAGAAATGACTCTTTGGACTTCTGCTGGATTTGCTTTGACTTTGACTGGCTCTAATGCAATCTCCAAGTGATAATCTTGCTTAATAACAAACGATTCAAATTTAGGGAGCTCCGCTTCAATTAATTCATTTAATTGGAAAGTTGTCTTTTTTTGTTCTTCTATTTTATCTAATTTTGAAATATAAAGAATATCATTAATTAAGTCTGCTTGCTCCTTTAATAGCATTTGGCACACTTCTAAATAGTTATCTCGATCTTGGTACGGTCCTACTTTATGCACCATTCCTTCAACAATCCCTGAAAGTGCAGTCAATGGGGTTTTTAGTTCGTGAGAAGCCATCTGCATAAACTCGGTTTTTGAATTTTCAAGTTTTGAAATAATTAGTAAATCCTGATTTAATTGTTCATTTGTAGTTACCAAGCTCGCATGCAAATAGTGAATATCTTTAGACAATTCACTGATTTCATCAACGCCCTTGATATCATTCGCTAGAATTTCATTAGAAAACGTCATTTGTCTAGTAGTTTCAGAAATTTTAGTAATTCTTTTTGTTGAGAAATAGGAATATAAATAGGCACCAAAGGCCCCAATTACAAAACAAATCAGCAAGACTAACGGATAGATGTCAAGAAGAACTTCTTGAGCCTCATTAATGGGTTGTAACGGATAAATGACCGTTAACACATACTTTCTTTGCTGATTGTCTTTAAACGCTTCATTATAGGTCAAATACTGTAAATCATTATTTACTTTTGCCGTTTGACTATACGTGGCAATTTCTTCTAAATCTGAAAATAAAATCGCTGCTCCTTCAACCTGCTGCACTTCATTAGTTTGCTGTAGATTGGCTGCATCAGATAATTGTAGCGTATTTGGGTAAATGATCTTCCCATTAGGATCCTTCAAAATAAAGGTCAATCCGCTATAAAAGGATTCTTGTGACAAAATTTGAAAGGAATCTAATGAAGTTGGCTGTTCTTCTATTTTTGTAACGACAAGTTTTATTGCGACTTTAAGTTCTCTTTCCTTCTTCATTTGATAATAATTAGGCATCAAAAGATACAGAATACTAAAAGCAATCGTCACAATAAGGATGATGATTCCTGAAGTATAAAGAAAATTTTTTGTTCTGATTTTCAAAATCTACCATCCTCCTGCTTTCCATTTTCTTTTAGTATAACGGTTTTATCAAATGACGCAACCGTATTTAGATTTATTCGTATCGTAATGCCTCAATTGGATCTAGACGAGAGGCCTTCATGGCTGGCAATAATCCAAAAATCAATCCAATAGCAATTGAAAATAAGACACTTCCTAGAATGGCAATTAGCGAGATATAATAAGGATAGCCCAATAAGCTTGTTGCTAGTTTTCCTCCAGCTAAACCAAGGGTAATTCCTAAAATACCACCCAATAAAGTCAATACAATAGACTCCATCAGAAATTGGGTTAAGATTGTTTCTCGCCTTGCTCCTAGTGCTTTTTTGATTCCTATTTCACGCGTTCGCTCAGTTACGGAAACGAGCATAATATTCATCACGCCAATTCCCCCTACAATTAAAGAAATACTCGCAAGGCCACCTAATAATTGGAATTGAGAACGTGCATACTCTTCCATACTTTTTTCCATTTCCTTTGAATTTTGAATACCAAATAAATAATCGGATTTAGGAATCATTTTATTTAACGTATCGGCCACACGATTAGCAACTGGCTGTAAATCATCTGATTTTTCTGTTTGAACTGTTACTTTAGGCTCTGGATTAAGAGTGCCCATGAACTTAGACCAGTTGTTAATGCTCACAAACGCTCGATCTGTTTTTTTATCAAATGAAAACATTCCCGTTTGTTGATCTTCTTTGGGTTTTACGACACCTACAAGTCGGTAGGGTAGCCCTTTAATTTCAATCAACTTACCAATGCCATCTTCTTTTGGAAATAACTGTTTATAAAGTGACTGATCTACTACTGCTACTTGTTCTGAAAGAGCATAATCGCTTTGATTTAACAGTCTGCCTTCTAGCAAAGAATACCCTTCGTAATTAAAATAGTTCTCTGTAATGCCTAAAATTTTACTCGTAACAGAGTTATTTTTAAGGCTCACATCGGTTTCAGCTTCATAGCTTACCGTTGCGTCCTTAACACCAGCAACCGTTTGAACTTGTTTAATTTGCTGCGAAGTAAGCGGCTTTAGATAGTCCGGCTTCTTTCCATTATCGTTACCATATTGTCCACTTAGCGTCTCCTTTGTTGCGTATTGTAACGAAATACTATTGTTTTCTCCACCTAACATACTTTTTTTAGTGTTTTCTGTATTTCCTTCAACAATACTAAAAATAGCAACAATGGAACCAATTCCAATAATCACACCAATCATCGTTAAAATCGATCGTAATTTATGGGCCCAAATCGACTCTAATGAAAGCAAAATATTTTCACTCATCTAATGCCTCCTTTCGTTCATCTGAAATAATTTCACCATCACGAATCACAATTTTTCGATTTGTATAATCGGCAATTTCAGCTTCATGAGTAATAATAATAATCGTTTTACCTAGGTGATTAAATTCATCAAAAAGCGCCATAATTTCCGTACTTGTTTTTGTATCCAACGCTCCTGTTGGTTCATCCGCTAAAATAAAATCAGAATTCGTTACTAATGCTCTTGCAATCGCAACACGTTGTTTTTGTCCCCCTGAAAGAGCAGGTGGTCGAAAGCTTAACCGTTGAGATAATCCAACCTTATCAAGGGCACTAACGGCTCTTCTTGAACGCTCATATTTTGTTATTTTTGAATAAATCAAGGGCAGTTCTACATTTTTTTGAACGGACAAACGTGGCATTAAATTGAAATTTTGAAAGACAAATCCTATGGATTGATTTCGTAAGTCAGATAGTTGGCGCTCGTTTAAGTTTAAAATATCTGTATCATAGATGTGGTAGTCTCCAGAAGTTGGTTTATCTAAACAACCAATGATGTTCATTAAGGTCGATTTCCCAGAGCCAGAAGGTCCCATAATTGAAATGTAATCCCCTTTTTCTATTTCTAAATTGATGTTTTTTAAAATCGCTATTTCTTCTTCTCCTTGCCAATAAGATTTATAAATGTTTTTCAAGCTAATCATGAATTGGCACCTTCATTCCTTCTTTAATAAGTTTTGTTGGAAAAACAATTGTATCTTCTTTTGTTAATCCCGCGTTAACTTCAATCGTCTTGGCTTCTTCATTTGATTTTCCTAGGGTTACTTCTTGTTTAAGAACTTGACCTTTGATCACTTTCCAAACAAATTTTTTGTCCTTTTCATTCATAATATAATCTGTAGGAAGACTGACTTTCGCATTTTCTTCTTTTTCAGGTTGAATATAGACATGGTTGCCAATATTAGGCATCTCTTCTCCATTTTCCATCACGACTTCAAAGGGATATTTAGAAATCGTACTTTCCTCTTTTTCGTCTGTTGCCGTTGCATCAACTCTAGCAATTTTTCCACGCCATGTTTTACTTTGATCTTTTCGATCAATTAATTTGACAGGTTGGTCAACTGCAATTTCTCCTTTTTGAAATTCATCTACTTTCCCAAGAACTCTTAAAACGGAAGTATCCATAATTTCCATAAAACTTTCTGGCTGTGAACCCGCACTGACAGTGCTGTTAATCTGAGTATCGTCTATTTTTTGAATAATGCCATCTACGTCTGATACTACTTCTGAACGTCCATATTTTTCATTTGTTAGTTGCTGTGTGCGTTCTGCTTTTTGTAAGTCTAATTTAGCATCACTTAATTCGCTTTTAGCTGTTTCAATCTCATTTTTCCCTAACTCAACTGTTTCTTCTAAACTTTTTTTCTCTTGATTTAAAGATTCTTTTTCTTCTGTAGTCGCATTGTTGACTTTATTCGTTAATGCTGTTAGTTCATCCGTTTTTTTAGTCAATTGTGTTCGTTTTGTTGCAATTGATTCGTTTAATTGATTGAGTTTATTTTGGAGTTTTGTTCGATCAGTCTCGGCTTCTTCCATCGCAATTTGACCATCAGGGTTGGTATAAGAAAAAAGTTTTTGACCTTTTGTTACTTTGTCTCCTACTTTTACAAATACTTCATTAATTTTTCCTTTTGCAGAATCTGCATTTAGTTTACTTGTTGCATTAGGCGCTACTTTACCAGTCAAATAAGATTCGCCTTTTGACGTGCTACTAGACATCAAATCACTGACTTTGTTTACTTGAGGCGCATCTTGAACTAAATTGCTTGCTTGTTGTTTCTGATTAGATACTACATAAATCGATGTACCTGCAACGATCATTCCTGCTACGGTTAGTGCGATTATTAATTTTTTCTTTTTCTTCTTTATCATTGTTTTCCCTCATTTCTTTACTAGTCAAATCATACCAAAGCCTCGTGAAGCCATTATGTAACTTATCTGTATTTAATCTGTATTTTTCAAAAAAAAAGCAATCTTCCATTAAATGAAAGATTGTTTTTCTCCTCATTGACCTAATTTGTAGCCAAGACCTTTACAGGTAATTATGTTTTGTTGCCCAATTTTTTTTCGTAAGTTTTTGATATGTGTGTCTAATGAACGATCATTTACATCATAATCGTACTCCCAGACGCTTTCAATCAATTTTTTTCGTGTGACAATATTGCCACGGTTTTCAATTAAATAATGTAAAATTTCGGCTTCCTTGACGGTCAAATAGGCTTCTTTCCCTTCATGTAATACCTTTAAGTTATCCAACTCAATCGTATAGTCTCCAATGAATGTTTTTGTTTGCTTGATTGGATTGCTTCTTCTTAAAACCGCCTCAACTCGCTTCACTAATAGTAACGGTGAGAATGGTTTTTCAACAAAATCATCTGCAAGTTTACTAAAGCTTACTAGTTGGGTTTGCTCATCTACCATTGCTGTTAAAACAATGATTGGTACTTGAGAAAAGGAGCGAACTTTCGTTAACAATTCAATTCCATCCATTCCAGGAAGCATGATATCCACAATAATTAAATCGATGGCTGTATTCATTGAAATAAACTCATAGGCTTTTTCACCATTATCAAAAGATTCCACTGTGTATCCTTTTTCTCTTAAAAAAATTGAAATCACTTCATTTGTATTTAGATCATCTTCTACGACTAAAATTGTTTTATTCACAATAACTTTTCCTACTTTCGTTGCAATCTTTAATAGTACAATAGCATACAACTTCCCTCTTGGAAAAGGGCTTCATAAAAACTTCAGATAAGATACAGATGAATTCCATACATTTTTTGACAATTCTCTTCTATACTTGACTTAATTCAAGAAAGGAGCAATTTTATGAAATCAAAAAAATTAAAAATGATCATTACTTGTTTAACAATGGCTTTTATCTCTTTAGGGTTAATGACTGGCTGTGGGAAAAAAGAGAACGATAAAAAGGAACTAACACCAACGGCTACTTCAGAAATTAATGGTAAAAAGGTACAATTAGCGCCTATGAAATAATTATATTCTAGAATACCAATAACTGATGAAAGGAATTCTTTTTATGAAATCAAAAAAATTAAAACTAATCGTTGTTGCACTCGCGTCTTTATTTATTTCAACAAGCTTTTTAGCAGGTTGTGGCAAGAAAGAGGCAGATGAACAGGCTAAAACGACTGTAAAAGAAATAGATGGAAAAAAAGTCAACGTGACTGAACAAGGCAATGGTACTGCCAAAATAGAAATGCCAGATAACTAATTGGATTAAATAGGATTGCGATTGTCTGTAAAAACAAATGAACCGATTGAACGTTGTTTAGCGTCAATCGGTTCATTTGTTTTTTATGACTAAAAAAAGTACCTCAAGTCATTAAAAATCA
Organism: Carnobacterium divergens; assembly: GCF_900258435.1. Lineage (NCBI taxonomy): Bacteria > Bacillati > Bacillota > Bacilli > Lactobacillales > Carnobacteriaceae > Carnobacterium > Carnobacterium divergens. Next base: position 1,010,169 of record NZ_LT992558.1, on the reverse strand, counting down.
ACTTTGAGGTACTTGCTATTAGTTATTTTTCAACTTTCACTAAAAGATGAATTCCATTTGGATCCGTCACAGCAAGTGTCGTATCATTTTCTCTCCACTCAAAAGGATACTCTGCGTCATTTAATCGCAACGCGATTGCTTGGGTATCTTCTGCTGATGGTACCTCGATGGTAAAATAATTTAATCCTCGCATATCTTCTGGCAATGGTGGTAAATGACGACCTGACCAGATGTTGGTTCCTATATGGTGATGATAGTCCCCCGCGGCAATAAATTTAGCAGAATTTTGCAAAGTTGATTTTAAGCTCATGCCAATTAAGCCAACATAGAATTCTTCTGTTTTCGCTAAATCTGCTACAGTCAAATGAACATGACCAACCGTCGTTCCAGATGGCATCCCCCTAAAACTTCCTGTTGCTTCTCCTAAAACACCTTCTGCATCCATTTCAATCGTGATGCCCTCAATCCGACCATCTGATTCAATCGTCCAAACTTCTTTTGGTTTATCGCGATAAATTTCAATCCCATTTCCTTCAGGATCTGTTAAATAAATTGCTTCGCTATACCCATGATCACTTGCACCGGCTAATGGATACTTAGCCTTTAATAGATGGTATAAGCTATCCCCTAGATTTTTTCGTTCTGGAAGTAAAAAGGCAATGTGGTATAAGCCAGTTGTTGAGTGATTTTTCTTTTGTGGGGCTACTTTTTGCAGACTTAATAAAATTTTGTTATCCTCTTGATTGCCAAGCTGTATTTCTGTCTCTGTTTGTTTTTTTACATCTAATCCAATTATTTCTTGGTAGAATTCGCTCATTAATGGCAAGTTTTCAACTTTTAAGGCCACCATTCCAATATGGGCTGCTGGGTGAATGTTTGTCATAGTTTATCATCCTTTCCAATCTCACTTTACTAGTTAAATCTATTTAACCATACTTTTTTAATTACTTCAAGTAATAAACTTCTTTTTTGTAAGTTTCGTGTTCAATTCATATCTTTTGCATATTTTAACCATTAAAGGTAGGATGAGATTAGAAGTAACTAGAGAAATTTGAGGAGGAATTTAAGATGTCAAATACAACTAAAGAACAAGTCAACCATTATCTAGTCGAAGCAAAAAAAGAAGTCGATCGGTTAACAACACACCGCACAGAAAATTTGGCAGACGCCATTAACTACATCGAAAATGAACTGAAAATCGAAACCTTAAAAGGTGAAATCACAGCCTATGAAAAAGTATTAAATCTTCTATAGTAAAAAAGCATTGCGAAAATTTCGCAATGCTTTTTATTTAAAAATAATCGGCTAAAACTGGAGTTCCAGTCTTCAATAGATCGGCTAATTGTTCAAGTTCAGTTGTATTTCCAGAAATACGCTCATAAAACGCTAAATGATGAATGGGTTGGTAGTTCATAAAAATTTGCGTCCACGTTTGAATATCTGCAGATAAAACACACTCTAATTCAGTCTTTGATGGATTTTCAAGGAAGGATACCTTTGTTTTATTTTCGCTCACTTGAAGTTTCCAAACCCCCTCGTTCCAAGATGCTGATTCATCCTTCACTTTTAGATAACAAGTACCTGTTTGCCCTTTTTTAAAATCATAGTTTTTCAAGAACGATTCGATCTCCACAATTCGTGCCATCATAAAAGGAACAATTTCTTGTTTAATACGTGGGTTGCTTAATAAATATGCTTCATTATTATCTGTTCCAGTAAAATAAACAAATTCATTAAAGCTCGCACTATGAGAAGATATAAATTGCCATAAACGATCATAAGCCGTTTTTGTTAAATAAATCAATTCATGAATTGTAAAGGTCATACCCGTACCTTCATAGATGACGTAACCCGTTGCTGTTCCTTCTTCATTATAATAAATGCCAATTTTACGTTGGCTATGTTTTAACATCAAGTAGTCCCACCACCAGTCGCTTCGTTTTAAAGGGCCGACTGCGGTTTTATTTTTTTCTTCATAAAGAGCTTTTAAGGTTTCTAGAGCATCTCCCCATTGAAGGCGCTTTAACGTGCCCTCTGTTCCTTTAGTAAAGGGGAGTTCACTCACTTCAAAAGTTAATTTCAAACGATCGAAAACTTGCTCAAAACCATATTTACGGTAAAACCCATAGGAAAAAGGAGCTAAATAAGATAAACTCATCCCCGCTTCTTTCATTTTTTCAAGCGATAGCTTCATTAATTTTGCAACATCCCCACCGCCTCGATACTCAGGATAGCTAGCTACATAACCAATTCCACCCATTTGATAAACACTGCCATGTAGATGGACATTAAAAGGTGTTACCATTACCTGACTCGTTAAAACATCTCCTTGAAAAGCACCTAAAGAAATTGACTCTTCACACAATCGTTCAAAAACAGCTCTTCGTTTTTCAGTCACTTCCTGATTAAATGCATACGCTGCCAATTCCATCATTTGGTCACGATCTTTTGCTGTTACAACTTGATAATCTGACATGCTCCCACTCCCTCTACTTACATTTACTAGTTCATTTTACCATAATAAAAAAAAGTTGCATCCTTTTTTAATCACTAGCAAAGGAACAAAAAAAGCTTGTTAAGCTAAGAGAATTCTTAGTTTAACAAGCTTCTATTTCTTTATTATACAGCGGCTTTTTCTGAAAATTGGCTATTATATAAATCAGCATAAAAACCATCTTTCGCCATTAATTCATCATGAGTCCCTGTTTCAATAACAGAGCCATGGTTCATTACAATAATATTATCCGCATCTCGAATCGTTGATAAGCGGTGAGCAACAACAAAACTTGTTCTGCCTTTTAATAATTTACGCATGGCTTTTTGAATCAAGACTTCTGTACGAGTATCCACACTTGACGTTGCTTCATCAAGAATCAAGACTTCTGGATCTGCAAGGAAGGCTCTCGCAATTGTAATTAATTGACGTTGCCCTTGTGAAATATTGCTAGCGTCTTCGTTTAAAATAGTCTCATATCCATGTGGTAATTTACGCACAAAGTCATCGACATGAGCTGCTTTGGCAGCTTCAATAATATGATCATCTGCTTCGTTTCGTTCATTCCCATATTTAATGTTGTCATAGATACTTCCATTAAATAACCACGTATCTTGCAGTACCATTGCGAAATGACTACGCAATTCTTCACGAGTCATATCTCTTGTGTCGGTACCATCTAACTTAATGCTTCCACCTTTAACGTCATAGAAACGCTCTAGCAGATTGATTAGAGTTGATTTACCAGCACCCGTTGGGCCTACAATTGCCACCATTTGGCCTTCTTTAACATCTAAGTTAAAATCAGTCATCAGCAAGTTTTCTTTGCCTTCACCATAGCCAAATTGAACATGGTCAAAACTGATTTTATAAGGTGAATTTGGAATTGGTGTAATGCCAGATGGCGTATTGTCCATATCCATTTCATCTAGAACTTCAAAAACCCGTTCCGCTGACGCGACTGTTGATTGAATTGTATTCATTAAGTTTGCGATTTGAGTAATCGGTTGTGAAAATTGGTTGGTATATTGTAAGAATGCTTGCACATCCCCTAATGTCATATTCCCATTAGCAACTTTTACTCCTCCAAGAACCGCTACAAAAACATAGCCTAAGTTTTTAACAAAGTTCATCAGTGGGAAAATCAAGCCAGAAATGAATTGTGCTTTCCATGAAGCAGCAAATAATTTTTCATTTTGCTCTTCAAATGTTTCAATCGCTTCACCCTCTTGGTTAAAGCCTTTAACAACTACATGTCCGCTATAGGTTTCTTCCACTTGGTTGTTTAAAAGACCTAAACTTTTTTGTTGGCTAGCAAAGAATTTTTGTGATTTAGGTGCTACGATTCCAACAACAATCAAGCTTAGTGGTACAGTTGCCAAAGCAACTAAAGTTAATTGCCAGCTGATTGTGAACATCATATACATAACCCCAAAGAACAACACAATACTTGTAACTAATTGTGTTAAACTTTGTTGCAAGGTGTTCGAAATATTATCCATATCATTAACTGCACGTGACATCACGTCTCCGTTTGAATGGGTATCGTAATATTCCATTGGCACAGTATTCATTTTAGTTTTTAAATCACGTCTTAATTCAAATACTGTTCTTTGAGAAACACGCGTCATAATAAATTGTTGTAAGAAACTAAAGACAGCCGAAGCAATATAAAGTCCGCCAACAATTAAAAGAATGGTCGCAATTTTATCAAAGTCAATTGGAAATTTATCAACAGCGATACCAGCTTGTTTCATTTTGAAACCTTCCATCACACCTTTAAAGATTTCCGTTGTTGCTTCCCCTAAAATTTTAGGCGTTCTAATTTGAAAAATAGTTGAGGTAATGGCTAAAACGAAAACAGCAATAATCGCAATTGAACGTTTTGACATATAACCTAATAAACGTTTCACAGTTGGCCAAAAGTTTTTAGCCTTTTCAGCTGGCATACGCGCACCAGGTCCGCCGCCCATTGGTCCTTTTCCAGCAGCTGGTTTTGAATGATTCGCTTTTTCGCTCATTAGATTTCCTCCTCTCTAAGTTGAGAACTAATAATTTCTTGGTATGTTGCATTGGTTTCTTTCAATTCCTCATGCGTTCCCATTCCAACGAGTTCTCCTTCGTCTAAGACTAAAATTAAATCAGCATCCACTACCGTACTGATGCGTTGCGCTACGATAACAACAACGGCTTCTTTTGTTTCTGGTTTCAACGCTTTTCTAAGTGCTGCATCGGTTTTAAAGTCAAGTGCTGAGAATGAATCATCAAAGACAAAAATATCGGCTTTCTTAATTAACGCTCTTGCAATACACAAACGTTGTTTTTGCCCACCAGAGAAATTGCCTCCGCCTTGTTCAACATAGGAATCCAGTCCATCAGGTAATTCTTCAACAAATTCTTTAGATTGTGCAATTTCAAGTGCATGCCAAATCTCTTCATCGGTGGCATCTTTTTTTCCATATTGAATGTTTTCACGAATGGTTCCTGTAAAAAGCATCGCTTTTTGTGGAACAAATCCTACAGCATCTCTTAATTCATGTTGGCTCATTTGACGAATATCGACTCCATTAATCTCAATGGAACCTGATTCAACATCATAAAAACGAGGAATCAAATTGGATAAAGAGGATTTACCAGACCCCGTACCACCAATAATGGCAACCGTTTGTCCGTTACGTCCGTGGAAATCAATGTCTTTTAAAGCTAATCGTTCTGCGCCTTCATAGCGGAAATCAACATGATTAAAGTCTAACGTACCACGGTTTTCAGTTGGCATTTTTGTGATTACTTTTGGATCCTTGATTTTACTTTCCATATTTAATACTTCATTGATCCGAACAGCAGATGCTTGTCCTCTTGGAATAAAGACGAAAACCATCGACAACATCATAAAGCTCATTAAAATTTGCATTGCGTAAGTCATAAAGGCAATCAAGTTCCCAACTTCTAATGTACCGTCAGCAATATAGTGTCCACCATACCAAATAATGGCAATGTTTGTTGCACTCATGACAAATGTCATAACAGGTAACATAAAGCTCATAATAGTATTTACTTTAATAGACGTATCGGTGAAATCCTTATTCGCTTCATCAAAACGAACAGCTTCAGATTTACTGCGATTAAATGCACGAATAACACGAATCCCAGTTAACCCTTCACGGAAAACAAGATTTAATTTATCGGTTTTCTTTTGCATTGATTTAAAGAGTGGAACTGCAAAATACATAATTACACCCATAAAAACAGCTAAAATAGGCAAAACATATAGGAAAATTTTTGTTAATTCGCCATCTTTGCTATAGGCTAAGAAACTTGCGCCAATCAACATAATTGGTGCCATAATCATCATTCTTAAAAACATCATGACAACGTTTTGAACTTGAACAACGTCATTGGTTGTCCGCGTAATTAGAGAAGAAGTGCCCATTTCATCAAATTCATCATTGGTAAAATTCGTTACTTTTTTATAAACCTCACTACGTAAGGTTTTTCCTAATTTTTGTGATTGACGAGCTGCCAGAAACACATTTCCAGTTGCTGCTGCAATACTGATTAAAGAAAAGCCTAACATTTTAAGTCCGACAGACCAAATGTAATCAACGTCTCCTTTGGCAACCCCATTGTTAATAATATCTGAAGTTAAGGTTGGCAAATATAGATCACTAACCACCTGGACGATCATAAACAGAATCGCTCCTGCTACAGCCCAGAAAGACATTCTTTTTGCTAATTTTAACATAAACTAATCATCCCTTTCTTTCTGTTGGTCGTTACATTGAACGATTTTTTATCTAATAAGTAAAGACAAGAGCCTTTACCTCATTATTCTTTAACAGCTACCCCATACCTTACCCAGCTTAGTTTTTTATCAAAAACCTCAAGCATTTTTTCTTTAGGCCATTCTTTAATAAATCCTTCGCCAATTGTTTGAAATAGGAAGCTCATAATTAATTTTACAAGCAGATGAACATCTTCATCGCCAATCTTTAAGAGATCGGTATCGACATAATCTTCAAAGAAATGACCATTCTTTTTAGCGTGTTCGCATTTTTGTTGCTGCATGGTTTCTGGTGAAACTTTTCTACTTGAGCGGTAATCCATATGAACAAATAGATGTCTAAAAAACTCTGAATGTTGCTCTTCCGTAATCATTGTTAGAATCATTGGAAAAAAAGCATCAAAAGCGACAAATAAATCCCCATCTGCTTTTTTAAAACAATCTTCTAAAATTTTCTTTGTATCGTGTCGAAGCGTTTGAAAGAAATAATAATACAAATCTTCCTTGTCTTCAAAATATTGATAAAAGCTCCCTCGTGAAATTTCAGCTAATTTAATAATATTATTAATAGAAGCATCTTTTAATGGCGCTCTCGAAAATTCAGTTGCTGCTGCATCTAATAAGCGTTGCTGTTTGTCTTTTGGAAGATTAAAAAAAGTTTGAGTAGGCATATCGTTGACTCCTTTCATAGAGAGTTTGGTTAATCTAATCAAGCATTAATGACACGTCGTCATATGACACTTTGTCATTATAGATGACAACCTGTCATTTTGCAAGTAGTTTTTTTCGATTTTTCGTCTTATTTTAATGAATACGTTCTCAATATAGAACAACTAAACAGATGATATTTAAGAAAAAAATTAAATTTTCATTTTTTTAATTGCATAACTCACTTACTTTTGGTAAGATTAATCTTGTAAATATGTTACAAGCGCTTTTTTAGCTTACAACATTCATAAAATTATGAAAGAGGTTCACAACCATGACAAAATTATTAGTCGTTCGCGCACATCCCTTAACTGGAGAAACATCACGTTCTATGCAAGTAGCAGACAAGTTTGTTGAAGCTTATGCTGCAAAAAATCATTTCGATAAAATTGAAGAGTTAAGCTTATATACTTCATTTATTCCAGAAGTTGATTTAGATATTTTAAGTGCTTGGGGCGCGTTAGCAAACGGAGCAAACTTTGAAACACTTTCTCAAGAACAACAAGACAAAGTTTCTCGTTTTAACGAATTAACGCAACTATTCTTAGATGCAGATAAAGTTGTTATTGCAAATCCATTATGGAATTTAAATGTTCCAACTCGCTTAAAAGCATGGATTGATACAGTAAATGTTGCGGGTAAAACTTTTAAATATACTGCTGAAGGTCCTGTTGGCTTAGTAACTGACAAAAAAGTGCTACACATCCAAGCAAGTGGTGGCGTATATAAAGGAAACGACCCTGCTAGCCAATACCTTAAAATGATCTTTAACTTTATTGGAGTAACTGACTACCACCAAATCTTTGTTGAAGGAATGGATCACGATCCAGACTTGGCTCCTCAAATTATGGCAACAGGTTTTGAACAAGCTCAAACTTTAGCTGAAACATTCTAACAAAAAAAAGCATCACCTCTGAAAACGAGGGATGCTTTTTTTCTTTTTATTTAAATAGCGATGACACCTGTAACTAAAAAGTAAAGGGCCACGACACTTCCAACAAAAATCAAACCGACTACCATTTTTTCAAAATTGGAAAAGATATTTTTTGAACGTCCCTGCTCTTTTTGAGCTTGAATATAAACAAAAATACCTGGTACAAAGAGAAGCGTTAATAATAAGTTGTATTTTAAACCAGCACTAAAGAATGCCCAAATTTGGAAAAGTGTTGCAACAACTCCAATCGCTAATTGGATGGTTCTATTTTTACTTTTTGGTTGCTGATAAGAAAATTTTACTTGGTAAAGCGTCACAAATAAATAGGTAATAATCACAACACTTGAAACCATCGAAGCCATAAACTGGTAAGCTTCATCGGTAATTAAAAAGGTAAACATAAACAATTGAATACAACCACTTGTGATTGCCAATGAATAGGTTGGCGCACCATGCTTGTTTACTTTCCCAAATAATTGTGGAAACAAGCCTTGTTTTGCTGCAATCAAGCCTGTTTCGGCAGGTAAAATTGTCCATGACAGCCACACACCCAAAATTGAAATAGACAGTCCGCCACAAATAAACGCTGCACCCCAATAACCAACAATCGCCTCTAAAACATAAGCCATCCCCGGTTCAGGTAAATGAGCTAGCTCCCCTTGAGGTAAAATGCCAAAGGAAAGAATCGTCACCAACATGTAGATGACTAAAACGCTTAAAACACCAATAATCGTCGCGCGTCCAACATCTTTTTTATATTTTGCACGGGATGACAAGATTGAAGCACCTTCAATCCCAACAAAAACAAAAATCGTAATCAGCATCGTTGACTTCACTTGATAGAAGACATCTGCCCATTCAAAACGTTGAGAAACGGTTCCCCAAAAATCATAGGTAAACGTACTTAGCTTAAAGGCAAACAAGCCACAAACAATAAAGACAAAAATCGGAACCAACTTGCAGATTGTAACAACAAAATTGATAACTGTAGCATTTTCTACTCCTTTAGTTACTAAATAATTCAAAAACCATAACAAAATACTAGCCCCAATAATAGAAGGGATATTTTGTCCTCCTTTAAAAATTGGAAAAAAGAAACCCAAACTACTCATCAACATCGTTGCAAAAGCAACATTGCCTAACCAAATCGACAACCAGTACCCCCACGCACTTGCAAACCCTGCAAATTTCCCAAAACCATCTTCTGCATATTGAAAAATACCGGCATCTAATTCTGGCAACGCATCTGATAAATTTTGAAAACATAACGCTAAGGCTATAATTCCGATTCCAACAATCACCCAGCTAATCAATACCGCCCCAGGAGCCGCTCCTTGAGCCATATCTTTCATTAGATTAAAAATTCCAGCACCAATAGCAGAACCCATCACTAAGGTAATCAATGGCAACAGTCCAACTTTATGCCGGTCACTTTTTATTTCTTCTTGCTTACGAATTTTATCCACTTTAGTAATCTCCTAAATTCCTATAATCCTATCTAGTTTAGCATAGTCAAGCCATCCAAAATAGGAAATCCTTCTCACTTTGCAAGTTTATACATTTTACCTTTAGGATTATTCAATTTACATTAAAAACATCTAAGATTTAGTTAATTTCCGACGCTGTTTTTTTGATGATTTTTCCATTTCCACTTCTTTTTTCGGTACATTTTGGCTGTCAACACCATTCAGATATTGATACACCATAACATTGACAAAAGCTCCCGTTAACAAAATCATCGAGACTAAATACAACCACAACATCAACACAATAAAAATACCAATCGTTCCATACCCTACTGAATTTCCACCGCCAAAACGAACATACAACGAGAATGCTTGGGATGAAACCAACCAACCAATCGTTGCAAAAACAGCTCCTGGCAATGCGTAGAGAATAGTCCAGCGATTATTCGGAACCAAGAAATAAATCGCTGTAAAAATAACCGTTAAAACAATTACCGTAACCCCCCACTTTAATTGAGTAAAATCCGTTAACAAATCGAAAGGCAATGACAGTTTATCTTGGATAAACCGAATGAGTTGTTCGCCAAAAACGAATAGAAAGACAATAGATCCAAGAATCACAATCATGGCTAACGCAATTAAGAAGGACACTATTCGAACAATAATAAAATTCTTTCGTTTCTTGGTTCCATAAACACTATTCAATACCGTTTGTAGTGAATTAAAGCCTTTCGAAGAAGACCAAATTGCCGTTATCAATCCAATTGAAATAGCGCTACTACTTGAGCTATTTAAAAATTGGAGCAAAATTGGCTTTAAGACTTTAAAGATATCAGGAGGCATCATCGATTCGATGTACGGCAGGGTTGCATCGACATCAATCGGTAAAAATGGCACTAAATTTCCTACAACAATCAAAATAGGAAACAATGAGAGCAACACATAATACGCTAATTCAGCAGATTGAGAGGAAATAGCTACCCTTGCCCAATTATTCTTTGCTAAAATAAAAATGGCGACTGCTGACTCTTTTATTTTTTCTTTCTTTTCTGTTGAAACCACTACGTCACATCCTATACAAGTCATTTTCAAAAGTACTTATCCCTAGCATAGCATAATTGGTTTTTAAACAAAAAAATAAAGAGTGGAAAATCTAACATACATTTTCCACTCTTCTTTTTAATTGTGTAAATTATACGCCATAATCAATTCATTGATTCCAACATCAACGGATTTAACCGTTTGTTGTTTGCCATCATTTGTAATAATAACAGGATTTTGCCCCACTTCTTGTTGAACAGTCCCTATTACTTCTTTATTTACAACTAATTCAAGTTCTACAAAACTCTCAGTATTTTTACTCGTCTCTCTCACTTCTACGCTAATTTCTTTATTGCTTCTAGCCAAAATGATGAACTCCTTTATCAACAAATATTTTCTCTTCTTTACTATTATAAAACTTTCATGAAAAAAACGAAACCTTTATTCGCGAATTTGCATCAAATTCCAATAAAGAGTTCGTTTTTTGTCTTTTTATTCTATATAATTAGTTGCCGAAACATAATTTAACCCATGAGCCAGTGCAACTGCTTCATAAGTAACTTCATGATTCATCAAATTAAGTCCACTAAAAATTGTTGGATTGGCTTTCGCTGCTTTTTTGATACCCTGATTGGCAATTTGAAGTGCATAAGGCAACGTAGCATTTGTTAAAGCTAATGTTGACGTTCTAGCTACTGCACCAGGCATATTGGCAACGGCATAGTGAATGACACCATGTTTTAGATAAATAGGATCATCATGAGTCGTAATTTTATCTGTTGTTTCAAAAATGCCTCCTTGATCAATGGCAATATCAACTAAAACAGCGCCTTTTTTCATTTCCTTGACCATCTCTTCCGTAACTAATTTTGGTGCCTTCGCTCCCGGTATTAGAACGGCTCCAATTACAACATCTGCGTCGCGTAATTCCTGTGCAATCGTGTATCCGTTAGAAATCGCCGTATTGATTTGATTGCCAAATAAATCATCTAATTCCGCTAATCGTTTTGAACTAACATCTAAAATTGTCACAGCAGCACCCATTCCAATGCCAACTTTAGCTGCATTCGTACCGGCTTTCCCTCCACCAATAATCACAATTTTACCACGCTTAACCCCAGGAACGCCTGCAAGCAAGGTGCCATTGCCGCCATATTGACTTTCTAAAAATTGAGCGCCAATTTGCACAGACATTCTTCCTGCCACTTCACTCATTGGTGTTAACAACGGCAAGGTTCTTTCATTGTCTACCATCGTTTCATAAGCAACAGCTGTCACGCCACTTTCTTTTAATGCTAGCGTTAATTCTTTTACTGGCGCTAAATGTAAGTACGTAAACAAAATCAAGTCTTCTCTAAAATAACGATATTCTGATACTTGTGGTTCTTTTACTTTCATAATCATATCGGCTGACCAAACGGTTTCAGCCTCTTCAATCATTTTTGCCCCTACTTTTACATAATCAGCGTTAGAAAAACCCGCTCCAATGCCTGCTTCATTTTCAACAAACACCTCGTGTCCTGCTTCAACTAAAGTCGCAACACCCGCTGGCACAATCGCCACTCTATTTTCATTGTTCTTAATCTCTTTTGGAATTCCTATTCTCATTCTTTAAGCCCCCTACTATCTAATTCTTACTATATAAATAGTATACGCCTTTTTTTAGGTCAAAAACAAGAGCTTGTTCAACTTTGAGCATATCTTAATGATTTAATAACAAAAAATCAACCTTAAGACCTAGTCGTTTCTAACAGTTCTGTAAGTTTCGTCACTTTTTTGTAAGGTGATTCAATTCAAAAAAATAACAAATACTTTATACTTAAAGAGTAATAAAAAAAAGGAGAATGATTTGTATGAAAAAAGTAATTTTAAGTAGTAGTATTTTATTGATTCTTTTAGCTATCGCAGCCAGTGCTTTAGCCATTATCGGATTTGGCGATCGCTTTAATCCACTAGTAAAGAGTGAGCCTGTCTATGTTTTGACTTCAACAAAGGATGCTGTCAAAGTTCCAGAAGGCGGTTATCATTATACTCAAAAAGCTTATAACCAAGATGGGGACGAATCTCCCATTAAATATTACGCAGGAGGCATTTTAAAGGAAGACGCGTATCTTAAATTAGATGCCAAAGGGGACTATGTTCGTGAGTGGGAAGAAGTCACACAAAATGATGTTCCAAAAAAAGCTTTAGAGAAACTAAATCAGCTTCGTCCAAATTAAAAAAAGGTTGAAAAGAGAACGCTCTTTTCAGCCTTTTAATTTGGATTGATTTTTTGAACACGCCCAACTTGGTCCTCTTCTACTAACATGACTTTAATGCCGTGTGGATGAGTAGGACTGTTGGTTAAAATTCTTTTAACGTGTCCTTTTGTTAATTTTCCAGTGCGTTGGTCTTTTTTTAACACAATTTCAACCGATGCACCAATTTGGATATCTTTTCTATTTTTGCCATTCATTTTTTCACCCACTTTATTTGAATTCAATTTAGTATACCACAATTTGCAAGACTTCATTTTTTATCCTTGCGCTTCTAGCCTATTCATTCCATAATAGTAGTAGAGGAGTGATTTAATGAGTTCGATTATTTTACAAGCAACGGGATTTTTATTGATTATTTCAGTTGCCTATTTATTAAAGCAAGGAGGGCTATTTAAACAAAGTGATGGCCACCTCTTATCGAAGGTAATCGTCAATCTTACCTTACCAGCTGCGATTATTTTGGGATTTAATGGTGTTGAGGTAAATTCCATTTTCTTTTATTTAATTTTAATTGGTTTTCTTACGAATGTGGTGCTCGTCTTTTTTGGCGGTTTCATTTGGAAAAAGAAAGATCCCATCCAACAAGGCTTTATGATGTTTGGAATCTCAGGTTATAATATTGGCAACTTTACCCTTCCTTTTGTACAAGGTTTTTTTAGCGCCGCCGTTCCTTTTTTATGTATGTTCGACATGGGAAATGCCTTAATGTTATCAGGAGGTTCAACCATTTTAGTAGAAACAATGACGGGTAAAAGTGAATCCAAATTTTCTGCACTTCAAAGCTTAAAACGGTTGTTTTCTTCTCCTCCTTTCACGGTTTACATTCTGATGTTTTTTCTTGCCATCTTTCATATTACAATTCCAAAAACCGTCTTATCCTATGTACACTTATTTGCTAGCGGAAATGCCTTCTTATCCATGTTTATGATTGGTTTGTACTTAGAAATCTCGATTCAAAAAACCGATTTAAAACTTGTCAGTAAAGTATTAATTACTCGTTATTTACTGGCTACCGTCGTGGCTTGTTTTTTCTATTTCGTATTGCCGTTCCCATTGTTTATTCGTAAAGTGCTTGTCTTACTTGCATTTGCTCCAATTGGTAGTTTGTCTACAATTAGCTCAATCGCTTTTGGTTGTAAAGCCTCTGTTGCTGGATTTATTTCATCGGCAAGTATTATTCTTTCATTAATTATTATGACCGTAATTTTGATTGTTTTACTTTAATATTTAACTTTCTTGAAGGGAGTGAACAATGCCAGCGAAAATCACAAATACCACTACCCTAAAAAAATAAAGGATGTGTAATTAAGTGATCCCAACATTACTAAAAACGAAACGACTAACGTTAACCCCAGTTCAATTAAGCGAAGCTACGGTTCTCTTTAATGTTTGGTCGAATTCAACCGTTACCAAGTATATGAATATTGCCCCATTTGAATCGCTTCAGCAGGCAAAAGAGATGATTGCTTTTTTTGAAGAAATCTTGCTAACTGAAAAAGCAGTGCGCTATGCTATTTATTACCAGAATAATTGCATTGGCAGTTGCGGTTTTAATTTCTTTGACTGGCAAGCAAAGGAAACTGAAATCGGCTATGAAATTTTACCGACTTTTTGGAATCTTGGATTAGGAACTGAAATTGTTGCTCTTCTTTGCCAGACTGCTTTTGAAAAGCTCGGATTGGAAACGGTGTTTGCTTCTATCGAAAAAGAAAATACCGCTTCAAAGAAATTAGTTGAAAAATGTGGCTTCCAATTAGCAACAGAACAACATTCAACTTTAGAGGTTTATCGTAAATCTCATACTACTTAAAATTAAAACACGCCAACAATACTAAACGATTGTTGGCGTGTTTTTTTATATTAAGGCAGTTGATTGCCTGCTGCGCGGTAAATTTCATACCATTCTTCACGACTTAATTGAATGTCAGAAGCTTGTGCAATTTGTTTGATTCGGTCGGGATTCATGCTCCCAACAATGGTCTGCATATTTGCTGGATGACGCAAGATCCAAGCTGTTGCAATCGTGGTATTGCTAACTTGGTAGCGGTCTGCAATTTCATCGATTTTTTGGTTAATCTCTGGGAATTTTTCATTACCTAAAAAGACCCCTTCAAACATGCCGTATTGATACGGTGACCACGCTTGAATGGTAATTTCTTTTAAGCGTGAATATTCTAATACGCCTCCATCATGGAAAATACTTGCTGAATTTTTCATATTCGCGTTGATACCTGAGTCAATCATTCCTGTATGCATCACACCGAATTGCAATTGATTTGCGATTAATTTTTGATCCACTGATTTTTGTAATAAGTCTACTTGTAACGGATTTTGATTGCTGACACCAAAATGACGTACTTTTCCACTTTTTTGTAAGTCGTTAAAGGCTTCTGCTACTTCTGCTGGTTCCATCAATGTATCTGGTCTATGGAGTAACAACGTGTCAACGTAATCTGTATTTATACGTTTTAAGCTTCCTTCAACTGAAGCGATAATATGTTCCTTAGAAAAATCAAAGAATCCCTTACGAATGCCACATTTTGTTTGTAAATGAATCTCTTCTCGTTTAATCGAGGTTTGTTTTAAAGCTGACGCAAAAATTTCTTCAGAAGCTCCGCCACCATAAATATCCGCATGATCAAAAAACGTCATGCCTTCACTTACAGATGTTTCAATCACCTTACTAGCCTCTTGAATTGAAAGATCCGACATTCTCATGCAACCTAAGGCAATTTCTGAAACCATTAAGCCACTTTTCCCTAAATCTAATTGTTTCATAACGATGATTCCCTCCGTTTCTCTTACTCTCTTATTCTACTGCTTAAAGAAAGGGGTTGCAAACAAAAAATAAAAATAGGTAAAAAAACAAGAAAGATCAGGTGATCCTTCTTGTTTCATTCATTAATGGCTGCATCCTTTGTGTAAATCGACAACCATTCTTCCTCTAATTTTTCCTTGTTCCATTTCTTCAAAAATATCGTTTACTTCATCTAAGCTACGCGTTTCAACTAATGGCACAACTTTTCCTTCAGCGCCAAATTGGAAGGCTTCTTCTAAATCTTTTCTAGTTCCAACTAAGGAACCAACGATTTGAATGCCATCTAAAACCGTTTTAACAATTTCTAGATCCATCGTCTCAGAAGGCAATCCTACTGCCACTACTTTTGAAGCAGCACGAACTGAATTAACCGCTTGATTGAAAGCTACTTTAGATACTGCTGTTACGACAGCTGCATGTGCGCCGCCAACAGCTTTTTGAATCCACTCACCTGCGTCACCATCTTTCAATGGGTTGCAAACTAAATCTGCACCTAATTCTTTTGCAAATTCTAATTTATCATCATTAATATCAACTGCAATTACCTTTGCATTAAAAACATTTTTAGCGTATTGAATGGCTAAATTCCCCAGCCCACCAATACCATAAATCGCAATCCATTGTCCTGGCTTCACATCAGAAACTTTAATTGCTTTGTAACAAGTCACACCCGCACAGCTGATACTACTTGCTTGAGCCGGATCCAATCCTTCTGGTACTTTCACTGCATAATCAGCTTTAACGATACATTCTTCTGCCATCGCGCCATCAACTGAAAACCCAGCATTTTTAACATCACGACAGAATGTTTCACGACCCGTAACGCAATATTCACATGTTCCACAGCCTTCAAAAAACCAAGCAATACTTACGCGATCGCCAACTTTTAAATTCGTAACATCCGGTGCGATTTCTTTGACGATTCCAATTCCTTCATGTCCAATAACACGTCCTGGAACTTCACCAAAATCACCATGGGCAACATGTAAATCTGTGTGACAAACGCCACAATATTCCACATCAACTAACGCTTCACCTTCTTTTAGAGCTCGTAATGTTACGTCTTTAATTTCAACTTTCCCGTTATTCTTTTCACTAACTACTGCTGCTTTCATCCGATTCACTCCTATGAGATAAATTTGTAACCTCTTACATTATAACATCAGGAGCGTTCTTTTTACATACTTTCATCTCTTTTTTTATAAGATAACATCTTATTAGTTTCTTTTAGAACAAACCATTATGAATATCCTTTGGTTTTAATGCAAAAAAAGAACCTTCTAATGAGGTTCTAAAAAAATTAATCTTTATAAAAAAAACTTAACTCTTTATTTAATAACAATGCCACATAATGAAATAATTTTATAAGCCTGACTGTAGTCAATAATCAAGCCTTTTGCAAGCGGAATATCTAAGCTGATTGTTTCAAAAGTCGCCTCAGATAAATCAACGCCTCTAAGATCCGTGCCTTTTAAATCAATCTCATCCATATCGATATTTTTAAAATGAACTTTTTTTAAAGTGGCTTCTTGGAAATAACTTTCATTTAGTCGTCCTTCAGAAAATAAATTATTCTCCATTTTTGTATCTGAAAAATTGCTATAACTTAATAAACAGTCCCACCATTGAACATTTTTCAATACGGTTCCAATAAAGTTTCCGCCACTTAATTTACAGGTTTCAAAGCGTGTGCGGTACATGATTGAATCTGAGAAATCCTTATTTGATAGGTCGCAATTAATAAATACGACATCTAAAAATTCCATATTATTAAAGTCTTTGATTTCAAATTGACAATTTTCAAATGTCATTTCATTGATTTTTTTTACACCAAATCTCATGTCAATCCGACAATTTTTATAGTGTGTATGACTTTCAATCTCTTCTATATAAATCTCTTCATTTTCAATAAATTCGGTTATTTCTTGCACGGGCTCCACTATTTTTTTCATATCCAACTTCCTCTCAGGGGTTATTTTCATACTATAGCATATGAAATTCAGTTGGTAAATTTAGCAGGTTTTTGGGGAAAGTCAAGGGAAATATAAACTAGTCTTCCTTCTATTGTTTTCAATTTTTTATTTTTATTGCACTAAAAAATGATTACTATTTTTAAAAATAGATCTTCCAACATGCCACTCACCTAATTTTTCTTTTTAAAAGCTAGATAATAAAATACTATGGGGAATGCTATTAATCCTATAAAATTTCCTATTCCATACAAATTTGATAGATTTATTTCTTTGGCTAACTGGCTAATGGATGCCAAAGTCAGTAATACTGCTACCACTAATGCCCATTTACGTTGTACCCTTTTTTCATTCATTTATTGTATTCTCCTCTTATTTGTTGTTATTAGTTTTGAAGGATTGACAGTAAAATCTCCGACATAAGCATGTTTCAAACTTTGTTCTGGAATTTCAACTTTAGCCCCACTGGCTTTCTTAACAGCATCATCAACAGCTCCACTCCCTTACTAAAGTACACTTTTGCTGCATTCATGTAATAACCCAACGTTCTTACCAAAAACTTTGACACTTCCTCCACCCGCAAGAGCCACTTCGTCCATTATCGGCATTGGAATATTCTTTAATTTTGTCGCAAAGACTTTTAGAGCGTCATCTCCATATTTCAGCGCTTTATCCACCATGGAAGGGACTTTACCTAGCTTGCTTAACGTGGTTGCTTTTCCTGCTACTTTAAATGCACTCATCCACTGCGGCAGTCAACCGTTGATACCCCATTCATCGTACTCTTCGCCGTCCCTAAATTACTAGATAACGGACTCAGTAAATTTGAAGAGTCTCCGCTTGAATAGACTAATCCCATGAGACTTCATTCCTTTCTTTCTGGATTTCTGAGTGTTCTTCATTTAGTTGTTCTATGGTTTAAACTAAATTAAATAAAGATACTAAGAAATGTCTGATTAGCATCTTTATTTATTGACTTCATTTATCCTATTAATAATTTGAATCTGTACAATAACTGAGGTATAAGTTAACATATTCGCTTCCTAGCTCCTGTTAATCTCAGGAAATTGTCAGATAGATTAATAGTATTCAATCTATCTCAATAGCTACATAAGCTAAACATTTACGGATATTTTTATTAAAATATCTGTAAATGTTTTGTCGCCTATTTGATTTACGAAGTAAAATGGTGGACTTGCTAATTCAGCATCCATTTCTACTATTTGTTCAACTAATACTCTTATCCCTTCTGAAAATTGGGATTCGCTGTCACCTTCCACTCGCACACCTACCATATTGATGACTTCGTAGTAGGACTGGTATCGATAGTTTTCGGGTAACTCATATGATTTATCTTCTTCTACAGGGATAAACACTTGCAACAGCATATCAACAGGATCTTCTAAATCTGAATTAATGGCATAGAAAAAATTACTTGTTGGCGTATACCCACTTTTTACGACAGTTGTTACAAAATCTTCAAATGCCTTGGCAAAATCTTTTAAATCTACTTGATAATACCGACTTACTACATTTTCAAAATGAATAGTTTGATTAAATCCCATTCTTCTTTCTCTTTCCACTTTTCTTTTGTTAAACATATGGAATCACCATATCCACCCAGTATTCTTCATAAATCTTAGAGAACAATAGTATAAGACGGTCTTCATATGGAATAGAGTTTTCTTGTAAATAGCTTTTCATTTCTTCCAATTTAGTTTCAATACCTTCATCAAAAGGAACCCGACTTCTTAATACTTTTGTAAGGTTTAACTCAGGTACCCATTTCCAATTTACGCCATCATTTCCTTCACCTGAAACTTCTTCATTTATTGGAAGATATACTTTAAATGTTTGTTCTTCGCTCTCTATTTCGGTTGGTTTGAATTCTACCATCGTAGGTCCATTTTGAAACCGCCCCTCACCATAATTATTTAATTCGACTGTGCTCACAATTTCAATAATATCTCGAATGTTTCCGACTATCTCTCGTGAAGCTAAATTCATCATCGTAAATCGTTGCTCGTCCATTTTTTTCCTCCTTCTTTTTTCTTATTTACTATATCTAATGAGTTTCCATATCTCTTCATGTTTTTCTGTTCAAAATAAGCACCTATTCTTTTATACTGAGCCATTGTACCCACCAAAAAAAAAGCGCCTATTCCTACAAATGCATTAAAAAAATCTTCAACTCCATATTTTATTATTGGCACTATTAATAATAATAATACAGGGATCATAATCACATATGCTAACGTATTTTCAGAAAAAAATTTCCTGCCGTATTTTCCCACCGTTATCATATATATAATCATAATAACACTCAAAGAAAACATTATTATACAATTAAAAATAAATGTTTCAACATTTTGAGTAACCTCACTTATATATGCAAGTAGCGGAAAACCTATAGTAGCAATCATCATACTTAAATACAACATCCATAAGCCCATTTTTTTATATTTCTCACTCAGAAAATAATGTTTTCCAATAATTCCAATAACTAAAAGAAATAAGAATAGAATACAAAAAAATATGGAACGTTTTCTTTGGAAATCTTCTCCTGAAAAAAAATAAAATAGTAACCCTACTAAAAAAAATACTCCGTAAGTTTTTATCATTGTATTAAAATTTTTCAATTGAAATGGATTAACAGTATTTATTTGAACCATCCCCCTACGCCTTTAATTAGACTATTCACACCTTTTTTTAATCCTTTAGTTATACCCAATTTTTTATCAATAAACTCCACTCCTTTTACCGCACCCCAACCAACTAAAACAGCTGCTGCTGCTGTCAAACCTACCGGAGCAGTTGCTATACCTACAAGACCTAATCCAGCTGTGACAGCCGCTGCACCCACAGTAGCAGCAACAGTAGCTACAGCCGTTGTCACAGCTACTTTAGTCACATCAACAGCAACACCACCTGCTTGACTTGCAAGAACTTGCCCCCCTTTTAAACCGTCCTCTTTCGCTAAAGCATAGCTATCTTTAATTCCAGTACCAACATCGATAGCACCCGAAGCGATATTCAATCCAGGTATAACTTTTCCAAATCCTTTAGCTGTTTTCAAATTTTTCGCATCTTTTAGTATCGTGTTTAAACCAAATGTTACTGGTTTTTTTATTGCAGATGATACGTCGGGTTTAATTGCTCCCCATGTAGCTTTAGCCATATCCCCAAAGCGCCCTGATACTCCTTTTGTTAAGGTTCCTACATCATTTAGTTTTGCTTCTTTTAGTATTTTCAAACCGTCCTTTGTTAGTATACCACCAGAAGATATCCGATTAAAATTTTTATGCTGTTTAACAAATTTACTAAATCCTGTAAATTCATCCAATCGCTTCGACATACCAGTGACAGTCGTTACAATCAAGGTTCCATCTGATAATCGACTTACACGTGCACCATACCAAACGCTTTTAAACGACTTATCTCCTGTCTTGATAAATTCTTTGTATAGTTTGTTCCACTCTTTTACTTCATCATATTGTTTATCAAGTTCACTTTTCGCTTTTTCAGATTGTATTTTAGTAAACCAACTTTTATCCGTTCCACTTGGCAATGAATACGAGCCATCACTATTAACTGTCGTTCCACTCAATACAAGAACTCCTTGCATCGCAATTTTCATTTCATTTAAACTATTACTAAAAAGTCCATTCGTCTGACTAGAAAAATCATGTAACTTTTTGATTTTTTTCTGTAACTTGTCAATGTCATCTTGCATACTATTGGCCATCCGATTCAACCGTTCTTGAGCATGATTTAACATATCTTTCAATCCCGGTATTGGACTCACTGTTGCTAGATTTTTGAATGTATCCGCTGATGCCGTTAAGGCTGATTTAGAGGCTTTCATGAGTTGAATTTGTAACTTTAAATTGTCTTCATTCAGATAACCTTCTTTTGAAATCTCTTTATTTGCTCCTTCGTATTTTACTAAATCATTTTGTATCCC
>NZ_LT992558.1:820993-988635 GCF_900258435.1 Carnobacterium divergens | reverse complement strand
GGCAGTCAACCGTTGACTGCCTGATTTTAATTCATTCACCGTACTCTTCGCCGTCCCTAAATTACTAGATAACGAACTCAGTAAATTCGAAGAGTCTCTGCTTGAATAGACTAATCCCATGAGACTTCATTCCTTTTTTTTTGGATTTTTGAGCGTTCTTCATTTAGCTGTTCTGTTGTTCTTGTATACATTTCAGTCAATTCTTGCTTTTGTTCTTTAAAAAATTGTCCGAAATGCTTTTTCTTTCCGTTAAGTTCTTCTTGTTCCCAGCGAGCAGAAGAACTTCCCTCTTTTATTAATTCTTCATTTAATTCTTGTAGCTGTCTAAAGTTTCGAGTTAGCTCCGTTTCTAATGATTCAACTACTTCTTGAATCTGACGTTTATCTCTATTTAAATCGTCAATTTGACGTTCTTTCTCAACAATTTTTTGAGTGTACTCAGATCTTAACTTCTCATTTTTATCTTGTACCATAGGTTCTCCTCTCTACTTAAATCTCGTCTGACTGTCACGAGACGCAATAACTGCCGCAAGTTTAGGGAATTTATTGGCTTGTTCATTCACACAGCTGACTAATTTCGATAAATCGGATAAAATCTGATTACTTACTTTGACTCCCTGCTTCATACTAGAAATATTACTTCTTCCCAAAGAACAGGTCTTTCCACTTTTAACAGAAACTTTGCTAATTCCTGAAACTGCATCTTGAGCCGCTCCTTGATTCGATGCTATCTTCCCCATACTCTCTCTCCTTACTCTCTGAATTTATAAAATGGATCTTTTTGTAATTGTTCAGTTTCATCAATGATTGGTTCAGGTTCTTGAATCTCTTCTGGCTCTGGCGCTTCTGGAACAACTATAGGACCATTAGCCATTTTTAGTAACAAATCATCTAAAAATTCTTGATCTTTTTGATCGGAATATCCTTCAAAAATAACTTCAGCAATTTGGTCAGCGCTAATCGTGAATACTTCTTGACTAGGTACGTCACCAAATGGATGAGGCGCAACTTTATATCTTGAAAAAATTTCATCCATTTCATTTTTGGCAATTGCTCTGGCAACTACTAAATAAAGCATTTGGTTATCTTCAGGTTCTTCTAATCGTAAAATGCTCCCTAGAGGCAAAAAGGGAGTGTTCATTTTTTCTTTCATTCTCCTACCTCCATTGGTACAACAATATCTTCAAAAACGTCATCCTTCAAACTATGAAGAACATTTCGAGGAACCACAACATTTTTTTGCGTATACGGTAAATTCTCTATAAATAGTTGATTTTGTAAGCTACCACCAAATAGAATTTGATACACACTCTCTTTCACCATATTCGTCAAGCCACCATAGGTATTCCCAACTTTGGATAAGCTATCTATAACTATAAGTTGCAAATGATCATTGCCACCATTTAAAAGAAAAGCGACTTCCTCTGGATTTAAGAAAAGCTTATCAACTAATTCTGCAACACCATTTATTATTACGACTCTTTGGTTTGAATTATTTGACAACATTACTTCTAACGATTCTTTTAGTTCAAAGTTTTGTTGTGTGACTTTCATTCGATCAATATAAGTTGATACATTCGTTGAATTTTCCTCTAATGTTCCGGCTGCGTCAATTAAAATGATGTCCTTCTCTTCTTTCCAATCACTGATTAGTTGCATAAACCATGGCATCATCAACCTAAATTGTTTATTCGATGCGGTAAATATACCTAAACTCTTTCCTTGGAATAGTGGAAACTTTTCTACTAATGAAGATAATTTATTTAATCCAAGGTATAAATTATCGGCATCTATTTCTTTTACAAATGAACTAAAATTTTGAATGGTTAATTCTTCTGGAACCATCGGTATCTTCTCAGGACGTTTCCCAGTCCAATCATGATTCATTCGAGTGACTTCTTTTTCAAGATTTTCCAATAGATCAGAACTGTCTTCTCCTTGAATCGGTAAATAGAATTGAACTGCTGTTGGCGTATCCAACATGACTTGTCCTCGACCATTAATTGCCTGTGGAGCAAGAGTCTCTCTCCCCAGTAATGTGCTTAACTCCGTTTCATCATTTAAGTATAGCGCAATTTTAGTTGCAATGTTACTCATCATATTCATACGAATACTACCTGAACGGCTAGCAGTTAAAATTAAATAAACGCCTAAGCTTGCACCATCTCTTAATAATTGAAGTAACACTTCGTCAATTTTATCTTTTCGATTATCTTCTAAGCTCAATCCATCATACCCATCTAAAACATTCACAATGATTGGTAACTTCGAATCCGTTTTTGCTTCATACTGCATAATACTAGCAACACCATTTTTTTTAAAGGAACCTTTTCGTTCAGCCAACAATCCAGAAATTCTATCTAACATTTTTTGTAGTTTTTCATCTTCTTCTAGCGTGACAATATCTGCTACATGTGGTAAATCTTTTAATGGCAACAATCCGTTGTTCCCAAAATCCAATAAGTTTAATTGGACTTGTTCTGGTGTATTTTGATGTGCTAAATTCATGATTAATGTTTGTAACAGTGTTGATTTACCATAACCAGGACTTGAAAATATAGCTGTATGACTTGCTTTTTCTAAATTATAATGGTAAATTTTTTGCGCTTGTTCAGATGGAATATCTAACAAACCAAGTGGAATCGTTACATTTCTTTGTTCTGCTTCCTCAATAGTCGGTGTTGCTATTTGTTCACTAAGATTAGGTAGCCAAGGTTTATCAGGAATGGTAAACTCTGATTGTTCAAAAATTTGTTCTATCGTTTCAATCACAGCTTCTAATTGTGTTGGCAAATCACTTGTATCTTTTCCTTGCACAATATCTTCATCTGGATCATAAAGTAACTCTGTTTGACCTAAATCATTAATTTTAAAAATACGTTCATCTACAACTTCTTCCATAGTCTGATCTGGATCATAAAGAACCCCTGCATAACCACTTTGGAAAAGTTCATATACTTCATTTTCTCCAACTTTAAGATACCCTCTACCAGGATTCGTAATTTGAGCAGCATCTGGTGTTTTTAAAAGCTCATTAGAATCTTGAACACTTGCCATTTTTAGTGCAATTTTACTAGTACTATTTGCTTCAATTTGATCGTTAACCACGCCCGATGGTTTTTGGGTAGCTAAAATTAAATGAACACCTAAGGAACGACCAATCCGAGCAACAGATGTTAATTCATCTAAGAATTCTGGAACATTCGCCTTTAATTCCGCAAATTCATCTGAGACTAAAATTAAATGTGGGAGTGGTTTATTAGGATAAACGACATCTGGTTTTGGTGTATTTCTTTGCTTGTATAAACTCATATAACCATTGATATTATTCACACCATATTTAGCAAACTCTCTTTGTCTTTTATTTAATTCTGCCTTGATACTTGCTAACGCTCTAGCAGTTCCAGCCCCATCTAAGTTGGTGATTGCCCCCATAAAATGCGGTAATTTATCTAAGGTATTGGCAATTCCGCCACCTTTCCAGTCAATAATCAACATTCCAATATCTTCTGGTGAAAAATTAATTGCTAAACCAATTAGATAAGTTGTTAAAAATTCTGATTTCCCTGAACCTGTTGTTCCTCCAACTAATGCATGTGGTCCATGCGCTCGTTCATGTAAATCCCAATATACAAAATCTGATTTTCCTCGCCATCCAATTAATGAGCGAATAGATTTGTTTGGTTCAGCATCTAACCAACGATTTTTAATCTTTAATTCTTCAATTCTTTTCACTTCATACTGTTCTAATAAATCTAGACTTTCAGGAACAGCATTTTTTTCTACCTCAACATGATGTAAATTCGCTAACCGCTGCAGTGCTTCTTCAATTGGATAAGCGGTAGGTAAATGGGTCGGTACAAAGGATTGATTCACATATTCATTGTTTTGGTTAATCAAAATTGCGGATTCACTGCTTTGGTAATCAATTAAAGTTGTCGTTGTTTCTGGGAGCATTGGTAACGCATCTTTCCCCCAAATCACCGTCACACCATAGGGACTCATATCTTCTGCTAAAAATTCATTTAGTCCATGTCCTGATAACCAGCTTTCTTCTAAAATAGAGAACACATAATGAGGCTGGAACCGAATCTTTTCATTGCCAGCTTCTTTTAGTTCTTGTCTTCTTTTTGTTAAAATTTGGTAAAAGGAGTTGAGCACCATATCTCGGGTTTGAGCGTTATGGATAATTCCTCTTAAATTTAAGCTGCGAATTTTCAGATGCGGCAACCATCTCCAAGCATGCCAGTTAAGATCATAATCATTTTCTGGAACCAATGTCACAAATTCAACATCTCGATACGAATGCAGCATTGAAATTTGGAACAATAGCGTTTGGATCGCTGTTCGCAATACTGGATAATTTCCTGCTAGCCCAACGGTTTGATCCATTAAAGGGATTACAATCGGAGCTGATTCTAATTGTTGGTATGGCCAAACGAGTTCTTTTTCTGCTAGCGAACTCAATTCACTCTCTTCATTTGGTTGATACTTTACAGCAAAGCTTGATTGAATTTCTCCAGTTCCAACATGAACTTTTAAAAAATCTTCGTTGGTTGTCATTCGTTCATAAATTCGAGCTTCATAATCTTTAGCCATTAAGGCAAGGTCATTCATTGATGGGTACATATACGTAAGTGCGTGCTCTTGCTCTTGCTGTAAAAGGGAAACATCGCCCTTCTTCTGGATGAGATATTGTTTATAAGAGCTTTCGCTTTGTTGGTTTTTCTCTTTTGTTTCTTTCTTATTGGTAAAATAGCTAGATACCGAAAACCCTGCCGTTAATAAACTAGCTCCCCCCATACTTAGCATCATAATTGGATTCCCACCACTTAAAAAGCTGGTAGCGCCGCTTAAAACCACCATTCCCAAAGGAGGGACAAGGGTTCTTACTAATTCGTTTTTTCCTTCTTTTTCTTTTGGGGTAGGAGACATTACCTCTACATCCATTTTTGGTTCTTTTAGATGGATGCGAGGGCTTCGTCTGAATAATGGAAATTCAGATGGGTATTCAGGTTTGTAGCTTTGTTCAATGAGTTCAAAGGGATTCAACGTGAACTCCGTTCCTAAAGTTGTTAGCTTTAATTGATTTTCCCGAACTTCTATAATTAGTTTATCCATTACTAACTGATTTCCAGTAACAAAGTCAAAGGATCCTTTTTCAACTAACTTTCCATTAAAATAGATTTTTTCCTTATTTGCGTATATCGCTACATTGTATTGCGGCATTTTATTTTTAACTGTGACCGAAACAAACGCTGCTGTTTCTATGCTTATCGCTGATGAAGACATCGAAGAAATTGTAAAATCTTTTTTAGGTTTATTTGTAACAATCGTTTGATACTCGTTTGGCTTCATTACAATAAAGTTGGCATTTGTTTTTTCATAGGGTTGATCGTCAATTAAAATTTCCTGACCGTTATAAACGACTACATGTCCATCAATCACTAATTCCGGGTTAGCTGTTGTTAGCTGATAATGAGAAAACCGCTCTCCAAAATAAAACACCTCAAAAAGCGTAGTTGGATTAGCCTTCATTTGATCATCAATAGGAACAATCGAATCATTCGCTATGTTATTCGTTTTCAGAATCATCCGGTGTTCCTCCTAACAGTTTCATATACTTAGCAATCGCTTCTTCATATTTAGTCAGTAATTCTTGTTTCTTTTCACCATTCATTTTTGTGTCTAGTTTTGTTGCTTCATACAGTTTAGTGTATGCGTGTAAAATAAGTTGGTTGTCTCCCACATTTTGTGCAATATCAAGAGCTTTTTCAAATGAACCTTTGCCGATATAGATCCAATAGAGCAATGTATTTTCATTTGATTTTTGAGACACATTGTTTAAAATCATCTCTTTTTGTTCATTGGATAAGTTATCTAATTGTATCGAACTTACTGCGTAAACATATTGGGCACTTTTAGGCAATGTTTCAGGTGTATCCTCCTTAAGAGTGTTTAATACTTCTGCATAATCGTTCGCAATATAATTAGATTCTGCTGTAATAATTCGTTCTTGGGTGGGAACTTTTTTCAATGCAAAATCTCCCACAAAAAAGCCTAAGATAAGCGTTGCTACAAATAAAACCAGACTTCCCCATTTAAATAAAGAATAGCTTTTTTTATTGACCATTTTGTTTAAGTGGTCTTGTTTCATTTTTTGAATAACTACTTGCTCGCTAATCTTTTGATCAATTTCTTCTATCGAAAGGGCAGATTGAATTGATTTAGAAAGTGGATCTTGTAACGTTCCAGCACCTTCAATCAGTCGTTCATAATCTAATTTAGGGTGAAGAATAAAAAGAATTAGAGCCCGATACTGTTTTAAAAAACCTTCTTCAGTTGTTACGTGTGGCACAACGCTATTCATAAATCCTCGATGAGCAATCAGTAGCTCTTCACCAAAAAGAAAAATATTGCTTGGATGAATAAACGGTTGGATAGTTGTCTGATTAAAGGACTCTATAAAACGTATTTTTTGTGCTAAGAGCAATCGATTAACTGGCGTCAATTTTTTTACTGTTTCTTCAATAGTGACTGCATATGGATCTTTTTCATAAGAAAGAATGAGTTGTTCCTCTGTTTTCTCTATAATTTCTCCTGCCAAAAGAGTATTCTTTTTTTGAAGAACATGCTGAAATTGATCCAGCTCTGACAAGCGGTATTGATTGGCTTGTAATGTAACAAGTACCTTATCTTTTTGAATTTGAATGTCTATTTTTTCCGATATATCTTTTACTTCACTCACGTTTTACGCCCCTTTACTTTTCCATAGTTTCTTTAACAAGCAATTGATCTCCGTCACCTAGTGCATAATTAGCAAGGAGGACTTCTTCTTTTAATTGAATGGATTTATTTAGTATTTCTAACTCAAATGAATCCGGCAAAAAAATATTTGCCAGCTCCAGCGACTCCTTCAATAATTCTTTTAAACGATTTACAGATACTTTTATCGGAATCTGTAAATCGATAATTTGTTTGCCCACATGTAGTCCAATACTAATAGAGGTGTCTTTTCTCATAAAATTTCCGCCTTTCTATCCTTTTTTTACCCATGATGGAAATGAGCGACCTAATAAGATTCCTAAGCCAAGAACAACGCATCCGCCCACAATACCACCTAGAATAAAAACAACATGATTTTCTTTTCCTAATTTCAATTCATCAGAATCAAGATGATCGTTTAAGGTATAATCTTTTGAAAAAAGGATAGGCGTTACGTGTTGTTCAATCGTCTGTTCTTTTGGTGTCTTTTTTAAAAACAATTCTTTTTGAGCACTTGCAATTATTTCTGTTTGTTCTTTGTTTAATTGCTGATCTTTATTCGACATATCCGTCATAAACAATTGATTAATTGTAAAAGTAGTAGCATTTTTTTGGCTTTCTGCATTTTTTTCATAAATCACTTGATTATTTATTTTTAGATCTCCCGCAGCTGCATAGCTAGGAACGCTTTGTAAGAACATAAACAAGGCAAGGAACATCATCCCTTTTAAAATAGTTTTAAAATTAATAATTTGTCTACTTTGCATCTCTTTTCTCCTCATATCAATAATAGAAAGAATCATGCACTCATTTTTCTATCATCTGGTTTCACCCAAAAATTTAATAGAATTCCAACAATTGCTACTATCGCTAGAATCATGTAACTTACCCAACCAATACTTCCTCCATTTAATAGCGCTGTGAATCCATTTTGAATATTTTGCAATGGTGAAAGTCGGTACACTATATTTGTAAAGGAACCTGTTTTCGTTACAACTCCTAGTAACGGAGTCAGCATTAAAAATAATCCTAATAGTCCACCGCATAGATAAAGGGTCAGTAATCGGAACTGTCTCATACAGCCAAGTGTAATCAATAGACCTGCAAATAAAACTAAGAAGGCATAACTAAACCATGCTATTTTTGAGTCTATCCCCACAACAAGACTTAAGTTAAGCGCAAATATAAATGATAGCGCAACACTACTAAGCAAGATCACAACCATATTCGACGTATTGTACCAAGCTCTTGAAGGATTTATGAGTAAATCAGTCTTAGTAGCAATTCTTCTTCTCATGTATTTTTGCATTGCAATCGCCACTAAGATAATAATAAAAGAAGCTATAAGCGTTGCATAATATGGGATTAACGAATTTTGCCTTGTTTTTCCAAAATCGCCTTTTTCTTGAATCGGGTTTGAAAGAAAGTTGAACACGGTTGAATTGTCTGTTCCTCCATCTCTAGTATTAGAAAGAACTTTATCAAAAGATTCCGCATACTTATTGTTCTCTTTTGTTGTTTCGTGTACTTCAACAACAGTCTTATCTAAACTAGTTAAAATAGTGTTTGCATTAGTCTGAACCTTGTTTGTAGATTCTTTTAATGACTGGATAATAGGTCCTACATCTTTAACTTTTGCAGCTGCTTCTCCTGTATTTTTAGCGGTTTCTTTTGAGCTACTAGCTAATGATTGAATGCTTTTCACTAAGTTTTCTGTCTCAGCGTTTATTCCAGTAGTATCGTTTTTTTCAGGATGTGCGTTCGTTTCAGTGATAACAGATTCTGCTGCTACTTTTTCGGTTTCAGTCCACGAATTGTATGCTGCGTCGATTTCTTTATTTGCTGTATCAAACCAAGAACCTAATAAAGAGGCTTCTTGTAACATCATTTCTGGAACCGTCATAAGATTTAACGTACCGTATAAAGTCGCGGTTTCGTTTTCATTTTTATCGTCTTGCGTACCAATTGTCGCTTTTAATTGCTTAATTTGTTCTTCAACATCGGTGTATAATTCATTTCCATTTGCTTTATACTTTTCATAAAGTGAATCTGAAATTTGTGCAATCATTTTAGAATCTGTTACGTTATTGTAAAGCCAATAAACAGAATTTTGAGTAGCTAACTCATTAAATGATTTATCTGGATGACTTGTAACGAACTCAGAAAAATGAACGATATCTAAATTTGTTGGATCTGCATAAATGGTTGTTAATTTATCAGCCGTTGATGTTAAGAGCGTAAAAAGACTAAAGAGTTCAGGTAAGTCTTGTTTTAAAGGTTGATCTTTATCAATATAACTAGCTAACTGACCTGATGTCATGGATTTATTTAATGTCCAAGAATAGTGACATTGAAAATATTCGGTATCGGTATCGCTGTGTGGATACTCCCATTTGATTTTAGATTCAAAGGTATATGAAATATGGTCGTTCCCTGGAGCATTTGGCGTTGCCTTAGCATCCATTTCTTTATCGATTTCTTCATCAATTTCCTTAAGTATGATGGCTATATTTAATTGTGTCCCCTCAATCGTTACTGCAGCTGTATAATCTGAATCAGTTAATTGACTGTTCATTAATTTTTCTAAATTCCCTCTGATTTCTTCTAAATTAATCACTTCAACTGACCCAGTACTCCCAGCTTTAAAAGTGTGATTGAATTGTAATTTTTGATTTTCCCCTGGTTTTAAGCTCACATCGACTGTGTTCATTACAGAAAAATCTGATGATAGATTATCTTTTGGATCAGTTGATAACAAGTTAAATTGATTGCCATTACCAGTCAAATCAGGAGCATATCGAGTAACAATATCGTAAGAAGCACTTAGCTTTGCGCTTGCTTCTGGTGTAACTAAGCCTTTATTCATAAGTTTTTGTAATAGGATTGGGAAATCAGTAGCTGAGGGTAAAGCAACATTTTGTAAGTGTTCCAGCTCGTTAGCAACAGCCTTTAAATAATCGCCCTCTTCTTTTATCTCTGATTCTTTATCTGTCGGTGTTAATAATTTTGAAATAGCCAGTTTTATTTCGTCTTCTGTTGCTGTGTCTGGATTAGCTTCTCTATTATTGTAATATTTTTCCGCAATATCCTCTTTCAAAGTTGATAATTTTTTTACTTGCTCTTCTAAGTCCGCTATTTCGCTTGTTAATTCCGTAATTCTCTTGCTCTGTTCTTTTTTAAACGAATACGCATTTGTTAAAAAATTAGCGTAGACACCTGAATCCTCAGATCCTTCATGTCCTTTAGCAAAAAATAAATCTAGCTGATCTTTTATGCGATCATCAAAACCGTCATGTTGTTCTTTGTAACCTTTCGAATCATTTTGCCATTGCTTTTCTAATTGTTCTTTTTGCAACTCAAATTGCTCATTAAACTGTTTAATTGAGAGTTCCAATTTTTCATTTCCCTCATCAGCATAATCGTTCACAGCTTTTTGGACGTCTTCAGTTGATTTGCTATTATCTTCTAAACTAGCACTATTCGTTTCCATTAGCTGTTTCACAGATAGAACAAATGCTTCCTGTTCTGACGTAAATAGTTTATTTTCTTCATCTAAGATACTCGCAGTATCAATAACACTAGAAAAATTGGTTGGAACCTCTTTAAAAGGTAAATAAACTTTTTTCTCTAAATTATTTTTATGGTTCGTTTCTACTCCAACAATTTGATTAACATTTTGTTGAGCCTCTGACAGGTTGCCTACAATACTTGAAAAATACATTTGAACAATGCGTTGGTTGAAATCTTTAAGTATATCGTTTACTTTTACTTGAATCGCTTGATTGGTTATTTCATTTTGACCTTCTCGTACTTGATACTCTACTAGTGCTTTTTCAGGATTTATACTTTGCAATGCAAGAATTCGTTCAGAAAAATCTTGCGGAATAATAATTTGTGCGTCAAATTGTCCATCCAGAACCCCTCGACTCGCGATATCTCTAGTTGTTGTTTCCCAACGATTTGCTGTATCTTGATTAATTAATGTGACAAAATCTGTTCCTAAAGAATATTTTTTCCCTTCAAAAAGTGTTCCTTTATCTTCGTTTACAAGTACATATTGCATTTTCGTGACTTTTTCATTGGACGTTTGTTGAAGGCTTGCACTTTTAAATCCTAAATAGGAAAAAGTGAATAAGAACAATACGCTACTCACAACAATCAAAATAATAGGAAGATATTTCATTAATTTCATTTTCAATCTACTTCTCCCCCTTACTAATAGAAAAAACGCCCGCGCAATGAATTGCACTGACGCTTTTTGTCAAAATTAATTTAAACCAAAAGAACCTGCATCTTGTTGGTCACGTTGAGCTACTGTATCAGCATACTTAGTCAATTGACTATTGATACTAATCAATAATTCTTCCATCTTTTTAACGTTTCCTTCTAATTGGTTGTATTGTTCCAAATAAGATTGAAACGCTTGTCCTTTCCATTCTTGACCAATTTGCGTATTCATTGAATTAACCTTACGAATGGCATCTTGAATTTGAGATGATGCTTGTTGATAAACCTTTGCTTGTGATTTCAGTTGCTCGGGTGTGACCGAAATTGCTCCTGACATATAAATCTCCCCTTTTTATTTATAATTTAAATTGTTTTCATAAATATTATATCTATAAATAACGAGGATTGTCAATGAGATTATTTCTAATAATTATTAAAAAAACAAAACATTACAACAAGAATCTATTTGTTTTTAATTATTAAAAGATAGA
Organism: Carnobacterium divergens; assembly: GCF_900258435.1. Taxonomy (NCBI): domain Bacteria; kingdom Bacillati; phylum Bacillota; class Bacilli; order Lactobacillales; family Carnobacteriaceae; genus Carnobacterium; species Carnobacterium divergens. Next base: position 977,152 of record NZ_LT992558.1, on the reverse strand, counting down.
TTTAAATTTATTTAATTTATTTAAAATTAGATAACCATTTATTTTATAACACCTTAGAGTTACTCACATTGATTTCATCACTCTACAACCGCTCACCAAAGACAGCTTTTAAAAAAGAAAAAATCAATTTTTAAAACTATCAATCCTTATCTAACCGACGAATTATATAACAAACAACTATGTAATTAGTTGCTATTTTTTGGACATTAAAAATTATAGAAGATAAAAATTATTTTTTCTGTGTTATGTTTTTTAGATACAATAAATAACTAAATTTTTATAATAAAAACGAGAAAAATCTTCTGAACATGTCCAGAAGATTTATTCACTGTATCTCCCCTAGGTAAGAAGGACCTGAAAAAAGCTTTTAACTATTCTCTGTACGATTCAACCATGCTGCTACATATATTGACAGATTGTTCTAGTTTATAACTTAGTAATTATGCTATTATGTAATAGTGTTTAATTTCAATAGAACGAAAAAGATTCATTAAAAAAATGTCCCGTTAAGGAGTGATTTTAGATGAAGAAATTAAATTGGTTTTCTGGTGGTAACGAACGAGGAAAACAAGCCGAAAACCTTATCACTGATATATTAACTGATTTAAAAACAGACTGTGAAAATGAATTTCTACAAAAAGTACTAGAAGATTATCTTGAAGAGTTCAAACAAAAAAGAACTTCAGTGCCTTTTATTTTAAGTCGTATGAACCTAGCTATTTCTGAAGCTGTCAGAAATGATGGAGTTCCTTTATCAGATTCTCAATCTAAACAACTAAAAGAATTGACTTCTTTATCTACGATTAGATATGGCTTTTAATAGCCTATGTCCTGTCTCTTATTGTGAACTATCTTCATTTTCAGTCTAAGTTTCCTTGATAAACTTCATAGCATTTCATGAAACTTTCTAAAAAAGATTATTAGAAACCTCCATATAAAAAAAGAACCCCCTTTTTTTTAATGATTTAAACGGCTTTTAACGTACCTTATGTATGATTTAAAAAATTTATAAAACAAAAAAACTGATAAAAACGATTTTAAATAATCGTTTTTATCAGTTTTCTTTTTTGGTTATCTTCTAAATAACCTTAATATGGAGACGGAATGAGTTTTGACTGTGTAATAAGATTTATAAATCTATATAAGCTTAATTGACCTAATTTCAATAAAGTTTACTCTGCATTTAAACTTGTTTAAAATCAAGTGATAATTGAAGGATTTTGGTCAAAATTTGGTCATGTGTCACACCAATTAATTCAAGTAATGAATCTTCAAATATTGGTATACTCTAAATCTCCTTTTGAAAATAGAATTGAGTGTGACACATCCTTTTTTTGGATTTTATTAATTGAACATGTTACTAATCGACATTATATTTTCTAAAGAATTATCAATTACTGAACACTCAATTTTTCCGTTCAAAAGTTCTACTTGATAAGATATTTTGATTAACATTAAAAATGTCTTATCTAGTAGAACTTTTAGTTATTTATTATGTATAAACAAAAAATAGAATACGTAACTTTAAATTGCCTATTACTAATAAAGAAATTCTTTTCAACTATCTTCCAATATGTGATTGCTCTAATTTTTCATGTAAGAAAATAATTCTTTCTACTAAATAAATGCCCTTCATCAAATGCTAGCAGCTATGCATAATTAGCAAGCTCATATTAATCAAATTACATTTTGCTCCATTTGTAAGTATGTTAGTTTTTGAAGGGTGGCTTTTAATGTTAATTGTCTAGATTTCCCGATTTTCGAGTTATTTATATAAATTCATCTTTGACTAAATCAATAGTTCCATCAGCAATAGACTCATTTCCACACATTACTCTCTCATAGCTGCTTGATTACAATTAATAACTAATCCTACCAATTTTAAAATTATTTCTGTAAAAAGGAAATTTTAAGAACCTGCACTTTCATAGACAATTAATCCTTTTTGCCAAATGAAAATAGAGCTCGCTAAAAATATGCTAGATATTAAAAATAACCCTCCTATATTGAAGATGATGTTCTCCCCTGTAAGAAAATAACTTGCGGGATAGTATGCAGTAAAAGCAAAAGGAACGATATATGTGATTACTGCACGAATTACCCCGTTGTAAATCGTTGTAGGATACTTAGCAAAATCATTTAACATATAGAACATAAAAGTAATATTCCCGCTTCGTTTAATCCAAAATGCCAACGCGGATGTAGCAATTTTTATAGATGTATATATTAAAGTACTAAAAATAACTGATAAAACAATAATGCAAAGATTAAAAAAATTCCATTCTACTTTCACAAAATTTTTTGAGGCTACTATAAATACTAAACCAATAAATAATTCACCTAATGCATCTAATTGAAATTTTTCTACTAATATTTGAAAAAGAGGACTTAATGGTCGTGTTAAATATTTATCGAACTCACCTTTTCTAATAATAAAATACCCTAATGCCCATAAATTATCAAAGAACAGATGATCAATACCTTTTGGTATTAGCGAAAAACCATAAATGAACAAGATTTGCTGAAAACTCCAGCCTCCTAATGTTGGAATATTGGAGAAAATAATATTCAAAAACATCAGATTCGTGGCTTGAACAATTATTACACTCACAATCCCTATCAAAAAATCATTTTTATATTCCATTATTCTTTTTAAATCTTGTGCTATAAATATTTTTTCCATATTTAGTAGTCGTCTAATCTTTTTCAAAATTGTCTATCCTCCTTGAATATTTAAATATTTCACAACTTTATACCAAATAACTTTTGATAAACCAATAAAAAATAATAACCAAAAGAGTTGTAATAGTAACTTTTCCCAAATTTGATTTCCTTTATATCTTCCTAAAAATATCATTACAGGCGTATAATTTAATGAAGAAAAGGGTAAACTATTAGCTAATTCACCTAACCAATTAGGCAAGAAAGATAACGGTACTACAGCTCCTGATAACAAATTTACAAGACAATTTTTCATTAAGTTAGTGCCCCACAAATTATTAAATATGAAAGCTAAAAAACTATAACAAATGTTAAAGTAAAAATTAATAAGATAACCAATAATTACGGTAATGATATAAATAAAAAATTTCATTGGATTAAAACTAATTGATCCCATCATAAAAAATTCGTATATTTTCACTCCTCCAAGGATTGGCAAAGCTATTAAACATGATTCAATCAGCTTGCTACCTAACTCAGTAAATAAATAAAGTAAACTAAAATTTAATGGTTTTAAGAGTTTTAATGAGATAGAACCATCTCGAATTTCATCAGAAATTTCTCGACTCTTATTACTAGATGTTATAGTAGTCGTAAAAAAAGAAAGAAAGATATAAATAGTCATATCTTGAAAGCTAAATCCATTTATAGACTGACTACTAGAAGAGATAAATACTGCCTTCCAAAGAAAATACATAATAAATGCACTTAAAATGTTACCAATAACCAAAAAAATAAAATTGGTTTTGTAAAAAAGTCCTTCTTGTATTCCTGCTCGAATAAATGGCTTATATTTTTTTATCCTATTAAACATTAATTGTTGCTCCTTCATAGATAAGACGAATGATTTCTTCTATATCAGTATCTTTGATTGTAATATTTTGTACTTTTACACATTCAAGAGTGTATTGAATTACATCATGTATTGAAAATTCTTCAGAATCAAAAGCCACTGTAACAAAATTGTCTTTTTGTAAAACTTTAAATTGTTTTTTTGTCGTTTTAAATTTATTAGCGTAATTCAGCTTATTTATACTTTCATTCTCAACAACTTCAAAGTTTAATTCATAGGTTCTTCCAAAAGATGCTTTCAGAGCTTCTATAGATCCATCGAATATTTTAATCCCTTTATCAATAATTAATACTCGTTTACAAAGGACTTCAATATCAGTTAGATCATGAGTAGTTAGAATAATTGTGGTTTTGTACTTTACGTTTATTTCTTTAATTGCTTGACGGATTTTTTTTTTCACAGTCGCATCAAGACCAATTGTAGGTTCATCTAAAAATAATACTTTTGGATTATGAAGCAATGCTGCAGCTATATCGGCTCTCATTCTTTGACCTAATGATAGAGTTCTAACAGGGCTTTTTATAAAACCTTCTAACCCTAATACGTCATTTAGATATTGCATTCTTTCTTTAAAATCTGCATCTGAAACTTCATAGATTTCTTTTAAAACACTATACGATTCTTCTAATGGCAAATCCCACCATAATTGTGTGCGCTGCCCAAAGACAACACCAATTTCTTTAACATAATTTTGTCGATCTTTTTGAGGAATATAACCATTGATATTACAATATCCATCAGTTGGAGTTAGAATTCCAGTCAATATTTTAATTAATGTCGATTTCCCTGCACCATTTGGACCCATTAGTCCAATAATTTCTCCTTCTTTCATGTTAAAACTAACCTTATTTACAGCTTGAACAATTTCCTTCTTAGGATTGAATAAAGATTTTATACTTCCTTTTACACCTGGTTCTTTAATAACTTTAACAAAATTTTTTTTTATATTTTTAACAACAATCATATTTTTGCACGCTCACAATCATTTAGTACTTCGAAACAAATTTTTAACGGTTGTGCTTTTGTGTATGTTTTACACGAAAGACCGTATTCAATCATTTCATCCTCTAACACTTCTTTATGCAAAAGGATATATTCTTCATTTATTCTGTAATAAAAATTACATTCACCATCTTCAAACCGTATTCTTAAATCTGCTTTTTTAACCTCACCAATGTACTGCTTTATTGAATTGATTTTTTTTGTTTTATCAATATTTATTCTTCGACAAGAATCTATTCCAAAAAAGAAAAGATCACTTGTTGTTCTAATATATATGCCTGCTACAAAATCTGTGTTATAGCTATTTTCTTTGATACATATTCGTATGTTAAAATCTGTATTGTTCCTTTTATCTATAAATACTTTAGGGCATTCATCGTCAATCCACGTATTATAGAGTTTATTCTCTTGAAACGTAAAACAATATTTATTTTCTTTTTTGAAAATAATTTTATCTTCGTTATTTTCAAAATTAAAACCACCTTCTTTAGTAACATCTTGTGTTCCTTTACTTGCAGATAAATTATTTAAAAATTTACTAGTAGCTTTTTTGATTATTCTTTCTAGATACTCTTCTTTTATTCTTATTTGACTAAGCAAATCTTCGTCTATTAAAGATACTCTTTGAAGCTTATTTTTGTAAAATATATTAATATACATTTGCCATAATTCTATAAGTTTATTTTCTTCATTAATCATATTTATTGAAGTTTCTTCATCAATTAAATAGTATTCAAGACATAGTTTCCGGAGTCTTTCATATAAAAACTTTTTTCGTTTAGGCATATTAAATATCGAATAGATTTCATTTTGAATATTTTTGATTTGCTTCATCAAAATAACTTCTTGATATACCAACTTTTTTTCATATCTAGATAATATTAATTCAAAACAATTTTGAACAATTTTTTCTTTTTTTTCAATCGACTTAGAAAAATCCACTGACAAGATAAATGAAGGCCCAGTTGTTTGAAACGCTTCAAAATAACCTATAAATATTTTGGTTAAGTAGTCCTGATCAATTACAAATTCTTTTTCCTGAGGATCATTACTTTTCAACTGTGTGCTGTCCATCAAATAAAATAATTGTTTTTTTTCATCAAATCCTGTAATAAGAAATAAATGTGGCCAATCAATTTCCTTATACTGATCTGCGTAGTACAGTTCTTTTAAATTTCCAGGAACTAATACTAAACAATCTTTAACCAAGCAATCTTTAATACAAGTTTTAAGTTCATTGAAGACCACGTTCTTTTTGATATCTAGATGAAATAATTGTTCACATAAAAATATTTCTCGTTCAAATATACTAAACTCTTTACCAGCAATCCCATAACTTCTGACAAAATCGTTCATCATAAATAATAAATCAGAGAAACTGTATCCCTTCATATTGACACACAAACCAAATGAGCGTTCAAAACAATTCACTAAATCTAAAGAATAATTATCTACAGTCGGTAAAACTTTTATTTTTTTGTTTTTCATACTAATTACCTTCTCTTCATCCTTATTTGCGTAGTATTTTCCCAGAGGCAGTTTTAGGAATATTTTCCACGATGTTAATTTGTGAAGGAATTAGATACTGAGGAAGCATCTTGGCCAACTTTTTATAAATTTGTTTTTTTTCTATATTTAAATTAGTTGGTACAATATCTAAAACAATCTCTTGACTAACATCATTTTTAATACTATATACTAAGCATTCTTCAACTTCTTCTAATTCCATCACTTTATTTTCAATTTGAGGAGGGTAAATGTTCATTCCTGATTTATTTATCATATTATCTACACGTCCCAGAATAAACAGCAATCCTTCGCTATTTTTATATCCGATATCTTTTGTATTTAGCCATCCTTCATTTAAGACTGTCCTAGTTAATTGATTATTTCTGTAATAACCTTTCATAATACTAAGAGAACTAACGAAAACTAGACCAGACTGATTATTTTCAAGTTCCATCCCTGTTTCAGGAGAAATAATCTTAATTTTGGTGTTTTTAAGTGGAATACCTACAGATGTATGATATTTATTAAATAGTTCTGGAGGTAAGTAAGAAACTCGTGGAGCTGCTTCTGTTAACCCATAAACAGAATAGATATTGGCTTCAAAAAATTCTTTCTGTATTTTTTTTGCAGCAAACTCATTTAAGCATTCTCCACTTATGATTAACGTTGCAATTATATGTTTACTTTTTCCTCTTAACATATATAAGGATAATTGACTTAACATTGTTGGAGTGCCTCCGAGAACAGTGATTTTTTTCTGATCTAAAAGTTGAACTAAATGAAATGGATTATATTGAGTTTCAGAAAAATAGATATCTAATCCTCTAAAAATACTAACTAAAAATTCTCCCGTTAATACAGAAATATGATATATAGGTCGAGATATTAATATTTTATCTTTCATGTTAATATCCATATAATCTACAATACCTTCAATATTTCTTTTTAAACCTTCTATCTCTATCATGACACCTTTTGGAATACCAAAGGTTCCAGAGGTATGCATAATTACAGCTATTTCATTTAACTCACTATCAGAATATAGACTTATTAAATCTCCAACAAATTTTGCCTCATTAATTTGGTAAATAAAATCAAAATTAATATTAAAATCCGAGTCCGTTATCAATAGCGCTGGTGTTACATTTTTAATAACTTCCCTACACATTTCATATCCATAATTTGTTGTTAATGGAACAGGAACGACCCCTGCATACCAACATGATAAAATTGCAACACTACTATATAAATTATTTTTACAAAGTATGATACAGGTATCACCTTTGCTTAAAACGCTTTTTAATTTCCCCCCATGATAACAGCAAATTGTCTGAAGTTCCTTATATGTGAATGAAAAATCTGCACACTCTACTATTGAGTTTTCATTTTCTTCTAAATATTTTTCTATAAATTCCCACATTATTTTTTTTCCTTTTTATCCATGTACTTATTTATTAGCTCTACAATTGTTTCAACACTATTTAAATTTTGTGGATTTAATTCTGAATCTTTAATTTTTATAGAAAACTTATCTTCCAGTGCAACAATCAGCTCAACTAATCTTAAAGAATCAATACCAATATCCTTCCAAGAATCACCTAATTCAATTTCTTTAGTATCTACAGAAGAAATTGTAGCGATTACATCTTTAATTTGTTCAAATCTACTCATTTTTATCATCCTTTCAATATTTTTATTCTACGTAATTTCTTCCAAGTCTTCTAATCGATTATTCAATAAAAAGCGCTTACTAAAATCTTTAGTTCTATATTCAAAGATTTTTTTTTCTCTTGGATATATGACGCGGTTCATAAAATCTAAAGAATCTGGTTTTAACTGTTGCTTAAAGTATCCAAATCCTGAAAGATTATTTAATCTAGGATACACAATCGTACTATTTTCAAAAACGTAATAACATTCCTTTTCTAACTCCAATTCTTTAATTCTTGCTTCTAATCGATTAAAATAATCAGTGTTGCTGTAATTGTTTAGGAATACATTAATGTCACTGAATTTATACAAACACAAATCTTTACGACGTTTTACCCAATCATATGTTGTTGCCTCCTTGTATAAATGACAACATAAGTGAATAAGAAAATCTTCTAAATTTAATGTATTTAGATAATAATCTTCGATTGAAATACTAATTTTTTGACTAAGCAAGTCTTTAACAACTTCTTTTTTTAACTCTGGTTTAAAATCTACAGATGTATTCAGATCTATCTCTAAAGGTTGGTCTTCATGAATTTTCACCAATGGTACAGTTTGTCCATAGTTCATTCTTTGTCTAATAATCCGTTCTCTCGAAGCTGGGACAATTTTTTTTCTCTCCCTATCATACTTTCCTTGAATAAATCCATGTTTTAATAACTTATCTTGAATACACACAACGTCTTCTGCAGCTACCAATATATCAATATCGTTTGAATTTCTTTCTCCTAAATCGTATAAGCTGGTTGTCATATATGCTCCTTTTAAAAATGCATAATTACACTGAACATCTTTTAGAAGTTTTGTAACATACCGCAAGTTCCTTTTAAAAATCCGTGCTTGTCTTTTATTAGATGCAGATAGAATTTCTAGATTTTTGAATGCTTCAAACTCTACCTCACTGAGATCTATATTTTTAAAAGCTATATTAGTAATTCTATTCATGATAATCATTCCCAAGAGCTGCTCCGTGTTGTCCTTAGAAGTGATTTTTATTTTTTCGGTCAAATATACATCCGATAGTTCAAATATTTTTTTCATATTCTCCTCCTTGTATTGTATATAGCTCAATTAGTTATCATTTCATTTCTAATGAATTAAATATTTTCCGTACATATTGACTTAATGATTGCTCATGTAAGCATTCAGTAGCAATCTCAATTAGTTTTGGATGAGCATTTTGCACTGCAACTGAATAACTTGTTTCTTTAAATAAAAGATAATCATTTTTTCCGTTTCCAAATGCCATTGAATGCAGGAAAAATTCTTCTTCAAAGTCTTTTTTCAATAGATAACGTGCACCATCAAGTTTTGTTTGGTTACTAGTATAGGAATATCCTCTGGAGTAGTTCATTTTCTTTAATCCATAGCTTTCAAATTTCCGATTATCTGCATCTTGTTCCGAAATAAACATATAAAAGCCTAAAAGTTCTTCTTTATTTATATTTCCCGCTATTTTATCAAATTCAGTACATATTTCAGATTTACCAGAATACATAAATAACATTTTGTACTCCATTAATGCATATTTATTTGAGTAAAGAATTTTCTGTGGTGAAGTGATAACCCAGCGACAAACAGACTCATACTCTTTCAAAATCAGTTTAATTTTTGATAAATCAATTATTTCCATAATGCTAAATGTATCAGTTTTTGTATCATATATACAATTTCCATCGTTGGTAATAACCTTATGATAAAAATAATCACTTAACAAATATTCTTCCCAAATTTTTTTCATTGATAAAAATTCTCTACCAGTGCAAATAATTGGAAGTATTCCAACTTTTTTTAAACGACTTACATTAGTTAATAATTCAATTGGTATTTGATATTCTTCATTCATTAACGTTCCATCTACATCAAAAAATGCATATTTTACTGCCTCTATACCTTTGACTTTCAATAGAAATCACCTTTCTAATTACGCCATTTACGTTTACAAATGTCGATATTCTACATCGCTAGAGAACCACGTTTCATATTTCCCAGTTAGATCTATTATTTTGGAATTGGAGTGTGTAATCTTCGACCAGTGATGTCTTAAAGTATCAAAAGAGCCATGTGAATTGCCAATCAATACAATATCAAAAGACTTATTCGATATGTTGCTTACACGGCATTTTTCAATTTTTTCTGAACATATTCCATGAGGTACTTCAAAATCTATTATTGATAATTCCATTTTTTTGTTTTCCAGCAATAAATTACATAAATCTAGCATCTTACTATTTCTAATATCTCCAATATTTTCTTTATAGGCAATTCCAAATACTCCAATGCTACAATTTTGGTAATTATTTTTTTTTGAATAGTCGTTAATTAATTCTAGAATAAACGTTATTTCTGATTCATTTATTTTTCTTGATAACTCAATTAACTTTATATTCATTTTTTCTTTTTTTGAGTAGTCAATAAAATAATACGGATCAACTCCTATACAATGCCCCCCAACAAGACCTGGCTTGACTTCCATAAAATTCCATTTTGTTGCTGCCGCAGCTAATACCTCTCTAAAATCAATATCTGTATCATAAAAATTCTTTGACAACTCATTCATTAAGGCTATGTTGACATCTCTTTGAATGTTCTCGACTATTTTTGAAGTTTCTGCAACTTTAATTGATGATACTTCAACTATTTTGCTGTTTAAAATTTCACGATAAAGTTGAGAAATTAATCTCAACGTTTTTTTATCTGATGCTGAAACAATTTTATTTATCTCTTTTAGTGTTGCATCGTCTGTTCCAGGACTAATTCGTTCTGGAGAATAACCTAAAGAAAAATCTTTTTCAAATGCTAATTTTGATGTTGTTTCTAATAATTCCTTACACACTCTTTCAGTTGTCCCAGGAGCAACTGTGGATTCATAGATGATAACACTCCCTTTTTTCATATTACGTCCAATAGCTTTTGTCGCTTCTTTTATACAAAATAAATTAGGAGATTTATCTTCATTAATAGGTGTAGGAAATGTAATTATATAAACTGTAGCTTTAGCTAAATCTTTTTCGCGAGTCGTGAAAAAGGTATTTTCCATTTTTAAATCTGAAATTTTTTGGCTATCATTATCATAAGCAATTACGTTAAATTTTTTAGATAACGCTTCAACCAATGGGTATCCTACATAACCAATACCAATTACTGCAATACTTAATTCCCTTCGAATTAAACGCTGATAGGTGCTCTCCTTATCTGAAATTTTTGCTTTCAAACTATCCACTCTTTTCTGAAGTCATAAGTTAAAATTCATTATTTTCTATGCGCATCTTTAACTCCCATAATGCGGTTTTATCTAAATCATAATGCAAAAGTTCTACTGCTTGATCATAAGTCACCCATTTATACTCTAAATGTTCTTCAGAAAGATGAATCCCACTGTCTTCCATAAAGTATGAAAAAGTATAAATTGGTATAACATACAAACCTTCCTTCCAACTTTCTTTAAATATTTTAAAAATGTTGCTAGGAACCGTCCCTTGACTATCTAAACGTTTAAGAAAGTTAGCATTGATTTTATCCAAACCAGTTTCTTCCTCCAGTTCTCTTGCTGCTCCTAACTCAATTGCCTCATCATCTTCTCCACCACCTGCAACAAATTGCCAAATTTTCATATCTTCTCTTTTTAAAATACAAAATAGTGGTTCATCTTTAAAAAGAAATGGGATAACTAGCGTATTATATTTTGCTCTCATCTTTTTTTCTCCTTTACTGGTTGCTTTATTTATGCAGTCTTGTAAACTAATAAAATTATCTGCAATAAATCGGGCACAATTCGATCGTTCTTTAAAAAAAATTTTATTTTCGATCATTGAAACATCTGTTACTAAAATACTTAAATAGAACTGAAGTGAAATTTTCCATTCTTGAATTTTCAATTTGTTAATGGAGTGATAGGCAGTAAGATAAGTAAATAATTGCTTAATAGTTTTTTCTTTATTTTGTGAAAAATCTAGCGATTGAAAAAAAAATCTTAATACTTCATATGACCGTGGAAAATAGGAACAATTATCAAAATCGATAAATTGCACTCCCGCGCCTGTAATCATAATATTAGATAAATTTAAATCTCCATGAATTAGATATCTATCTAGTAACAAATTATCGATATTATTGATCATATTAAAAAATTCGTTATAAACTTCAAGCATTACTTGAGCATCTTTATTTTGATGATTTTTTTTAAGTTTTTGCTCAGAATAATTACAACTGAATTTATTCATTGGACGAAGTTTTTTTGTATCAACAACAAGGGACTGCATCATAAAGTGTAATCTAGCAATATTTTCCCCGTAAAATAAACTCTTGTTGTCAATTGTTAATTCTACTTCTTCTACATATTCCTGAATCATATACACCTCATTAGTATAATAAACTTTAGGTGCTAAACCTGCTTCATAACACTGATTTTGAATGTACATAATTAATTCAGGATTTTTTAAGTGATCTACTGAATTAACAATGTATCTTTTATTACTAACTCTTACTTCTCCAACAAATATTTTTGTTCTAGATGGAATTTTTTTCATATTGTTCCCAAATATTCATCTACTTTGTTCTTATAGCTTTCATTATTTAAGTAACTATTCAACATATTATTAGCTCTATTTTTAAATGGATCACAGGTACGTGGACATTTGCTAATATCAAAATCTTTATTTGCTTGTTCCCAAATAATATTGAATGGTTTTTCAGTTACATTTCCAAATTTAATTCCCCGTATAGCAGGATGATAGTTACATGCATATACATATCCATCTGAACTAACATTTGCATACAGTTTATTTATCAAACACTTTGAGAAATATCTTTCACGATCTTCAGAATTAAAGATTCGATGAAGTTCCACTAGCTTAAAGCATTCATCTTCTAAATTCTTTCTTATCAAATCGTATTGTTCTTCTACCTGATCAAATAATTTACTATCAATTAACAGTTTACGAGAAATATCTGTTTTAATTCTTAAATTAGAAACGCCAATAAATTTTAAATTTTCCGCTAACGAGTATAATTCAGTATAATTATATTGATTTAAAACAAAACCGACATTTACCTCTATACTTCTATTATTTGCTATTTTGTAATCATTAAGTCTTTCAATATTTTTCATTAATTGCTCAAAATAATTTGACGATTTGCCATTATTTTTCATTTTATTGTACGTATCGCTATTACCAGCATCAACACTAATCAATATATAGTCCATTTTGCTTATTGTATCAATATTATTCTTATTTATTAAAAGTCCGTTAGTAAACATGCCTGTTTGTATGTTGTTTGAATGAAGTTCATCTAATACAGGAATCAACTGTCTTTGAGCCATCATTGGATCACCAGTAATACCAGAAAAACTAACTCTTTCTACTCCAAATATCTTTTTTTGGTTATCTATTTCTACTTCTTTTTTGTAGGAAATAATTGAATGTGCCAAATTCATTAAATTGTCATCAGCTGTTAGAACATTATTAATTGGTTCATTTTTATCTTCAGTTATATTTTGCCCAATACACCATGAACATTTTAAATTACACTTAGCTGTTGGATGAATAAGTATTTCAAAAGGAGGAATAACAATACCATTTTCCACACATTTTATTCGATCACCTTCATATTTAAGTAATTTTAGTTCATTAAATTCCATTGGGATATCTTTTCTAATTGTTACATATTCTTCCTTCATTATTTTCCACCTCTTCTATACTTTTTAAAATTGATTCATTAATATAATTTTCTTGTTCATTCGTTAATATTGGATGAATAATCGGACAAATAATTCGATTACTAATTGTTTCAGACTTTGTTAGTCTTTGCTGAGTATTCTTTCTCACCCAACTACTACTTTCATACGTAACTTTATTGGCAACTACACATCCTATTCCGTATTTTTTTAATAATAGTGCTATCAAATTATCACGTTGTTCTGAAGCCCAAGTTACAGGGGCAAGTAATGTATACAAATAGAAACTGTTGTAATCGATTTCATTATTTACTGGATAAACCCAACCTCTCAAATGCTTTTTCAAAAAGTCTGTTCTGTTTAATGATATCTGACGTCTTTTGTTAACTAAATCATTTAATTTATCTAGTTGTACAAGACCAACGGCTGCTTGAAAACTAGTTAACTTAAAATTTTCTCCTTCGCCTTCAAAGTAACCAAAAGATCTAATTTTTTTGCACTTTTCATAAATACTAGAATCGTTTGTGACAATCATTCCTCCTTCACCTAAAGTTGATATCATTTTTTTTCGTTGAAAACTAAAAAACGAAGCGTCACTATATACTCCACAATGTATATAATTACATTTAGAGCCTAAGGAACGACAACAATCTGTTATAAAAATAGTATTTGGAGAAATACGCTTAATTTCTTGGTTAATATACTTTTCATCATGACTTAATCCATTCATATTTGTTAAAACAACTGCTTCCGGTTTATACTCTTCAACTTTATGGAATAAATCCAATAAATCTGTATTAATATTTTCATCCGATTCACACAATATTAATCGATACCCTTTATTTAATATTCCAATGTGTGTCCCTGAAAAGTTTATAGCATTAGATATAACAGTCCCTTTCCTGTCACCAAAAAAAGCTTGTAGTATTGTATTTAAAGCGCTCATACCGCTGTTAACGGATACTGCATATTTTGTTCCAACAAATCCAGAAAATTTATCCTCAAATTTTTTTATAGTCTTGTATGGTTTGTAATTCAATTCTGTAGAATATTTTTCTAACTCCTTTAAAATAGACGATAGTTCTTCAACACCATAAATACTACCTACTTCTGGCTCACCATTTATCAATACTTTTTCATCCATAATTAAGCTCCGATTTAATATATTCTATCAATTTTTGAATATCATTTTTTCCATATGATATCTCTGTAACTTGTATTTCTGAGGATACGTATCTGTCTATTTCATTATTTTTTATAACGTTTTTTCCAAAATAGTGATGGTCATCATCTCCAAACGGACAATCTGTCAATCTATCAAGATGTTGTTCTTTAAAGAATAGATATTTATCTTCTTCATCTAATTTATTTACACAAAATTTATTATCTTCACTATATGCTGGCTTAAAAATAGTTCTGAATTTATCAATGTAATTACTTGACCCACAACCGAAAGCATCTTCAATCTGTTGGGTTGTAAGATGCCCAATTTTGTCGCCATCTTTTTCTAAATTTAATGAATTAAATCTACCATTTTTATTAAACATATCATAAGTTGGTCTCCTGATACCCATAGAAATTGGCGATGAATATGCGTCATAAATATTCCCGTTTTTTTTGATTGCTAATTTATCATTTGATACATACAGTTTGTTAATAAGCGAATCAGAATCCAGTAATGCTAGAGTTAGAGTTGTTTTTCCTGAAAATTTGTTCCCACTAATAATAATTGGCAAATTCTCTGAAATTATTGCTGCGGCATGAAAAAATAAATATCCATCTCTTCTCATAAAAAATTCATTCATATACCTTATCATTCTAAGCATATTTTTTTTATACATATACGAATCTATTTTGTAATTTAATTCCTTGGTTATTGAGTTCCCAAGAAATGTGAACAAAATCACATGCCTTTCCTCACTGATATACCTAACGGATACATCAACTGTATTACGTTTTTTAGATCTTTTTTCTTTCGTTACTTCAATATATTTCTTTAAAAAAAGATAACATTCTTCCGTTAATGCTCGTATACAAAAATCAGTATGCGACATTATTATTACCATTCCATCAAATCCTTTCTATTTACAAAACAACCGATTGCGTTGAATAATACTTTATGTTAATAATACTATTATTGTTTTATATTTACAATACATAATTATTATAAAAAATAAAAAATGCATCAAAATAGGGAACTGTTACAAATAGAACTCAGGCTGTAAATCCCTTTAAATCAGACAGGAAAACTATTTTTTATAAATTTATTAAATTAACATATTTGTATATCACATTATTACCAATAATCCTCAATCCCCTCTCTATGAACAAAATAAAGCAATCGATTGCATAAAAATCATATTATTGCTAATTTAAATTTTCAAAACATCTATTATAATATGAAAAATACCACAAAAAAGTTGATTGATAGAATCACTGATGCAAAAATTGTGTTTTTGATAGAACAAATAGTTTCACACAATATATACTAACTTTCCATTTTGTTTATTCTTCCTTTTTTACTTTTAACGTTAATTAACTGTATTTTATCTGTTTAAAAATCAACTTAATTTTCAATCATAGACAGCTCGCACTATATAAATTTGTATTTTACTCTCTCGCGGTTAAAAATTTTCTTATTGGTAATCGAATCGTATAAACTATTCACCCTCATTTGATTCAGTTTCTTTTTGGAATTACTATTTCTCCACTGGTAACTAACAACTAGAAGAAAAAAATTAATCATTAAATATTTCTAATATTTTTATTCTTAATTTATAAGTTTAGAATAACTTTGCTTTATTCGATTATGAAAGAAATTGATTAGCTAATATCGTATATTTCTATATAAGCAGCCTACACTTATCTAGTTCATCAATAATTGACAAAATAAAAAACTATTTACGTTGTGTTTAATTCAACGTAAATAATTTTTTAAATTACCAAATAGTTTTGTTTTCTTCCCAATTATTTTTGAGTATGCATTAACTAAAGTTTATTTGCTTTAAAATAGATTGAATTTCCAATTATAGATGCTTCTAAATTAAAAAAATAAGATTATACTTCTTTGGGAATTTCAATATACTCTTTGTTTAATGTATCTCTGTATATACCAGGTATAGAGTCCCAAGAAACAAAGGATATTCTTCGAACATAAGCTCCTTTGTGCTGCACAAGAGCATAATTTTTTCCTTTTGGAGACTGACCAGCCTTAAAGGTTAATCTCATACCATCTCCAAATGGATCATCTGCAACCCAGATATTTTCATATGGATCAGGAAATTGTCTTGATTTACCATCGTCATGGTACTCTTTTCCATTATTATAAGTTACGGTTGGTGGTAATGTAGCATAGCCAATTTTCATTTCAATAAATGGGTTATATCGATCGACCCACTCATTTTTACCCTGATATAAGTTTAAGAAAATGGATCCTCCAACAATTAAAACTATCCCAATAATTAGAATAATTTTGTAAGTCTTTTTTAGTTTTAAATCTTTGTCAATTTTTTTATCATTTTTGAATCTCCCCTCATGAATTCATCCAAAGAAATATTAAATAGTTCACTAAGATTGATTAACATCGAAACATCTGGATAGGTTCTTCCTGTTTCCCAACTAGATATCGTTTTATCCGATACATTTAATTTTTCTGCCAAATCTTTTTGTGTCCATCCATTCATATTTCTACATGATTTTAACTGTGTGCTTAACTCCATTTCAAATCTCCTTTCTACTTTCAGTTTATATTACAAATCAGTTTTAGCTACCTGAATTTTGTAGAATCCATTAAGAAAGCATTCTACGATTTGTAGAATGCTAATATAGCGGTGTTCATATACTTGCAAACTGATGTATGTTTCTATTCATTAGACTAATAATAGAGCACTAGTTAGTTTTAACTATGATAATTTTACAACTCTCCTAGTCTTTCCAATTACCTTCAATAACTTTAGCAATTTGCTCATTAATCGATTTTTCAAAAAATTCTTCCAACAAGTCAAAAGAAAGACTATTTAAATTCATAGACTGAATTAGATACGTCTTAGCTTGCTCTTCGGGTGTAATAGTTTTAAATTCAACTCTATCAATTTCGCCTTCAATATATTGCTCTTCTCCAAATTGCTTTTCTTCACCAGAATAACGTAAATCAATAACCTTATCCAAAACAATACTTTTAAACTCTTTCAGTTCTTCAACTTTTCTTTCTTTGTCAGTGCTTTTTTGATCATTGTTTACAGAATACAAAAATAATTCATTTGGTGAGATACTAAAAAATTCAACTAACTTTCCAATAATATCACTTGTAGGAAAAGTCCCCTCTTTTTCATAACTAATAATACTATGCTTTGAAACGCCAAGTTCAACCGCAAGATCCGTTTGTGTCATGCCTTTCTCTTTTCGTAATTTTTTTATATTCTCTGCTAAATTTCTATTTAAATTTTCCATGTCAACACCTCCAAATAGAGTATAACAAACTTTCTAGATAAAAGTAAATATTTTTCTACTTTATTGTTGAAAAGTTAAATAAAACATACTAATATACATTTAGGTAGTTTTTTTACCTACTTTTTTCAAAAAGGAAGTGAATTACATGCTAACCACGATTTCAAAAAATGAATTAATGACTGTCGGATACTCCGAATACACTGCAAGCTGCATTATTAGAAAAGCAAAAATCCATTTAGTGAATCATGGATTTCAATTTTATGAGAATAAACGTTTAGGAAGAGTGCCTAAACAGGCCATCCACGAAATCATTGGATTTGATCCATTTGAAAAAAATTACCCGAAGTAAAAGCAATTCCAACATTCTGGTGAAGCATACGTGGCGTGCAACGCGAAAGCCGCAGTATGCTTCACCAGACAAGTTGGCAGCTTGCTGACAACTACCTATTAGGAGGCATAACTATGGAAGATTACGCATTAAAGCCCCCGTATAGTAATACGGGGGCAGAAAGGACAAAGAAAGAACGGCTACAAGCAACAGTAGACTGGATTAGTGTCACTTTTACATGTGACAAATTTCATGAAGTTTTTACCCAGATTCTAAAAATGCCCGAAGGTCAGTTCATTTTTTATGATAAAGGATTAAATGGCTATACGGAATGTTATCAACGAGCCGAATTCATGAAAGTCTTTATCAACCAAAAACGACCTGAAATGGGAGTATTGCTCATGATGTCAGGAACTGATTGTCGCTATTTTGAGTCAATTTTAAAAGCTCAAAAAAGAAATTGGAATCATTTTTTTAAAGACTGCATTCAATTAAACGGACACTTTACAAGAATTGACATTGCCCTTGATGATTACACTCCCTACTTCCGTTTAGAAGCACTTTGGAAAAAGGTCAAAAAACAAGAAGTCGTTGCTAAATTTCGTAAGTCTAGAATTATGGAAGAAGTTTCACTTGCTAGTGCAGAAAGTTTTGGTAAAACAATCTATTTTGGTTCTAATTACTCTCGTCAAATGTTTCGCTTCTATGAAAAAGGATTACAGCAACTAAAAAAGATCAAAGCTGACATGGATCTTAAATATCTTGAAGAACTTTATCAAGCAAAAGAGATTACTGAACGAAATGATCCAGCTATTGATTTAAATCAAAATCCTTACTATGAAGACATTAACTTTGACTATTATCAAAACTGGAATCGCTATGAAATTGTCTGTAAACAAGAAAATGCTCAAGAAGTCGCTTATCATTTTGCGACTGGTCTATTAGCTGATTCCTTACTTCTAAGCATCATGAATGACTATATGAGAGTAACAAATAGAGGAACGGACACAAAGCGTTCACGATGGAAAACATGGCGTCCTTGGGCATAATTGATGAAAGATATTAAAGGAATAAACATTTCAATGAAACCAAAAGCACAAACTATTTTAAATAGTGAACTATGGTTAAGGCACTCTGTTTCTCAAACGCTCTTCGTCTATTTAAAAACCCTTGAAGATGCGAATATCTCAATTAACGAACTTTTCCAGGTATTTATGGAACAAACAGAATTAAATCCCCACAATGAAAAAAGACTAGAGACTCTGTTACAAGATAACCCCTACAAAAATCAATTCAAATTGATAGATGAATCGGTTATACTAAAAAAAGAGGCCTAGCTCAGAAAAATGAATTTCTAAAACTATGGCGCTCTCCCTCAGAAATAGAGTATACCATATTTTTAGAAATTCCAAAAATTGGAGGAAAAAAATATGGCAAGTTTTAAAAAGTATAAAAACAACAGTGGAGAGTTTTGGCTTTTCAAAATGACTACTGGAATAGACCCAGAAACTGGAAAATACAAACATACTACAAGGAGAGGATTTAAAACTAAAAAAGAAGCACAAATTGTAGCTTCACAAATGCTCAGAGATATTGGAAAAGGAAAAAAAGTGACTGTTCCAAGGAAAATTTTTGGAGAGGTTTTAAATGAATGGTTAGAATCTTATGAAGTATCTGGTGTTAAAACTAGTACAATTATTAATCGAAAAACTACTGGCATCCCGCATTTATTACGTTTTTTTAATAAACTGCAAATATCAGCAATAACAAGAAAAGTTTATCAAAACATGCTAAATGACCTTGCTGATGAAGGATATGCTAAAGGAACAATTGATACTGTAAATATCGTCGGTAGAATGGTATTTAAATACGCAATTGAACAAGAATATATTAGAGAATCACCAGTAACCTATGCGAAACTTCCATTAAGAAGAAAAACTGTTCAAGAACTGAAAGAACTAACCTTTGATGAACAATTTTTAGAAAAATGCGAATTAATTCGGCTCCTTGAAGTAATCAAAAAAGAAAAAAATTTAATCGATTATGCTATTTTTTTAACACTATCATATACTGGAATGCGTATAGGAGAACTTCTAGCATTACAATGGGATGATATAAATTTTAAAGAAAATTCAATTAGGATATGTAAAACTCTTTTCCGTGAAAAAAATACAGTTAGTTTATTCGAGTTAACACCGCCAAAAACATTTAAATCAAACCGATTAATTGCTGTTGATACTGAAGTAATAGCAATATTGAGTCAGCTTTTCTTGAAACAAGAAGATGTCAAAAAACAATTTCCTGGGTATTTGAATGAAAATTTTGTGTTTGCGAAACTCGAGGGAGAATATGCAGGTTATCCTGAATTAAGACGTCGTATTGGATACCGCCTTAATGAGTATTTGAGAAAAGCAAAAATTACAAAACCCATTACTCTTCATAAATTTAGACATACACATGTTAGTCTGCTTGCTCAATCAGGTGTCAGTTTGCCAGCAATTCAAGAAAGACTTGGACACGAAAGTTCAGAAACAACTACAGGAGTTTATTTACATGTCACAAAGGAATTAAATCAAGAAATCGTTACACAGTTTTCTAAACTATTAAAGTCATGATTTTGGTCAAAATTTGGTCAATAAAAAAAGAACACCTTCAAAACGTTGGTAAAGCAACATTTCAAAGGTATTCACTCATATGGAGACGAGGGGAGTCGAACCCCTGTCCAAGCATATCGGCACTTAGACGTCTACGTTCATAGTCATGCTATTAAGGTTTCGCTGAACACTAGCCGCCTGACAGGCATCATGTGTCGCTAGTCTGATCATCTCTTCAAAACCTTACAGACGGAAAAGTTTTGCGTATCCCACTTATTATAGGACCCTTACCCGAGCACATGGGCGATGCCGGGAGGATCTACGTCAACTGTTTTTAGGCAGCTAGAGCGTAAGAGTTATTATTGTTTTTAGCAGTTATATTTAACTGTAACGTTTTTACGTAGTCGTAACCTACGAAACGCAATCCAAGCTCGACCTACACCTGTCGAATCCGTAACGCCCCCTAGTAAAATTGAAAATTTCTTTCAATGAACATCGGGTTAAAGCGACGCGGGAGAATAACTTATAAACGAAGTCTTCTTTTGAACTCTCTTTTTTTATTTTAACATGAAAATGGAGAAAACAAAAGGGCTGTGCTTGAATTTCACAGACCCTCTCCGCTTTTAGATTAAATCATATTTCTTAAGCCCTGTAATAATGCCACCCTCAACGTTACTCGTCGTAACAAATTCCGCGATATTTTTTAAATCAGATATTGCATTGCCCATCGCAATCGGATGCTTTACAGCGCCAAACATTTCCATATCATTGCGTCCGTCTCCAAAGGCAAATGTTGGAATATGCTGAAAGTTTAATCGCTCAATCAACGCTTCAATCCCTTTTGCTTTTGACCCACCTTTTACAATCGTATCCATACTAAAGGGCGAATTGCGAATAAAGAACAGTTCTGGAAATTCACGGTGGTAATACTCATCACCCGCTTCAGCTAGCACAAGGGCCATATGAATATCTTCTCGATGATAAATCGATTCGTCAATTTGTGGGATTGGACTGTGAATCATATTGTACGCTTTTTCTAGTAATTCGTTGTGTCTCGTACAACGAATTAAACGATTTGAATAAAACGACAAGCCTTCATTTCGTTCATTGGTTGCTTCCTTTAAACGATCTAAGACTGCTGTTTCTAAAACAGACGCATAGACCTCTTCTCCATCAAAAGTCACGTGTTGACCATTCATAGATACGATTGAATTAATTCCAGTCATTTCCATAATTTCATCAACTTCAATATTCGTACGCCCCGTTGCTATAATAGGCATACTGCCATTTTCACGTAATTGATGAATCGCGCTTGCTACTTCTGGATTTACTTGTGACTGTTGGTTTAAAAGTGTTCCATCTAAATCAAAAAATACTAATGCATTTGGTTCCAAATTAAAAGCTCCCTTGTAATCAATTTTCTTATCTAAAGTGGCTGGTATCGTTAAAGCTTTCCAAATGAAATTGGCCATTTTGATAATTCACCACAGAAATGCTAGCATTATCTAAAGAAGTCGGAACATCTAATTCTGGAACAATTCCATTCAACATATTGCGAATCGTATTGCCGTGAGAAACCACAAGTACGTGATCTCCAGTATCACGATGCTTATCAATTAGTTTAAGCAAGCCTTTTTCTACACGTAACCAAAAAGTTAAGAAATCCTCAGCATCGTGTCTTGGATCTGCTTTTTTCGTTCCATCCATGCGATCTGCGAGTGTTGCTTTTTCACGCATTTCATGGGCAGTTTTGTACCCTAATTCGTGCGCAATGGTTTCCCATGATTCCGCAATATCTAATCCTTCAAAACTACCGTAAAAAGCTTCTCTAAATTCAGCCATTTCTGTAATTGGTAATTTTCTTGAATGATAATTCTCTTCTAAAAAAATTTCAGTTGTTTCTTTCGTTCGACTTAAATCGCTACAGTAAGCAGCAGCAAATTTCACTTCTGACAACCCTCTGGCACTTTGTCTAACTTCAAATATACCATCTCTAGTTAACGGCGTATCTGACCACCCTTGCATTCTCATATATTCATTAAAAAACGTTCTCCCATGACGAACAAAATAAAATGTACATCCTTTAGCCAAAAAAATCTCCTCCAATAAGTGGTTTCTTCATTTATAGTTAGTTGCGTTTATGTTTTTTTACTGAAAAGTAATGTAAGACTACAGAAAGTAAGATAAAAAAGATTAAGACAAATGTGACATAATTTCCCCAAAAACCTGTGATTGGAAGCCAGTTTTCTAGCAAGGATTGAATTCCCATTGTAATCAATGTACTGAATGCCAACATAAAAAATAATTGAATGTAACGTTTCACAGTAAAGTCCCTCTTTTCAATGCTTATTTGGATTTTTTTTCCGAGTTTTACACACTCTGCATGTTTCCAATCTGGCAGTTCTTTCATAGCGAAAGTATTTGTTGTAACGGCTTCACCAACAAGTTCCATTCCAGCCGTCGTGCATACTCGATCCATCACAATAAAGGTAGAATCGGTTACTCCTGTTACACAGTTTTCTAGTGTTTTGGTGTAGCAGTTGGTTAATAAAATGTACTTCTTTTTTGCATACAAATCTGGCAACATTTCGCCGTCTTTTTTCCCAAAACGCACCATCCGACTTCTCATACAATCTAAAAACTGCTTCATTAAACCGGATACATCTTTCCAATAAGTTGGAGTTGCAAAAATCAAGCATTCACTTGCTAGCATCTTGTGGTGCAATTGATCCAGAATTTGATTGTGCTCTTTACTAGGATTCATTTCTAGTGGATAATCCGCTAAGCAAATCATTTCAACGTCACAACCATCTGATGTTGCTCCTGCTAGGACTGCTTGTAACATTTGAGCCGTGATGCCGAACTTATTTGATGTTCCTAAAATTCCTAAGACTTTTGTCATCTAATGAACACATCCTTACTCTCCTATTGTAACAAACTCGTTCTTTTTTACTAGCTTTAATTGCTAAAAAACAAAAAAAGGGATGCTAAATCATTGATTTAACATCACCTTTCAACTTTTTTAATTCTTTTTAATGATATAAATCAAAGCGACCTTTTTCAAACATCACTTTCATGCCACCAGTTGTCATTAATGATTTATTTTCAATGACTTTTTTCATCATTGATGCTGGGTAACCCTTCAAGTTATGCCCCATTACTTCACCAATCGCTTCGTTGTTCCCAATTGAACAAACAGAGCCTTGTGATTTAAATGTAAAGGGTACAATTGGTTGATTTTTTATTTTTGCAGCTAAATTTTTCGCTACATTGTCAGCTTGTTTCAACGCAATTTGTGCGGTTGTTGGGAATGGACGGTCACAAGTTTTATCCATTACGGCAGAGCAATCACCAATAATAAAGATAGTTGGGTAACCTGGGGCCGTTAAATCTTCTGCTACCATTACACGGCCACGACGTTCTTCAAAGCCTGATTTTCCAACAAGGCTGCTGCCTTTAACGCCGGTTGTCCAAACGATTGTTTTAGCTTTTACTTCTTTTAATTCATCATTTTCTTGGTAAACAACTGCTTCTGGAGTTACTTCTTTAATTGGTGTGCCCACTAAGAATTTAACGCCACGGTCTCTTAATTTTTGAATGCCATACGTTGATAATTTTTCAACAAACATTGGCAATAAGGTTGGCATTGCTTCAATACACGTAATTGAAATTTTATCCGCTGGTAAATTGTATTCTTTAACTAATTTTGGCATTTGTTGCGTTAACTCTCCAAGATATTCGATACTTGTAAAACCAGCACCACATACAACGATACTTAAGAGTGTTTCGTCTTTTGTTTCATTGTATTTTGCAAATTGAGCATGCATATGCTCTCTTACTTTTACAGCAGTTGGGATATCAACCATCGGTAAAGCAAATTCGTCTACTCCGGTAATACCAAATGATTCAGATTCAAAACCTAAGGCAAAGACTAGATAGTCAAATTCGATTGTGCCATTTTTTGCTAGCTCAACCGTTTTTTCATCTTTGTTGACCATGACAACAGTATCTTGAATAAAGTTTGTTTGTTTTTGATCAACAACACTCATAATTGGAAAGCTGATTTTTTCTGGTGGGTTTGCTCCACTTGCAACTTCATGTAAATAAGTCGCTTCATAATGGTACTCATTTTTATTTACAATTGTGATTTCCGCATCAAGGTGTTCCTTTTGAACTTGCTTTAACGTTCTTAAACCAGCATAGCCTGCACCTAAAATAACGATTTTTGTTTTAGCCATTTTTATCACTCTTTCTACATCATTTATGTATGACGTTTCATATTTGTTTATCCATTGAATAGCTTACAACTTTCTAGTCCTTTCGTCAACAACCCTGTTTGTGAAAAACAAAACATAAACCTTTATAAAACTGGATATTTTTTTCACAAACAGACGTTTCTTAATTCAGTCAAAAGGATGCATTGCAAGGCTTCTTATCTAAATTTTATCTATAAAAAAAGAACCACTCAAGTTTGAATGATTCTTCTCAATCTTTTTTAATTCGATTCAAAATTTAATGTCACACCAGGTTCATCAAAAGCAATTTCGGTTACTTCATAAGTTAGACGTTCAATATACTCAATTAAAGGTTTTGAAAGTTCGCGCATTGTATCTACTTCCAATTCATTTGGTTGTCCAAAAAATTCTTCAATTTGAGCAATTTGGCTGATTAGTCCTTCAATTTTAAAACGATCTAATTCTAGTGCAAATGGTACTTCTATACGGAAAATTTTGCCGTTTTCTAAAATATTTTTATCGGCTTCATCTGATGGTACGACTTCATTAATTTTCACTTCAACGTTCGTAGTTAACGATGGCTCGCCTTCAACTAGTTCAAAATTGTATTTATCTACTGAAACCTGTCCTCTTAAAATGTTCATGTTAGTTATAGCCCCTTTTTTAATAATCAAATTTCTACTTACATTATCGCAATCTTTTATACAAGATTCAATGTTTTTTAATTTTTAATTTTATAATGAGAAAGGGAATTTAAAAATCTACCCATATTCCTATTAAAAATGTAACAACTTGTAAGGTGGTAATTAAGGCTAGGTTTTGAACGGCACAGACAAAGGTTTTACGTTTATCTTGTAGGTGTAAAAATTTGGTGACATTTTTATTAACAAACGGAATGGCAAGTAATGTCACTAACATCATTTTTGGA
Source organism: Carnobacterium divergens (assembly GCF_900258435.1). Lineage (NCBI taxonomy): Bacteria > Bacillati > Bacillota > Bacilli > Lactobacillales > Carnobacteriaceae > Carnobacterium > Carnobacterium divergens. Next base: position 951,143 of record NZ_LT992558.1, on the reverse strand, counting down.
TAAATTCCGACATAAACTGAAATAATTAATGATACGAAAGCTAGAATATACAGCCATTTAAAAAGCTTCAACGCATTGGCTTTTCCTAGATAATAGGGCAATGTGAAGCGTTTGTTCGTCACATCTTCTTCTAAATCACAAATATTATTGGCTAACATCAAATTGGCAATTGCAAACATATTCGGAATCGATGCAAATAGAATAATAAAGAATGTCTGACTATCGAACGTCATCACATTATACGCATTTACATAGATACTGATTAAATAAATCATAAAGCCCATTGTAAAACCTGAAAAAACTTCTCCTAAAGGCATGCTTGAAATTGGCTTTGGACCAGAGGAATAAAAAATACCGATAAAATAACAATATAATCCCATATAAAGTAACGGCCAACCCGTTTGTTTCACTAGATAAAGGCCTAACCCTGCTGAAATGACAACCATAATGACAATCAACATTCCTACTAATTGAATTGGAATGTTTTCACGTCCAATGATATTCACCTCTTCACGGTAATTGTGCTCCTTTGATGCTTTCTTATAATCCATATAATTGTCAATCGCATCCACCGCCATATTAAATAAAAACATCGCAATAAAAAAGAGCAGCAGATTCAATAAATGAAGCTCTTGATAATGATACCACGCATAAATGATGCCCATAAAATAGGGCAAAATACTTGCAGTCTTTGCTTGTATTTCAACTAATTCTAAAAAAGTTTTAACTTTCATATAACCCATCCTTCATCTAAACCAATCCTAATTGATTTTACCTAAATTAAATTCTTCTATTACCTAAATATGCGATGAACCCCGATTAATGTCAAGTAATTTTTCTTTTTTCCTTTTTCTCTCCAAAAAAACTTATTTTTTAATTCACAATCGTTGACACAGGCGGTAGAATGCGATAGATTTATGAATGATACTATCCATTTAAAAACCGATAAAATAGAAGTGGCCATCCGTGCTACTTGAAAGGAAACCAACTATGCCAATTCATCCTATGTGGGAAAATTTTCCAGCAATCAAAGACGATTTAGCTGAAAGCTACGCAGTGATGGAAAAAAAAGTTCGAATTCGTAATAAAGAAGTTGAAACTACCATTCATGACCTCCTACATTCTGGTGGGAAATTATTACGCCCTGCTTACTTTATTCTTTTTTCACGTTTTGGTAGCGCCACAAAGAAAAAACATAAAAAATTAATTTATACTGCCGCTTCACTTGAAATACTACACATGGCAACGCTGATACATGACGACATTATTGACGACTCTCCTACAAGAAGAGGAACACCGACTGTGCAAGCAAAATACGGAAAAGATATTGCTGTGTATACAGGAGATTTTCTTTTTACGGTTTATTTTGACTTAATCGCCGATGCGACAGATTCTTTTAGCACCATAAAATTAAATGCCTTTACAATGAAACGCATCTTAATTGGAGAGTTAGATCAAATGCATCTGCGCTACAACACAGATGTGACTCTTCGCCAATACTTACGACGCGTTACGGGCAAAACAGCTCAACTTTTTTCACTAAGTTGCTTTGAGGGTGCTCAGATGGGGAAGGCTGATTTAAAAGTAATTACTAGCAGCCATCATATCGGACATAATATTGGAATTGCCTTTCAAATTCTAGATGATATTTTAGACTATACTGAAAACAGTGAAGTTTTAAAAAAACCTGTCTTAGAAGATGTGAAGCAAGGCGTTTACTCTCTACCTTTGATTTTAGCAATGCGTGGCCATCAAAAGGAATTTGCTCCTTATTTAAAAAATGGGGCTGCTATGAGTCAAGAAGATGTCACGATGGTTCTTTCCTTAATTGACAAATACCAAGGCGTTGAAGAAGCTAAACACTTAGCCGAACGCTATACAAACAAAGCCTTGAAAGGCATCAATAGTTTGCCTGAACAACCGGAAAAACATCTTTTATTGGCTTTAACAAAACAGTTACTTAATCGAAATTATTAATTTCAACATAAAAAGAGGAAGTTCATCTAAGATGAACTTCCTCTTTTTATGTTTATTCGCCTCGATCTAAACGATATAACCTTTGGTAACGTTCATTCGTAGCTAAAAGCTCCGTTGGGGTGCCAAAAATCTCAATTTTCCCATTTTCAAGAAAAATTACTTGATCCATTTGATTCACGCCTTGTAAATGATGGGTAATCCAAACAATCGTTTTATCCTTCAATACATCAAACAATGTATCTAACAACTTTTGTTCTGTAATTGGATCTAAGCCTACTGTCGGCTCGTCTAACAGCACAATGGGTGTATCTTGCAATAGAATCCGTGCCAAGGCTAAACGTTGTCTTTCGCCTCCAGAAAAGCGACCACCAGCTTCTTCTACTAGTGTATGAAAGCCTTCTGGCAAACTTGCAATCATTTCACCTAATCCAACTTGATAAAGCGCTGCGATCACTTCTTCATCCGTTGCTTTAATATTCCCTAGACGGACATTATTTAGTACTGTGGTATCAAATAGATACGGACTTTGATTCATCACTCCAACCCAATTTGAAATCCTATCTCCAAATTCATAAGTTGGAATACCATTAATCGTAATTTCGCCTGCTGTTGGCATTAAATCGCCACGAAGCATTTTGCCAAGCGTACTTTTACCAGCGCCACTTTTACCTAACAACGCAAGTTTTTCCCCTTTCGCTAAAGTAATCGACAACTCATCAATAATTGTTTTATGGCTCTTCTCATAAGAAAACGACACCTGTTGAATACAAAGTTCTTGAAAAGCACCTTCTGTTATTGCTGCCGCACGTTCAGTTGCTTCATCATTAGAATCATCAATCTTCGGTAACGCGTTCATACGTTCCACTGAATCCTCATAGATAGGCAATTCAGAAACGGCTTGAGGAATCGGTGCAAAAGCATCAATTAATGGAAAAACGGCTAGCACGAAAGCGGCAATCCAGTTGGCACCACCGCCATGATTCCCTTGAAAAACCGTACTTGTCCAAACTAAAACAGCTAGTGCAATTAACCCAAAGCAAAGCTGAACTAAGAAATCACGAACACGATCAAATCGTTTGATTTTTTCATCGTAATCACGAACTTCTGCTTCACTCGCTTCATAACTAGTGATAAAGTCATGCTTTCTGCCACTAAATAGCCAATCGCCTACACCTAAAACCGCATCTGTTAATTGATCGTATAAACCATTACGAGCGGTTTTTTGAGCGTACATTCTGGCACCGTTCACTAAAACCGATACTAGCGGCATTAAGATTGTGACAACCGCTAGCATCAACAACATCATTAGCGAAAATGGAATTGAAAAGAAGCCCAATCCAATCACAACTAAAATATAAATACCCCATGAAATCAATGTTGGAAAAATAGTTCGTAAATACAAGTTTTGGATGTGATCGATATCTTCTGCTAAAATAGCTAAAATATCTCCCGTCTTGTATTTTCCTTTAAAGAAGATTGCTTCTTTTTCTAAAGAACGATACAATTTCACACGTAAATCAGAGGTCATTTTTAACACCCAGTTATGACTCACTAAGCGCTCAACGTAACGAAACGTTGGTCTGCCAATCCCGAAGGCTCTCGTTAGTACAATGGGAACATAAACCAGCATAATGTTTTCAGGTAAACTAGCCGAACGACTAATTAAGTACCCAGAAACAAACATCAACGCACTTCCACAAAATAGCGTCATAAACCCTAAGAATAAAACAAGGTATAATAATTTACGATATTTTGCCATATAAGGCTTCACCCAATTATCTTCACGAAACGTTTGACGCATTTTTTGCATCATTTTTTTATTCATTTGGTAGCTCTCCTCTCATTTGATTCATCAAGGAGACATACGCCCCATTTTTTGCTAGTAATTCTTCGTGAGTGCCTGCATCTACAACTTTGCCTTGATCTAAAACTAAAATCATATCCATTTCATTTGTCCAATGCAATCGATGCGTAGCAAAGAATACTAAATGATTTTCCATCAAAGGCAGAATGGTTTCTTTCAAGGCAACTTCTGTTTCGATGTCTAAATGAGCAGTTGGCTCATCAAACAGTAAAATTTTACGTTCCGTCTCTAGAAAAGCTCTTGCAATCGCGACTCTTTGGGCTTGACCCCCACTCATCATTCGACCACTTTCACCAACAAAGGTATTCAGCCCTTCTGGCAGCTCTTCAATAAATTCTTTCAGCCCTGCTTTTTGGGCCGCCATTAAAACCGCTTCATCATTTGCTTTTGGTTGATAAAAACGAATATTATTCGCTAACGTATCATGGAACAAATAAGGTTTTTGTGGAATATAAACCATTTCTTTTTGCCAATTACGCTGTGCAAAATGAGGGATTTTGGTACCATTTAGTTCAATTTGAGTTCCATCGATTGGCTGTAAAAAACCACCAATTGTATCAATAAAGGTTGATTTCCCAGATCCACTGGCTCCAATCAAACCAATTTTCCCAAAGCCCTTCCATTCAAAATTCAACTCATCAATGGCTAAACGATCATTATTTTCGTAGGAAACCTTTAAGTTGTTGATTTTTAGTGTACTTTCAGCATTCCAAAGAGAAGACTCATCTGATAAAACCTCAACATCCGTCGGCGTCTCTAATGCTAAAACATCCAAAATAGCCCCCATGGCATTTTTCCCATCTAAAGTTGCGTGATAATCGCTTGAAAATTCTCTTAAAGGCAAGAAAAATTCAGGTGCTAAAATCAATACTGTCAAAGCTGGCAATAACAACAGCGCCCCTTCAAGTAAACGCAACCCTAAGAACAATGCGATTACTGCAATGGATAAGGTTGTAAAAAAGTCTAGTGCAAACGTTGATAAAATCGCTATCTTCAGCGTACTGATGGTGGCTTTTCGATAGCTTTCGCTCACATCATGCACATTTTTACGGTATTTCTTACTTAGACCTAGTAACTTTAAGGTTTCCAAGCCTTGTAAGGCATCCACAAAATGATTTGATAAAATACGGTACGTTTCATATTGTCGATCTGCTTTCCCTTTAGCAGCATAGCCTAAAATAATCATAAAAAGAATAATGATTGGAAAAACAATAATCATGATTACACCTGAATCAACATCTAATGTGAAAACATAAATTAAGACAATCCAAGGTATCATCATCATATTCATCATTTTTGATAAAAATAAGGTGATGTAATTTTCCGCTTGACGGATACCTTCTAACGCCATTGTCACAACGTTTCCGGTTCCTGATTTTTGAACCATATTAGGCCCTAATGAAAAAACTTGGTTCAATAATGCTTTTCGTAACTCTTTGCCTTTTTCATATGAATACTTATCTAGAAGATGTTCTCTAATTAGTGTCAATAAATGACGACCACCAAAAGCTAAAAAAAAGTACAGCATTCTGGTCAGCTGATGAGACAATCCTTCACCGTTCCATAATCCTGTAATTGAAAGGGCCAAATACCTAGCTTGAAAAATAATCATAAAAGCTTGCAGAAAAGAAATTCCTGCAAGCATTATCATCATTTTTTTCATGCCAGATAAACCCAATAAGCGTTTATCCATCATAATTAATATTTCACCGCTTTTTCCTTAGTAATTCGTTTGCGGAAAACGTAGTAACTCCAACTTTGATACGCAATAACAAATGGCAAGATTGAAAGTGATAACCATGTCATTAGTTTTAACGTATACGGAGAACTTGAAGCTGTTTTAATCATTAAATCAAAGTCAGGTGAGATTGAACTTACCATGACACGTGGGAATAAACCAAAGAACAATAATGCGACTAAAGCAATTAAAGTCAACCCACTTGTGATAAATGACAACCATTCTTTGTCTTTATAAATTCCGTATGTTGCTAGTACACTTAGCAATACAATCACTACTAACCATGCTAGTGTTGATACAGGGTGAATATCAAAGAAGTCAGTTGAAACATACAACAAGCCTGCAAATGCTACTAACCCAACAAACAAGACTAAATATAATTTTTTCCCATAAGCTACTGCACGATCTCTTACTTCACCGATTGTTTTTAAACGGATGTAGTTAAAGCCATGTAACAAGCATAATAATGTTAATGCAACACCCCCAACAAGTGAGAAGGGTGTAAAGTAAGACGTAAACGTTGCAGTCATATTTCCGTCAGCATCTAGTGGCATTCCACTTACCATACTGGTAAATAGAACTCCAAAAAAGAATGGTGGAATAATGCTTCCAAAGAATAATGTCCAATCCCAGAAGTTACGCCCTTTTTCTGTTTCCATTTTGCCACGGAACTCAAACGATACACCGCGGATAATCAAACCGAATAGGATTGTAAACAAAATTAGATAGTAGCCACTAAATACAGAAGCATACCAGTATGGGAATGACGCAAACATCGCGCCCCCAGCAGTTAACAACCAAACTTCGTTCCCATCCCAGACAGGACCAATTGACTCAATAATTTGTGAACGCTCTTCCCGGTCTTTTGCTAAAATACGAGTAGACATCCCCACGCCAAAGTCAAATCCTTCTAAGAAGAAGAAGCCTGCGAATAGGACACCGATTAAAATAAACCACAAAAACTGTAAGTTACTGATATCACTCATCTCCGAAAGCCCCCTTTTCAAATGGATCTACATTTGCTTTAGAATCATGATCTTGACTTTCTAGCTCATGGTAAGGACCTTTGTCCATCTCTTTTTTCACAAGGTAAACCATTACGGCACCAAGGCCTGAGAATAAACAGAAGTAAATAATATTACTAATTAATAGCGACGTTGTTGAAACGTTTGGTGATACACTATCCGCAATCGTAAAGACGCCGTATACCGTCCATGGGTAACGACCCAATTCCGTAATCAACCAACCTGCTGTATTCGCAATAAATGGGACAAACGTACAAAATGCAATGACACGTAATAACCAGTTCATTTCCATTAACGTTTTCTTCTTATTATTAAACCATAAGCCCAGAACAGCAACTAGTGATAAGAATACCCCACTACCAGCCATAATTCTGAAACTCCAAAAAAGAGTTCGAACCGGTGGGAAGTAATTCTGATTGCCGTATTTTTCAATCAATTCTTTATTAATTGACAGCATGCCTCGAATGGCACCTTCTGGTTTGTTAAATGAAAGAATACTTAATAAATAAGGGATTTCCAATGACCAAGTTGTTTCTTTCTTTTCAACGTCATGAATGCCTAGTAATGCCCATGAAGCAGGATCTCCAGAATCTTCATACAAACCTTCTGTTGCAGCAAATTTCATTGGTTGATCGTGTACTAGAGCTTTTGTTTGTAAATCTCCACTTAAAATAGAGCAAACGGCACCAATCAAGCCAAGTGTTAAGCCGATATTTAATGACTTTTTAAAGAATGATGTGTCTTTTTTAGCAAGTAGTTTAAATGCTGATAAACCAGCAACCACAAAGCCGCCAAGAACTACCGCACCAAATAATACGTGACTAAATTCATACCATACTTGAGGACTTGTTAACAATGCACCAAAATCATTTAATTCAGCGCGACCATTGTTTAATTCGTATCCTACTGGATGTTGCATAAAGCTATTGGCTACTAAAATCCAGAAAGCCGACATCATCGAACCAAAGACCACTAACCAAATAAAGACCATATGAACTTTTTTGCTGAATTTATCCCAGCCAAAAATCCACAATCCAATAAATGTTGACTCTAGGAAGAAGGCTAATAACGCTTCTACCGCAAGTGGCGCTCCAAAAATATCTCCTACAAATCGAGAATAGTCTGACCAGTTCATCCCAAATTGAAACTCTTGAATGATCCCTGTTACTACCCCAACAGCAAAACTTAATAGGAAAATATGTCCCCAAAATTTTGCCATGTCTTTATAGACATCTTTTTTCTTCACAACATACATCGTTTCCATGACAGCAACTGCTAAAGCTAATCCAATTGATAATGGCACAAAGAAATAATGAAAAACGGTTGTCATCGCAAACTGAAAACGTGCTAGTGTAACGATATCTAATCCCACTACAAAAAACCTCCTCTTTTTATGTTCATTTTCATAAAACTAATTTTGATATTAATTTTTTGAACTTCACTCTATATTATAATCATTATAAAAAGTTTTACAACCATTAGGGACAAAATTTCTGTTGACTTTCTAAAAATGGCTATGATATAAGCTTTTCAAATAACAGGATAAAAGTCCCACTTGATTAGTTTTTCTTTTGTTAATAACGTCATTTTCTTATTTTCAACACCTTGCGCAATCCCGTAGGCGACAGACATATCTAAGTAGGCCATTTTGTGGTCTCCTTCTACATAAGAAATACTGGCTTTTTCATAAAATAGTTCTGATAAGTAGTAGCTATTGTGTAGGTCGTTCGCAAACTGAATTCCTTTTTCAAGGTAAATTTTAGCATCACTGTAGGCTTTCTTTTGTCGATGAATGGACGCAATGTTATAGAATATCTTTGTAAGCAAATAAGACTTTTCATTCATTGAAACACTGTTAATCGCCAATAAGCTATCGTGAAGAAAGTTCATTCCTTCGGCTTCTCGTCCTAGATCAATGTAAACTTTCCCTAAACAACTTAAAATTAGCACTTCATAGGTTGTAAAATAATGATTATTAGGAGAATAAGTATATTCTAAGGCCATCGTTAAATCATTTAGTGCACCTTTATAATCACTGTCTACGTAATAACGACAACTTCCCTTACAATAGTAATAAAACTGCAGATCAACATCTTCGTGAAATTCGTTGATGCAATTATTTTGTTTTAAAAATGCTTTTAGCTGATCGTATTGGTTATTGTCAAAATAATCACTCATCTTTTTTAACGTGTCTTTATTTGAAGAAATATGATTCACATTAGAAGAAACAGCTTTTTCAACAGAGATGCCCAGTCGTTCGCACAATTGATGTAACACTACAGCATTTGGAACTTCTAGTCCACTTTCTATGCGGCTCAAGACACTTTGGGAGCAAATTTTTTCAGCTAACGTTTTTTGGGTCATTTTATTCTGTTTCCTAAATTTTTTTATAGTGGAACCGAGATTTGCCATAAAGTGCCTCACTTTCAAAAAATATGCGAATTCGCATTTTATAATTTATATCATTTACTGCATAATGATGTTATTCCATTTTGATGAATAAAAAGTTTATTGGAGGCGAAAACCAATGGGGTATGCTGATCAAATCATCTTCACATTAAATGAAAAAGAGTTTGAAGGATATATCGAAAAAGTTTATGAGAATTCCTTCTTAGTAATAGCACTGAATTCAGACAAAGAGTTCGATGAAAAATACCACGGTAAGTTAATTGTCCGCAAATCAGATTGTCGTTTACTTGAAACTTCTCATTAATAAAAACAGGTACATCATTAGAATAAACTAGCAAAAAATAAGTAGACTTGTCTGCTTATTTTTTTATTTTCCCTAGAATATTAATATTTATTTTAACACTTTATTAGGATTTACGCTTTATTTATTTTTACAGTTTCTTAGTTAGTCTATAAAATCCCACTTCCTATCCCTTTTGAAGAATAAAAAAATAAGAATCAATTATTCTGATTCTTATCTTTGACTAATGATTCCCTCTTGATATGCTTTTAATAACTTCTTTAAGTCAATCAATTGCTTCATTAATTCTTGACCTATATCTGTTTCGCTAACCTTTTTACGCTTTAATTCTAAATCGATGACGCGTCTTGTTGAAATGATGTCTCGTTCATTTTCAATGGCATCCATCCGAGAAGTAAAAGGTTGATGGGAAGCTAGTTGCATACCATAGGAATTGTAGAGCAACGTGTACCCAGCTAAACCTGTTGTTTTTTGATACGCTTTTGAAAACCCACCATCAATGACAATTAACTTTCCATTTGCTTTAATTGGAGTTTCTCCAATCCGTTCCTTGACTGGTGTATGTCCGTTAATAATGTGTCCACAAGTAGCATCTAACTGAAATTCTTCCAAAATCATACAACAACATTCTTCCGTATTACGCAAACGGTAATACGCATTTTTTTTTTCCACATGCGTTTCTTTGTCCTCAATGAAATAACGTTCAAAAGTTGTCATCTGATCTTTTCCAAATAAAGAAGAAGCTGCTCCTGTCCATAAATACCAAATCAAATCTAACTCTGCCATTTTGTCCGTTTCATTTGACTGCGCACTTTTTCTTAACGCTTGTTCAAATTGATCTAACAACTGCTTGCCTTGATAGGAAACCCCATTTAATTTGAGAGACATCAAACTGCCATCCTCATTTAAAGGGACACAGCCATGAATCAATAAGTTATTATTATATGTTAAATACATGCTGCCATGACTATAAAGAAATGCCATATGACGCTGTAACTTTTCACTGTGTTGAAAAGCTTCGCTTAGTTTCTCAATCACGTACTCTTCTTCCTCTGTTAGACGATAGGGATCTAATGGGTCAATCGTTGGAAAATGAGCATTGGTTAAAGGGTAAACTTTTCCTTTAAGGGCAATGGTTTGGTTGTCATAGTCTATTTTAGATAACAGTAGCCGATCTTCCATTTGAAATTCTGGATGGCGTTTAATAATCGGGCCTTCCAATTTAAATTGAATCACCGCAATCGCTTGATGAATCTTCGTAATCTGTTGCAACTCGTCGGTTAAATATGGCGTTGTTTTTTGATCAATTTTAGGTGCAAAACAGGCTCCACTTTCTTTTGAGTAAACTCTTTCTGCAAATGTCAGTAATGGTCTTAATGGAATCCCATAACCTTCTTCAAGAATTGCTAAATTGTCATACCGTGCGCAAATTCTTAATACATTCGCTAAACAAACTTGTGAACCACTAGCTGCTCCCATCCATAAAATATCGTGGTTTCCCCATTGGATGTCCACTGAGTGATAGTCCATCAACGTGTCCATTATCTTATCAGGAAAAGGTCCGCGATCGTAAATATCTCCCACAACATGTAAATGATCTACCACTAATCGTTGAATTAAATATGAGATTGCGCTTACAAATTGAAACCCACGATTTAACGCGATAATGCTTTGAATAATTTCATTGTAATAATCCTCTTTGTCATTAGAATCGTTCGCCTTAAATAGCAACTCTTCTATTATATACGCAAATTCATTAGGAAGGGCTTTTCTGACTTTTGAACGTGTGTATTTTGATGCTACAAAAACGCATAACTCTATTAAACGATTTAAAGTGATTTTATACCATTCGTCAATTTCTTGTTGGCTATTTAAGGCTTCAATCGTCAACGTCATTTTTTCTTCGGGATAATAAATCAACGTGGCTAATTGAGTCCTTTCTTTTTGGGTCAACCGATTGTTAAAAATATCTTTGATTTTTTCTTTGATATTCCCTGAACCGTTCCGTAACACCTGTTGAAAAGCCTCATACTCGCCATGGATATCGCTAATGAAATGTTCCGTGCCTTTTGGTAAATTTAAAATTGCTTGCAGATTAATGATTTCAGTCGCGGTTTCCCCAATTGTTGGAAATTCTTTTGCTAATAAAGTTAAGTATTTTTGATTGCTGTTCATCTCGTATTAACCTCCACCATTCATAATAAAATAGCTATACCAATAATTATAACACATATTTAAATAAGTTCGAATGAAAATGAATTAAAGAATGAAAACGACCCAAACCAATCTATACCAAAAATAAAAAAAACGATTTTTACGGGTTACTTTTAAGCGTTAATCTAAAAATCATCTTGGCAATAGTTTGATTTCTACCTATTAAGTGTTAAAATGAAAAACGATTGAATTCAATTTTATCTATTAGATAGATTATTTTTATAAGAAAGGTCTTACTATGTCGACAACCCATTTAAACCGACTTTACCTATTTTTATCGAGTTTTGCCTTAATTCTCGTTGGAAGTATTATCTTAAAGATAAACACATCCTTGCTTTCTATTTTCACCTTGTTAATGATGTTGGCATTGCTAATTGATAGCCTGTCTCATTTTTCTCAATTTTTATTAAAACGCAAACTAGACCTGAAAATTTTAAAAGATAGTCTTATTAAAATTATACTCGGCTTGAGTTTTTATTTTTTTTCAACAATGTCGTATCAATTTTTATTTACTGTTTTCGGTTGTTATACGTTGTTAAAAGGCTTTGCAAAGCTAGTTAGTTATCGCACTTATTATAAAAATCAACTCGTTGGACGTTTTACGCTTTTAGTAAGCGGACTGTTTCTTTCGATTACAGGTATTTTATTAATCTTCTCACCTTTCCTATCCTTGGAACAAATTTTAATTGCTTTTGGGGTGTACTTTATTCTTTCAGGTTGTGGCAACCTTTATTTATTGCTAATGAGTTACCTTCCAAATTCAACCATCGACCACTTGAAACGTAAAATAAAAATTACGCCTCCAATCTTTTTAGAAGCTTTTGTTCCAAAACGCGTTTTAACTGAAACAAATAAAATTTTAAAACCTAGTGAAGTAGTCAGTGAAAAAGCCGTTTTTTCAGAACGAAAATCAGACATCATGCCCGACTTAGAAATTTATATTCACGTTACAGAAAAAAGTTTTGGGTCCATTGGTCATATGGATCTATGTTTTGAAGGTGAAATCATTTCTTATGGCAACTATGATGAAGATTCCTATCACTTATTTGACACTATGGGGGACGGCGTTTTATTGACAACAGACAAAGCGTCTTATATTCCATTTTGCATTAAACATAGTCAAAAAACATTGTTTGGTTTTGGTATTCAGTTAACCCCTCAGGAAAAGCAAGATGTCGCAAATGCAATTAAAGACATCAAGGCTCAATGTTATGAATGGAAATCAAATTATAGTTTAGCTCTTGCTCAAGATCCTTTGGTTGATCGAACTAACTATCAAGATTACGCTAGTCTAGCTTGTTACCAAGCAAACAGTAAACTATACAAATTCAATCGAGGGCCTTTTAAATCCTATTTTGTTCTCACAACCAATTGTTGCTTACTTTCTGATTCCATTATTGGACCATCTGGGATTGATTTGTTATCTATGAATGGCATTTTAACCCCAGGAACGTATTTAAATTTTTTACGCCATGAATTTAAAAAACCAAATAGCGCCGTCATTAGTTATGATATTTACAATTAATAAAAAGGAGAGCCCTCGGGCTCTCCTTTTTAGCTGCTTTTATTTACATCTAAAATAGTGTAACTACGTTTATCATAACGATGGCGGCTTCTTGAATATTCAAAAGGTTTGCCGTTTTGTAAGTATACAACTTGCTCTACTTCAAGTACCGGATCATGCGGATCACACTCTAAATAATCAATGTCATACTCCGAAGCCTTGTCTGCATGTATTTTTCTAAACGCTCCACCAAAAACCAAGCCCAAATCTTCTTTTAAATAACGATAAATCGATCCCAATAAAATATCTTCCGTTAATCCTGTCACAATATCTGACGGCATATACGTATGTTCAAGAACGTAAGGTTGACCTTCTAAGTAGCGCAAGCGAATTAGTTTATAGACCGGTTGATTTTCCTTTAACATCAATTGTTCCATCACTTTTTCACTTGGAAATTCAATATCAAAGTAAATAATTTTACTTGTGATTTTTTTATCTGGTAACTGTTTTGTTAATCCATCATATTCTTCTGCTTTTGTATCAAGTTGATTAATCAGTGCATTTTTCATTACAAATGTCCCCGCACCTCTTTGACGATAAATCAACCCTTCCATCGCTAAGATATCCAAGGCTTTTTTCATTGTCATACGACTAACATCAAATTCTTTTGATAAGGTTACCTGATCTGGAATCAACGAATCTACCGGATAAACACCCTCTTGAATTCTTTTTCTAATAATTTTTGCGATTTGTTGGTATTTAACCATTGGAAATCCACCTCTTTGCTACTTCTTTTCTTTATCATAACCCATTTAATTTAAAAAGACTAGTCTTTTTGCGATTCACATCCAGTAAAAAACACACAATCCATTGATTGTGTGCTAACTTTCCATCGTATAAATCATTTCAAACAAGCAATCTGCCAACATTCGATTGGTTAAATTATTCATCATTCCAATTAACGGCAAACTTTCTTGAAAGGTGATAAAATGTTGATAAATCTCACGTTTTAGTGAATAACCAATATTCGCTTGATCTAATTTAGAAAATACCTCTCCTACAATCTGCTGACGCTGAACTTCTCTGATACCTCTGAAATCAATTACTTTCGTGGTATCGATTGCGAAATTTGTCCATTCCACTATCGCCGTTTTATTTTTCACATCCACTTCGATTGAACTGGCTAATTTCTGACTTGAATCTAATTCCACATTTCTAAAAAGACAAGTAATTTGACGATTTTTAGGTAGTATCTCTAATTCACCCCTTAACGAAATCGTCAATTGCTGTTGCTTCCAATCAAGTTTAAAGGTCGTCTCTAAACAAGCATTTTCTATCTCTTCATACAAGGTAAACTCATTATTAGATCCTGGGAAAATATGCACTTCTAAATTCGTTGGTACGTCTTCCCCGTTTTTAGAACCATCTCGATTCATCGGGACAATCCCTCCCGCTTTGGCAAAAACAGGATAGTCCGTTTGACTGCGAAAAACTTTAAGCATCGTTCCACCCTGGTAACGAACTCCAGTAAAAAAATCATACCACTTGCCAGCAGGAAACCATACCACGACTTGACTTAATTTTAAATCACTATCGGACTTTGTTGTAATTGGAGCTACAAATAATTCTGTTCCAAAATAAAACTGATTAGGCACTTCATAAGCCAGCTCATCCATCGAATTTAAATAATACATCGGCATCACCAAAGGCAACCCTTCCGTATGAGTCAGATAATTGATTGTATATAAATAAGGAACGAGTCGATGTCTTAATTGTAAAAAGTAGCGCATTGAGTTAAAAATCATATCATTAAAACGCCAAGGCTCTTTACTGTTAAAAGGATTATCCGAACTATGCAGCCGATTGATTGGACTAAACGTCCCTAATTGCATCCAACGTAAAGTCAGCTCCTCATCATGAACCCCGTGATAATGACCGCCAATATCGTGACTCCACCATGTATACCCGATATTTGCTGCCGTTGCTGTGAAATAAGGTTGAAAATCTAATGACTCCCAAGAAATCACCGTGTCACCAGAAAATCCAATTGGATAACGCTGACTGCCAGGACCGATAAAACGCGATAGAATTAAACCTTCTGAGTGATTTTTCTGATTGTCTAAATAATGATAATGATTCAACAACCACATAGGATCTAAGCCCAAAATTCGACTATTCACTCCCTGTTGCCAATCAATCCACCAAAAATCAACACCAGTAGCTTCCAGCGGATGATGCACATCTTCAAAGTAAGCTTCCCTAAACAATGAATCTGTCAAATCAAACGGAGCCGGTTCTTCATCTGCAGAATTTAAACCTAAGCGTTTTGCAACCCTCAAGTAAGGTTCCTCATACGCGCGAATGCCATCTGCTGGATGAACATTCAAGGTTGTTTTCAATCCTTCTTGATGCAACCACGATAAAAATTCTTTTGGTTGTGGAAATAATTCAAGATTCCAAGTATAGCCCGTCCAGCCACTTCCAAAACGATCAGGAATGGTCGTTAGATGCCAATCCATATCAATTACTGCAACTGAAAATGGAATTTTTTCCACAGCAAAACGTTCGATTAATTCTTGATATTCCTTACTTGAATACTGCCAATAACGACTCCACCAATTGCCCAATGCGAACCTTGGTAATAAAGGTGGGCTTCCTGATAGATAGAAAAAATCCTTTAAAGAGGCTAAATAATCTCGTCCATAAGCAAAAAAATAAAAATCTTGCCCATTGTCCTCCCGCTTTTTAAAATTGTAGTTCTCATCAATCAAAAAAGACGCGGAATCATCCAATAAACTGTAGCCATTTTTTGCCATCAAACCTTCCGACAGTTTTGTGGTGCCGTTAACTTTATCAAGAGTTCTTGCCGTTCCTTTTAAAGTGGTTATTTCATCACCAAAAGTCCATTGATCGTGGTAACTTGCATAGTCAAACTTTAAATCAATGCTTAAATTTTGTGGCGTAAAAGGACCTTTCTTATAATATAAATGGAAATAGTTCGTAGAAATTTCTAGAATTCCTTTTTCTTCTGTTGCTAAAAATGTAACGGCTGGAAAATCACGTCTGGTGACAACTTGGGTACTTTGATCTTCAAAGGTGCCATTTGCAGAATATTCCATTCGGATCAAACGCTCTGTTAAAACCGTAAATCGATAATAACGACCTTGAATGACATTTTCCGGATTAGCTTCGCCTTTTAGCAAAAATTTCTCTCCCATCCGCCTCTTCCCCTTTCGTTAAGATTGATAAAAAAAAGCAATCAAGAACACGAATGAACTTCATTGCTTTTACAATTTTTTTAGACAGCCTTAATTAATGACTACTTTTTCAACTTGGTCGATAAATTCTGAAGGAGGCATTTTTGAAGGAAAACGTTCAATTAACTCACCGTCTCTGCCAATTAAAAATTTGGCAAAATTCCATTCAATTTTTTTCCCATCCGTTTGTTCAACTAAATACTTGTACAACGGATCCGCATCTTTTCCCTTAACCTTGATTTTTTGATGCATTGGAAATGTCACACCATAATTTAATTGACAAAATTCCATAATCTCATCATTGCTTTTAGGGTCTTGCATCATAAATTGGTTGCAAGGAAATCCTAAGATTACAAAATCCTTTTCTTTAAATTGCTCATACATCGCCTCTAAGCCTTCTAATTGAGGTGTTAAGCCACATTTACTTGCTGTGTTAACAATTAATAGGACTTTGCCTTTGTAGTTACTTAAAGAAACTTCTTCGCCGTTCATTTGAGTCACATTGAATTGATATACTGACATTGCAATCCCTCTTTTACAAATAGTTTCTTTTATTGTATCAAACATTGTGTCATGTGGGTACGAATTCGATTTAAAAAAAAGATTGCCCTGTCAAATGAACAGAGCAACCTTTTCTTTTTTAATCGTTAAAGCCATTTTGGCTACTGATTTGTTTAAACCAATGTCCACTTTTTTTAATCGTACGTTTCCCATCTTCTGCAAGATTTACGGAAATAAATCCGTAACGATTTTTGTAAGCATTGTTCCATGACCAGTTATCCATACACGTCCACATATGGTAACCTTGACAGTTTGCACCTTCGGTAATAGCTTGGTGCACGTATTTTAAATGGTCTTTCACAAAATCAATTCGGTAATCATCTTCGATTTCACCTTTTTCATTAATGAACCGTTCTTCGCCTTCAACGCCCATTCCATTTTCAGAAATATAGCAACGAATATTGCCATAGTTTTCACGCACATTGGTTAAAATATCGTAAATTCCTTTTTCATAAATTTCCCAACCACGGTACGGATTCATTTTTCGACCTGGCATTTCATAGGTATCAAAGTAATCCTCTGGCATCGGTCCATTCGTATGATCAATTGGCATTTCTTTGGCTTTGACGCGTCTTGGTTGATAATAGTTAATCCCTAATAAATCAACTGTATTTTCTTTAATAATAACTAAGTCTTCTTCCTCATATACAGGTAAATGATCAATTTCTTTTAACAATTCAACCAATTCGACTGGGAATTCTCCTTTAACAGAGGGGTCTAAAAAGGAACGGTTAAAGAACGCGTCTGCAATGACTGCCGCCTTCACGTCAGCTGGATTCGTTTCATCCCGCGGATAACTTGGTGTCAAGTTTAGAATAATCCCAATTTCTCCATCCAGTTTCATCCCATGATAAGCAGCAATCGCCTTAGCGCTAGCTAGCATTTCATGGTACCCCACTTGAACAGCGTGCTTTAAATTAATCTCTAAAGGATAATGAAATTGATACAAGTACCCTGCTTCAACCGGTACAATCGGTTCATTATGCGTAAACCATTTTTTCACTCGATCGCCAAACAGTTCAAAACACGTTTTAGCAAAAGCTACATAAGCATCTACCGTTTCACGATTTAACCAACCGCCTTTTTCTTGTAAAGCCATCGGCATATCAAAATGATATAGGTTCATAAATGGTTCAATACCATTCGCAATCATATCATCAATATAGTCATTATAAAAAGCAACAGCTTTTGGATTTACCGCTCCCACACCATCTGGAATTAAACGACTCCATTGAATGGATGTTCGAAAAGTCGTGTGTCCAGTTGCTTTCATTAATTGAATATCTTCTTGGTATTTTTGATAAACTTGTGATGTTTTTTCAGGTCCAACTTGGTTGAAAAATTTTTCTGGTGCTTCTTTATACCAGTAATCCCACATGCTGTCGCCTTTGCCATCGTTTTCGATACGGCCTTCTGTTTGTGGTCCACTGGCTGCTGATCCCCACCAAAAGCCTTTTGGAAATTGATATTCTGTCAATTGACTCACTCATTTCTATTTATCATTATTTTTAAAGTGCTTACATTTTCTTTACACCTTGAATTATACACACTTATACTTTAAATGTCTAGTCTTTTAAAAAACTAAAAAAAGACTTCCAAAAACATTGGAAATCTTCTTAGTTAATCCATCCATGATTTCATTTCTTTTTGTTTTTTTGATGGTTGTAAATAAACAACCAAACAGAAAATCATCCCAACAACATCAAGTATCGGAATAAATTGACAGATTATCCCTAGCACAATAAACCTTCTAGTTGAATACCCTGCGTCATGAAAACGTCGAACAGATAAATTAAGAATAGGGATCACAGATACTATTTTATAAATTAAAAATATTCCCAACATGATGGTTGTTTCATTTAAAACTATGTAAAGCAAAAAACAACTCCCATTAATAAGCCCATCACATAAAAGAGTCAACCAAAATTCTAACCTGGAGGTACTTCCCTTGGAATTAAAGCCATTTTTCCATAAATTTTTATACGCTTCTATCAAAAAATCACTCCTTATCCACTTATTATAACACACATTATATAATAAGGCGTAAAAATTGAAACATAAGCTAGCTTTTACCTAGTTATGTTCCAATTTTCTTATTTTTTATTTTTATTAAATAGATAGACAGCCACACTCATAAGAGCAATCCCTACCAGTATCCAAAGCAGTTGTTGCCATTCACTTGTTTGCGGCAGCAGGTGAATTTCTTGATCCTTAATATTGGTTTCTTTATCCACTAATGCATGTTCTTCTTCGTTTTTTTCTGGAGGATTAGTTGCATCCTTTTCGGTATTCGTATTTAGTATTCCAATTACTGGAATACTGGTTTCGCTAGTGGCTTCAATCGTTTCTCCAAAAGCTGATTGAGTCATCAACAATAGAAAAAACACTGTACAACAAAGGAACAAATAGAAAAAACTTTTTTTCTTCATTATTATTTCGTTACTGACTCGCCATTTTTATCTAATACTTCAAATTTCAAATTCATGTTGTAAGAAACTTTTGTACTTTCACCTGTTAATTTTTCTGGGTCAACGGTTCCTTTGTAAGTAAATTCATACGCACCTACGTTAGCCTCTAGCTTGCCTAGCAACTGATTAACATTTTCTTTTACAACACCATTAGTTACAACATCAATTGCATCTCCTGTTTTTGGAGTAAGACTTAATTTTGTAATAGCCGCTTCTTCAGATCCTGAAAATTTTGATAAATTCACATTAATTGGACGTCCTGATAAATTTTTCACAGTATAATTGTAAGCCATAATTTCTTTGTTTTCTTTTTCTGGGTTTGTGTTAAAGGCAACGCTCGTTGGTATCGTTACTTTTAACCATCTGTCGTCTCCTTCTGGAATGTTTTCTTCTGGGTCTGTATTGTCAAGTTTTCCAAGCGTTCCTTTCACTGGAATCTCAACTCCTGTTGCTGGGTCGTATTGATCACCCTCTGCATTATTGATTGTTTCGTAACCTGTTGGTGCTTGTTCTTCTGCAAAAACTGCTTGCCCTGTTCCTAAAACCATTCCTGCTAATACGATTGGTGCTACTACATTTTTTTTCATTTTTTTCTCTCCTTAAAATTTTTATTTATATTCAATAGCTTCTACTATTAAATTTATTCATTTACTTGAATCGTTACTACTGCTTGAGTAGTCCCTCTTTTTTGTTTCGTTTTATTATCGTATATCTCAACATTTGCCGTTGCTTTATACGTTCCTGCTGTTAATTTTTTTGCTAACTTAGCTTTTGTTATTTCATAACCAGGCTGAATCATACCCGATTCATATACTAAGCTTTTATCACTGTCTAAATTTACTTTGACATTGATTGGATAGGCATTGACTGGTTCATTTTTGATGTATAGATTTCCTGCTAGTGTTTCTTGGTTGAATGTCGCTTCTGGGAAAATAGTTAACGTAAATTGTGTTTCATCTACTTCCTTTTGTTTGAAAGCCTTCATTTCCTTAGCTGTCATTTTATGTGCATCTTTTGTAGCTGGAAAAGCTTCACCGGCAACTAAATTCCGAGGATTTTGATTGACTTTATACCAGTAATAGCCTCCTCCTAACAGGATCGCTAGTAGTAAGAAAAGAAACACCCAGAGAAAAATTCTTTTTTTTCGTTTATTTTTTTTTAGTTTCATTGACTGCTCCTTTCTATTCCTTAATTGCAAATTTTAAAACCAGACTGCTTTCTGCATATAAAGAATTTTTTGATTCAGGGTTAAAATAGTTCCCTTCAAAAGAAAGCGCACTTCCTGTTTTTGGATTTAGCTCCACAAGGTCCGTTGCTTTAGACGTGACATTTAAACTTCGTGCAACTTCTTTACCATCTACGTTAAGATTCAATCTCAACGAGTTGCTTCCGTAAGTTGGATCGGATTCTTTTTCTGATAAGTAAGTAACCTCTGAATTTTGTTTAACTACAAAAGAATTCATCGAAACCATGAGTGTCGTATTATCAGAATTATTCTTAATTTTGTATTTTTTTGATGTTACTTTTTCTTTATGATTTGAATCCGAAAAGAACAGCATTTTGGTTGGAATTGTCACATGTACCCACTCGTTTTTTACATTGACTTGGACATCGTAATCAAACTGAACTTTTTTCCCAGAATGAAGAGTTTCTTCGACTCGAACTTTTGCCAGTTGTTTGCCAGGTTTTGTCGTGTCTGGAAAAACAACAAACTTTACTGGTTTAATCTGGTTATACTCTTTAGAATCAATATATTTTGCCATGTTCTCTCTAAAATCATCATCTAGTTCTTTGGTCGTTGTTCGTAAGGGCGTTGACGCTTCTTTTGTTTGCAATTGATTGATTCTTAATGGCTGAAATCCTGACTCTGTTACCTCATAATAACTGTTCTTTAGTTCAGCATTTTCTTGAATTTTATTTTCATTTACAATTAAATGATTTCGTTTTGGTTCTGCATGCCACAGATCAATTAAATCGCCTTCTTTTAACTCAACTGTCTGAAATTCATTTATTTTGTTTAATGCATCGTCTTGACCATATGCACTTGCTACTGTCAGCGAAGGATTTGATTCATCTTCTAATATTTGAGTTTCTTGGTTTAACTTTTTTATACCCACTTGATAATAAATTTTTCCACCAAATTCGCTATGAACCATAGAATCTGCATTTTTTCGTTTGACTCCTACTTGATCTGTTAAGGTATAGGTTTTCAAACCTGATTCATGTAGTGTGAACACACCTACGGAATCATCATAAGCTCCTTGTAAAGACAAACTCTTGCCCCATTTCACAGTTACCGGAACATCAATATCCACTGTCTTTCCCTTCCCAGTAACTGTGACCCTAAGTTTTTGATCCCCTACAAGTGTTGTATCTGCATTCGTTTTAATTGCCACTGAGTAATCGTTAGTTCCTACTACTTCTTCGCCTAAATGAACATTTTTTACTAGTTCCTTTAGATTGCTATTTGCGATATTCGTGCCTAGATCAACCGCTTGTGGAATTGCTTCTGCAGTCAAGTTTCGATTGTCCACCACGTTGTAATTCAAATGAACATCTGATTCAATAGAATAATCATCCAGCCTATCGGTTATTCGAACGATAGCTTCAGTTTGGCCCACTTTACTAAAATCTGGTTTTTGAATGTACGTATAAGTAGGGCTGTCTGTCAATGATTGTGTCAATGTAATGTAACTAGTTGCCGCTGGAATTGGCGAATTCAATTCTACTGAACTTGGCTCGCTTGTTGTAAAAATAAAAGAAGGTGAGTCTAATATAGGTGCAAGGTTAACATTTTTTTCTGATTCATCTATATTTGAAATCGTTCCATCAATATAAAGAATCCAAGGGTTGTAATACGCTGCTTGATTTGAAGAACTATCTTTCATATAAACTTCCGTACGTTTTATTTTTACATTTGGTGTTGTGAGTTTATTTTTCAGCCTCTGAATGACTAATTTTTCTCCGCCATCTGTAATTCCAATCGAAATCGTTCCATCCGTTTCAAAAGACAACCCACCAGCTTGGACTTGGATGATTCCTTTCATCCAGGTATTTTTATCTGGACCGTATTCTTCACCTTCCCACTGGGGTATATCAATAATAATTTGGGAACCTTTTTTCCAACCTAAATGTTCTATAGAGTCTTCGATTCTTTTTTGCAATTGTTTTATAATAATATCGCCTTTATTAGCAAACATAAGACTTATATCTATTCTTGCCCATTGTGGAACGTCCGCCCACTGCGTTGACAAATAAGGTGAAATAAAGCTTTTCTCTTCTATTGAAAAAGAGCTTAGTGGTTTTTTAGGTGTTTCTTCATTTTCTTCAGCTTTAATCGTTGCTCCACTGCATAACAACGTTAGAAAAGGAATATAAATCAAGTACTTTTTATTCATCAATTGCTCTTCATCCTTTAGTTTTATATTTTTTTATCCGCTAAAAAGCAATGGTTCTTTATCTTTTCATAACTAAACAAATACTCATCTTTTGTAAATTAATCTAATGATTTGTTACGGAATTATTTATAACTTAAAAAATGAAAATAAAAAAAAAGAAACCTATATATAATAGGTTTCTGCTCGGATTAAAACAAGGTTATATAACCGTAAATTAATCATTAGATTAGTTTACAATTATATGATACTTTGATATTCTAACATGGATAACACAGTAGATGTTGACAGATTTATGTCTAGCAGTAGACACAATAAAGAAAAAGGAGCGTTCTATGTATTCAAAAATCCTCTCTGAATCAAGGCAAAACGAGCTATTGGTACTCTATGCTATCATTCAAAAAAAACAAACACTGCACTCTTTATCAACTCAATTAGCCATTCCCAGTCGGACAATAAAGAGTTATTTGCAAAAGCTAAACATCGAAATTGAAGAATTAGTTGATTTAAGCAACTTTATTCATGCCAATTCAAAAGGAGAATATACCATCAATCCGTTATTTTCTGAAAAAAAGTTGGTCGTCTACCATCAACTAAAACTACATTATCTAAAAAAATCGCCTTATTTTAGTTTAATCGTTCTTCTAACGACCAATTATCAACTCTCAGTTACCGAATTGGCGGATGAGTTGTTTGTTACCTCTTCCTATTTAAGCCGAATTATAAAATCTCTTAACGAAAAATTATCAGTCTTTGATTTTCAAATCATTAAAGAAGAGTCTTATGTCAGATTAACTGGCAATGAGCTATCCATTCGTATTTTCAGCTTCCTTTTGTTGGGGGATGCTTTTCAAAGCTTAGAATGGCCCTTCAAGCAATTCACAAAAGACGAGTTACGCCACGAGCTTCCTAAAGATATTTTAAACGATTCAGCTAAACGATCTGATACAAAGAAAAACTTGCTCTATTTTTTATTCGCCGTTCTTACAATTCGAATTCAACACCAAGCATTTCCAAAAAAACCGACTCCAGAAGAGCTCGCTATCTTAGAACTTATTCAAAAAAATCATGATATTGCACGACTTTTTAGTTCTCATTCTTTTAATGATCTTCCATTTAAAGATAATAAAAATGAGATTCTTTATTTTAATTTTTTTACCAGAATTTTTCTTTCAGATATTATTTTACATGAAAAAAAAATTGCCCTTGGAAAAGTTTTTTCAAAAAAAGAGGAGGATGCAACAGCCTTCGCCTTTCAATTAACCAACGCGCTTAAGCAGCATTTTAAAGGCAACTTTACAGAAGAGACAACATTTCTTTTCATCTATTATTTCACGTTGCTTTATGTTTTTTTTCAACTCATGGGAGCTAAAATTCCTTATTTTTTAGAACTTCATTTTCCAAAGCCTGTTTATAATCTTTCTGTTAACGATTCAAAAATGATTGAAATCAAAAAGTTCTATGATCATTTTTCAAAAAAGGTACTTCACAATCAGCATTACGAATTATTAAAGCACACTCTTTTAAGAGATTATTTTTGTAGTTTAATTTATACATTATTGCAAATCGTTAAGACTCCTCGAATTTTTATTTACTTACAAATAACCAAAGATTTTACTGGGAAATTTTTTATTACAGAACAATTATCTACTATTTTTAACGCTGAAACGGTCGTCATTACTGAAGATGTGCGTAAAGCCCATCTAATTATTTCAGATACTCTTGAGCTATCTACGAATTGCAAATCTATTTTTTTCTTAAGCTCTCTGAAAAATCAACATCAGTGGTACGAACTTATTCAGATCATTCAACAATTATTATTAGAAGAACTCTTTGTTGAAGAGACCTCGGAGGAAAAAAATGAAAACAATTGGTTACGCTAGAATCAGCACAAGCCATCAACAATTAGATGCACAAATAATTGCGTTAACAAGATATGGATGTGACAAAATTTATACAGAACAAGAAAGTGGACGAAAAATAAAGCGACGTCAGTTGGACATGGCGATTGCTTCGCTTGAAAAAGGAGATACTTTTGTCATTTTTAAGTTAGACCGCTTGTCACGAGGAACAAAGCACTTACTTTCTTTAATGGAATTCTTTAATGAAGCAGAGATTAATTTTGTGAGTATCCAAAATAATATTGATACCAGCACTTCAATGGGAAAATTCTTTTTTACTATTATGAGTGCCTTTGCAGAAATGGAAGCCGAACTCATCCGAGAACGTGTTCTCTCAGGTTTAGAAGCGGCTAAGGAAAAAGGCGTCACACTAGGCAGACCGGTGGAAAATAAAAACTTAAAAACGGTCATTGATCAATACCTTAATACAGACTTATCCATTACAAAAATTGCGAAGTTAAATCAAATCTCAAGACCTACTGTATACAATTATTTAAAAAGAGAAAACATTCCTAAACGGATTAAAACTCATTAATAAAACGTTATACACTGCATTTCTCCAACTATCAGAATAAAAAAGTTAACCTTTTTTTCAGAATGGATTTTCTACTCTGTTTTTTTATACACTGTATGAATTGTATGTTCAACATTTTCGTGTAAACGAGTATACTAGATTTTGCCATAAAAAAACTCCAAAGTTAGATTTAAAAACTAACTTTTGGAGCTCACTAAAATCCATAAGATCTTTTGCATGTAATTTTATAGAGAAATTTCAATTAAATTTAGACATCTAGTAATGGCTTATTATTCGACTCTCGAACTATCCATTTTTTCTTTTGCGTTTACGGTAGTTTTTGAAGCTATTTTTTTCACTTTTTCTGTCTGTTCACCAATTGAATTTCCTGCTTTTTCAGTAAAATCACTCACACGATCCTGAACCGTCACGGACTCTTGCTCGTGCTGTTCTTTAGACTTTACATCAACTACTTTAACATTTACTTCAACTAAATTTAACCCTGTCATCGATTGAACATTGGCTTGAATAGTTGTAACGATTTCATCAAATAGTTCAGGAATATTTCGTCCATATTCTACTACGATATCTAAATCCACTGCGATTTGTTTTTTACCAACTTCTACATTTACTCCACTTGTTGTTGAATCAGTGTTGACAAATTTTTCAGCTAGATTAGAGAAAAATCCACCATCTAAAGTTAATAATCCTTCAACTTCTTCTAAAGAAATTCCAATAATTTTTTGCAATACTTTATCTTCATACGTTAATTCTTTCGTAATCGTTTGTGCATTTCCTTTTTTATTATCTTGTTTTGTTAATTCTGTCATTGTCATCCAGCTCCCTTTAATTATTATTTAAAATAGTCCATTAATGACATTTTTTTTACATACC
The DNA here is from genome assembly GCF_900258435.1 of Carnobacterium divergens. Taxonomy (NCBI): domain Bacteria; kingdom Bacillati; phylum Bacillota; class Bacilli; order Lactobacillales; family Carnobacteriaceae; genus Carnobacterium; species Carnobacterium divergens. Next base: position 925,121 of record NZ_LT992558.1, on the reverse strand, counting down.
AACCTATGACACACCCTGCAAAAGTGAAAAGTAGTAGTAAAATAGTTTTAAAAAAACCTAGTGTCAAAAATAATATAGCAATAGTAAATCCGTTTAAAGCACCAATTAGAATATATTTATGCTGATTCATATGACTCCTTTACTACTTACATCACTCTTTTTTTAGTGGTTTTTTTTATGCTTTTCTTTTTATCTAATTTCAAGACTAACTTTAATTGAATATTTTCCGATTTTAAACTTAAAATCTTCTCTAAATCTTCCTGTAATTCATTCAAAAAAATCTTACTTTTTTCAGTTAACTCTGGAGTTGCATTCACTGATCCAATTATTTTTCCTGAAATTTTGTTTTTTTTGCTTTTCACAATTACTTTTGTTGACGTATTTTCAAAAAAATCCTTCTCATCAGCTTTAATTAAAATAATTGATTCTACAGCTTTTTTTTGAATGAGTAATGAGCTAGCATCTGTACTTGATAGTTTTAACTGTTTTTCTTTTTTAGGATAAAAAACAATGAAAACAAGTTTAAGAGATGAAAAAATAAATACAATAGTAGAAATCCAGAATAATACAGTAGGTATATAATAAAGATTTGTATTACTATTGATTGATTTTAAAAAATGAAAAGGAGTTTTCACTATATACTTAAACTGTGTTATAACATAAAATGCAACTATCATTTCTAGTATAGATAATAGGATCATCAATACCTTCTGCCATCTTTTCACCGTTTAACCAACTTTCAATAATTTTGTAGATTTCTCTCAAGGCTCCACACTCTTAAAAATTTGATATTACTTATTATTAAGTTCACATCCAGCTAAAATTAATACTAAAAAATAGAAGGGAACTGTTCATACAAAAACGTTTATTTTGTTGTATCAAAACCTAAGCTTGATAAACAATTAGGACTTTACTGCTTTATCTAATCAAGCACTCAATCTTCATAATCTTTATACTGGAATTCCACAATTCTATTTTTTAGGTTTATAAAATGACGCTCTTTGATAAGAGTCTATAAAATCTATTCCCTATCTCTAGATTTCCATTAGGCTTTCTTTTTGGAACTATTTCAGATACTATCTTCCCCCCTTTTATACTCTAAAATTATAGCGTATTACAGTTACTGTCAGTCAAGAGATAACAAAATATGACGCACTAGTAGTTTAAATTTACCCAATAAAAAAAACGTTATTCACAGCATTCCTCCAAATAAGGAATGTATGAATAACGTTTTTTTATTTGATTCGCATCATGCGATCCGTTTCACGTTTCATGTCTTTGCGTTTTAAATCTTCACGCTTATCATAATTTTTCTTACCTTTAGCTAAACCAATCAATACTTTTGCGTATCCGTCTTTAATATAGACTTTTAATGGAATCAATGTATTTCCGGTTGCTTTAGTTTCATTTAATAGACGCAAAATTTGTTTTTTATGCATCAATAATTTACGAACACGCAAGGGATCGTGATTAAATTGATTTCCTTGCTCGTAAGGACTGATATGCACATTGTGCAAGTAGATCTCGCCATTTTGAATTTTGGCATAGCCATCTTTCAAATTGATGCGAGCTCCTCGAACAGATTTAATTTCTGTTCCTTGTAGTACCATTCCTGCTTCAACAGTATCTATAATTGAATAGTCATGACGCGCTTTTCTATTTTGGGCAACTAATTTGCCATCGCCTTTTGGCATATGCATTTCGCCTCCTTTGGTTCCTTAAAACAACTTTATTTTTTCTTTTTCTTTTTGGCCACAGCTGTATAAAATGGTTTTTTACCATTTTTAGTCTTAGATTCACTTTTGGTTGAAGAAGTTTCATTGAAGGAAACTTTCATTTTCTTTTTCTTGCCAGTCGCCTTCCCTTTATAGCTATTATTTGTCGATTGACGCTCTTCGCTTCTTCCTCTGCGTTTGCTATCACCTCGACCTCGTCCGTTGGCAGGGCGCTCTTTAAGAGCTGTTTTAGGGGTATTGGGATCTGGAACAATTGAGAAATCAATTTCTCTTGTTTCAACATCAGCTTTTTCAACTTTTATTTTGATTGGTTGTCCAATTTTGTACGTAACTCCAGTTCGCTCACCAACTAGCATTAAATGACTTTCAACAAAATTGAAATAATCTTCTTTCATATTCGACATATGAATTAAGCCTTCAATTGTATTTGGCAATTCAATAAACATTCCAAATTTTGTTACTGAACTAATCACACCTTCATAAATTTCACCGACTTTATCCGCCATGTATTCTGTTTTCTTAAGCGAATCGGTTTCACGTTCTGCATCCACTGCGCGACGTTCCATTTTCGAACTTTGCTCTGCAATGTCTGGCAATAGATTTTCCCATTTAGCCTGCTGCTCGTCCCCAATGCCATTGTCTGCATAAGAACGAATCAGGCGATGAACGATTAAATCAGGATAACGACGAATTGGGGAAGTAAAGTGCGTATAAAACTCTGCTCCTAAACCGAAATGGCCCAGTGGATCCATATCGTATTTTGCCTGTTTCATACTACGTAACAACATCGTTGAAACAACGGCTTCTTCTGGTTCACCACTCACGCCTGCTAATACTTTTTGCAATTGCTTTGGTGATACATCTTGACTCGTTCCTTTAACCACGATTCCAAAAGCCGTCACAAATTCCATAAAACGTTGCATCCGGTCTGAATCTGGCTGTTCATGGATACGGTAGATAAAAGGTACATTTAATTTGAAATAGTGCTCTGCTACCGTTTCATTTGCAGAAAGCATAAAGGATTCGATCAAACGCTCTCCAACACCACGTTCACGCATCAAAATTTCTTTTGGATGACCGTTCTCATCCACAACAATTTGAGCTTCTGGCGCTTCAAAATCAATCGCGCCACGTGCTTTACGTTTTGCAACTAAGATTTGATGAAGTTCTCCCATTAATTCAAACATTGGTACTAATTCTTCGTATTCTTTACGAATCTCAGGATCTTTCTCCATTAAAATTTGATTAACTGCAGTATACGTCATACGACGTTTTGAATGAATCACACTTGGGAAAATGTTGTGATTCACTACTTCTCCTGCCGAATTGATTTCCATTTCACAACTCATAGTCAAACGATCCTCAAAAGGATTCAGTGAACATAAGCCATTTGATAAACGGTGTGGCAACATAGGAATCACACGATCGGTTAAATACACACTTGTTGCTCGTTCAAAAGCTTCCGCATCTAATGGGCTATTTTCAGTTACGTAATAAGACACATCTGCAATATGCACGCCTAAATGATAGTTTCCGTTGGCTAACTTGCGGACTGTAACAGCATCATCTAAATCTTTTGCATCCTCGCCATCAATCGTTACAATCAATTCCTCGGTTAAATCCGTACGACCTTTGCGGTCTTCGTCTGAAATCTTCTCAGGAACTGCATCGGCTTGTTTCAATACTTCTTCTGGAAATTCAGTTGGAATGCCATGTTTATAAACAACCGTTAAAATATCCACACCTGGGTCATTTTTGTGCCCGATTGTTTTTGTTACAATTCCTTGCATGCTTGTTGGAAAAGCAACGTCTGGATAATAGGTAATTTCAACTAAGACCATCGCACCATCAACAGGTTTGATCCCTTTTGCTTCAATAAACACTTTATAGTTGCTTAACTTTTTATCTTGAGGTACTACGTAGCCATATAAATCCGTTTCTTCAATTCCCTCTTCACTATAGGCATAAAATTCGCCTACAAATTGATGAAATTTACGCTCGATAATCGTTTCAACGGATCCTTCTGCTCCACGATCACGCCAAGGCTCTGCTACGCGACTAATGTCGATTTTTACAATATCGCCATCTAACGCAAAGTTGGTATGGCCTTGTGGAATGTAAACATCGTCATCCTCATCTTCAATTGAAACAAAACCAAAGCCTCGATCATTTGCACGAAAAATCCCTTCTAATCCTGGTTTTTCTTTTGGCAATTTAAAATGACCTTTTTTATTCAACTCAACGGCCCCTTCTTGCTCCATTTTAGCTAAGGCTCCTACTAACAATTTAAAATCAGCCGCACTCGTTAGGCCTAAACTTTCACTAATATCTTTGACTGAAAAAGATTTTTTCTTACTATTTTCAAGGTAGACTAAAATCGTGTCCTTGATTGTTTTTTTATTTTCCATTTAATTTATCCCTCATTCCAAGATAACTGGTTTAAAAAGGCTAGCACATCTTTTTCAAGTTCGTGGTGAGCCTTTCCAACCGTTATCACATGACTACTATTTTCATACCAATGAAATGTTACAGCTGCATTGGTTAAAGCTTCTTTTAGTTGATAAGCGGCGTTTGCATCAATCAATTCATCTTTACCTGCTTGAGCAATGAAGAAGGCTTCTGTAATCGTTGAAAGCTTTTGTTGGATGCTTCGCGTGAATGCTTGAATCTCTTGTAGCTGCTGTTCGACTTCTTTTTGAATCGTAGGCAATTTTACATTGATTTCATCAGCTGAATCTCCAGCAATTTTTTTTACCGTTTTAACATAATTTAAAAATGATTTTAACACATTTGTGTAGTCTCCCATAAATATTGGCGAGCAAAGAGTTCCACCACCAAGAACCCGTTCTTCTTCTAGGGCTTTCGTTGCAAAAATACCACCTAGCGACAACCCCATAACGGCAATTTCTTGATAGCCTTTTTCGCGTAAAAAAGCGAGGGCTTTCTTAGTATCTTCCCACCAATCCAGCGGTGTTGCTACTAAAATATCTTCAGGATTAAGCGTTCCGTGACCTGTAAAGTGCGGTGCGTACACCGTATAATTCTCTTTTTCTAACGCTCTACCTAGCATACGCATATCTGCTGAACTGCCTGTATAGGCGTGTAATAAGAGCACCGCTCTTGGGCCATTTTCAAAGAAAAAAGGTTTTGGCAAGACCATCTTTGGCATGAAACTTCCTCCTACTCCACTCATTCTATCTTCTATTTTACTGTATTTTGCTTTAATTGTATAAAATTATTGTTTTAAAATCGATAAAATTCTTATTTTCACTAAAAAGAAAACCACCTGTTTAAAATACAGGTGGCTCATTAATTTGTTTATTTTGCTGTTAAAAAGGCAAGTGCGATGGTAAGAACGAAAAATACAATTCCTAACACAACTGTCACACGTTGTAATACGGCTTCAAATCCGCGTGCTTTTTGTTTTCCAAATAATTGTTCAGCTCCACCAGTTAAAGCACTGGACGCGCTGTTTGTTTTAGTTGGTTGCATTGTAACGACAATAATTAACAAAACTGAAACTACTAACATAGCAATTAAAAGTGCATTATACAAATTTATTGCCCTCCCGTCTGTTCTAAACATTTCATATACCCTAACTTTAGCATAGTTTTTGGAATATTACTAGTAAAGTTCGCTATTTTTTTACACCCTGTTATTATTTCTCCGTCACATAGGCCCATTTATAGGAATAGTTCGCTCCCACAAGGTGACTGGCGATTCCTTTCACGTATGGTTTTTCTAAAACAGCTCGAGAACGTTGGTAAATTGGCGCAATATTATAGTCAGCTAACAGAATTTTTTCTGCTTCTTTCATATCACTCCATCTTTTGTCTAGCTGAGCTAAATCAGTTGATCCAATTGCATCAACTAACGCATCATACTCCTTGTTAGAATAACTTGTTGTATTATAACTTTTACCTGTTTGGAAAATATCTAAATACGCCATTGGATCACTATAATCCGCACTCCAACCAGATAATTGAATGTCGTAGTCTTGTTTTGAATCTAGTTCTAATCGAACTTTAAATGGAACATTTTTCAAGTTCACTTTAAGTCCAGTTAAATTTGTTTGCCATTGACCTTGCATAAATTCAGAAGATTTTTTAGCGCTGTCTGTATCACCAGAAAGCAACTCTATTGTTAACGTCTCTACTCCTAGTTCTTTTAAGCCTTTTTTCCAAGCCGCTTGTGCTTCTTTTTTATTAAATGTTTGAAGATCGCCACTGGCTTTTCTAAAATCAATTTTCCCATCTGGGGACTTTACTAAACCGGCTGGTATTAATCCATTCGCTACAATAGAACCATTTTGTAAAACGGTATCCACATAGGCTTTTTTATCGTATGACAAAGCCAAGGCTTTTCGGATATTTTGATTGGCTAATGGTGTTTTAATTCCGGCTTTTTCTTGATTGAATTGAAAATAAAAAACAGAAGATTCTGGAATAGATTTTAGATTAGGATCTTCCTGATAATTAGCTAAATAGTCTCCATCAATCGTAGTGATATCTGTAGCATCACTATCAAATAAATTAATCCGAGCTGAATTTTCTTTGACAACATCGACATTAATTGTATCTAATTTAACAGTCTCCTTATCCCAATACATTTGATTTTTTTGATAGACCCACGTTAAACCCGTTCCGTCCCATTTTGTCAAAGTAAAAGGACCATTATAAATCATAGATTCACTTGTTGTTGAATACTGAGCTCCTTTTTCAACGACGTATTTTTGATTTTGTGGAAAAAAAGTTGGTGTTGTTAATAATCCTTTAAAATAAGGAACATTTGCAACTAACTGGATTTCTAATGTTTGATCATCTAACGCTTTAACACCGAGTTCCTCAATCGATTTTTCGCCTTTTTGAATTTCGGTTGCATTTGCTAAAACGCCCTCAAATAAGTAAGCAAATGCCGCTCCTGAAGCTGGATCAACTGTTTTTTTCCAAGCATAAACAAAATCATTGGCCGTAACTGGATCGCCATTAGACCATGTTGCCTCTTTTTTTAGTTTGAATGTATAGGTTAACCCGTCCTTGCTAATTGTTGGCTCTTCTGAAGCCATTCCTAATTCGACTTCTCCATCTTTAGTTGCTCGATAAAGCCCTTCAAAAACATTGTTCATTACAATGGAGCTCACTCCATCAACATTTAGAGCGGTATCCATCGAAGGAATTTCTGCTGTTTCAATAATGGTTAACTCCTGTTTTTTTGCTAGTGTTTCCTTTTTCACTTGTTTTGTTGACTGATTGCTGACCTCTTCTTTTTGGTTCCCACCACAAGCTACTAAAATCGTCATTACTAACACTGTACTTGACACCATTCCCAGTTTTTTAACGTTCATCCAAGCACCTCTTTTTTAATCTTATTTTAATCTAATTCTAATTTTAACAAAACCGCTATTTAATTACAACTATTTTTTTATTCTTAAAAAAAGAAACTAACACGTCATCAAATGAATGCCAGTTTCTTTTAATTTTCCTTAATAAACTTCGTAGCTTTCACCAGTTTGCAAACCTCGTACACTTTTAACAAATGCATTGGCTACCTTTTCAGCACTCACTGGATTGAATCCTACAAAGAAATCTTGGTATTTATCCCAGGATTCTTTCAAAACATTTGGGCTAACCGTATTGATGCGAATGCCTCTTGGCAATTCAAGGGCTGCTGATTTGGCAAAGGCTCTGACACCCCCATTGGCTAATGCAGCGGATGCCCCTTGATAAATAGGATCATCCATCATAATTCCAGTAACTAATGTAAAACTGCCTTTATCCTTAACAAAATCCGTTCCTAATAAAACAATATTCACTTGTCCTAACAGTTTATTTGTCACACTTATTAAATTGTCTTCAACTGTCATTTCTTTTAAGGGTCCAAAATGAGCAGCTCCTGCAGTCACAATCACAGCATCTATCTGGCCAGTTTTTTCAAACAACGACTGAATACTGTCTACTGAACTGATATCTACTGGGTATTCTTTCGAATGACGGCTAGCAATTAACACTTCATAATGTTTTTCTAATTTCTTAGCTACTGCGGTACCGATTGTTCCTGTTCCACCAATAATCAACGCTTTTTTCATCTGACAACGCCTCTTTTCTTTCAATAAAATTCTTCATTACTCAGTGTACGCCACTTTATTTTTTTGAACAACTTTTTTTACTCGAAAAAAAATAGGACTTAGATGGGAAAATCTAAGTCCTATCTTTTTAATGACTAGCTAAATCATGGATGAATAATCCACTTAACAATTTGGGTTCAAACCAAGTTGATTTAGGTGGCATAATTTTCCCACTATCTGCAACTTGAAGCAATTGCTCCATTGTCGTTGGAAACATAGCAAAGGCAACTGTAAAAGTACCAGCGTCAACTAAGCGTTCTAACTCCTCTAAGCCCCGGATTCCACCAACAAAATCAATCCGCTTATCTGTTCGGATATCTTCAATTCCAAATAACGGCGTCAACACTTCGTTTTGTAAAATCGACACATCAAGACGATCCACCTCATCCGTTGGAATTGCTTCAGGCTTCACAGTGAGTTGATACCAAGCCCCTGCCAAATACATGCCTATTGTTTTTTCTTTAGCTGGTTTAAAAACTTCCGTACCAACTCGACTCACGATAAATGATTTTTTCAATTCCTCTATAAAATCAGTTTTTATTGGAACATTTATCACTCGATTATAATCTAAAATTGCTAATTGCTCCTTCGGAAATAAAACAGATAAAAAAGAATTAAATTCTGCATCGTCTTTTGCATTTGGAAAGGCTTCACGACGGTTGATTCCTACTTTCACTGCAGATTCCGTACGATGATGACCATCAGCAATATACAAAGCATCGATGTCAGTAGCAAATAGTGTTGTCAAACGAGTAATCATGGGTTCTTCGTTGATAACCCAGACCTCATGAGTTACCTGATGAAAGCTTTCAAATTTATAGATGGGATTCTGTTTTTGCTGCCAATCAGCAATCAAATCATTTACCGTTTCATTTTCACGATACGTTAAAAAAATAGGACTGGTATTGGCATCACACGCATCAACGTGTCGAATACGATCTAATTCCTTTTCTTCTCTAGTAAATTCATGTTTTTTTATTTTCCCAGCAATATAGTCATCGATAGACGTACACACCACTAATCCAGTTTGACTACGCCCGTTCATGGTTAGGCGGTACAAGTAATAGTGTTCCTGCGAGTCTTGTGTCAGCCACTGCTTTAAAATAAATTCTTTTAAATTTGCTGCTGCTTTTTGATAGACGACTTCGACATAGGGAGAGCTTTCTTTTGCCAAATCTACTTCGGCTTTATCTATGTGTAAAAAAGAATAGGGATTTTCGCTAGCCAGTGCTCTTGCCTCTTCTGTGTTTAACACATCATAAGGCAACGAAGCGATTTGTTTGGCGTAATCAGGATTCGGACGAATCCCTTTAAACGGTTTAATTTTAACCATAATTTCCTCCTACTTTCAAAAAGTGGGTTGCTGATTTTCTAATACTCTAATTTTAATAATATTTTCAACGGTTTTCAGTTTAGCGACAATTTTTTCTAATTGATCCGCTGATGTACCTTCTAAATCAATCAAAGTGTATGCATGATCTCCCTTGCTTCGATTAATCATATTTACAATATTAATTCCATGATTAGCCAGTTCAATCGTCATCGTTCCTACCATACTGGGTACATTTAAATGAATCAAGGCTAACCGAATCGGTGCTTGAAAATCCATCTCAACTGTTGGGAAATTGACTGAACGTTTAATATTTCCAGTTTCTAAGAAGTACTTCAACGTTCTAGCAGCCATTTTCGCACAATTCACTTCAGCTTCAATGGTAGATGCTCCCAAATGAGGCAAGACTAGAACCTTCTCATTGCCGATAAACTGCTCGTCAGCAAAATCTGTAATATATTGCTTCAAATGACCATCAACTAATGCCGTCGCTACTGCTTTATTGTCTACTAATTCACCCCGAGAAAAATTCAACAAAACAGCCTCTTTTTTCATTAAAGCTAACTTCTCATGATTAATCAACTGTTTTGTTTGAGGCAACAATGGAACATGAATGGTAATATAATCACAGGTTCTTAATACTTCCTCAATGGTTAGAGCACGCTTCACTCGACTTGAAATTGTCCATGCTGTATCCACTGAAACATAAGGATCATATCCTACCACATTCATTCCAATTCGGTAAGCATCATTGGCAACCATTGCTCCAATCGCACCTAAACCAATGACCCCTAATTTTTTATCTTGCAATTCAGTTCCAGCAAATCGTTTTTTCTCGCCTTCAACAATTTCCTCAATATTGCTGCCCGTTACGGTTTTCACCCAATTGGCCCCTTCTAAAATCGGTCTAGCAGCTAATAATAAATTAGCTAAAACCAGTTCTTTCACGGCATTTGCATTCGCTCCTGGCGTATTAAAGACCACTATTCCTTTTTCAGTACATGCCTCAACGGGAACATTATTGACTCCCGCTCCTGCTCTACCTATTGCAAGAACGCTATTTGGCAACTCTTCTTCCGTAATTTTATGACTACGAATTAATAAGGCATCTGGTGTTTCACTTTGATTTAATTGGTAATGCTCCTCATTAAATTTTTTTAAACCGGCTTTAGCAATCGCATTATAGGTTTTAATTTGAAACATGTAGCGGCGCCTCCTCTGTTTTTTTAGTAAATGTATCCATAAATTCAATTAACGCCTCGACGCCTTCAATTGGGAAGGCATTGTATAAACTTGCTCGCATTCCACCGACTGAGCGATGACCTTTTAAGTTCACAAAACCTGCTTTTTCTGCTTCTTCAACAAATTGCTTATCAATGGCAGCATCTCCTGTTACAAAGGGAATATTTGTCAACGACCGAGATCCCTGCTCTACTGGTGATGAAAACAAAGACGATTGGTCTAAGTAATCATAAAGAAGCTGCGCTTTTTTTCGGTTGATAGCTTCAATTGCTTTTACTCCACCCAGTTCTTTTAGCCATTCGAACACTAATTTTGCCACATAGATCGCAAAAGTTGGAGGGGTATTGTACATTGAATTATTTTTTTCTTGAACAGAATAATCTAACATCGCCGGCAGATTGTCAACGAAACGAATCAAATCCTTTCGAATAATTACCACTGTTAAACCAGCAGGTCCAATATTTTTTTGAGCTCCTGCATAAATAAGGCCAAAATCAGAAACCTCATATTCACTTGAAAGAATATTGGATGACATATCCGCAATAACGGGAATTTCTATCCCTGTTGGAACTTTAAAATAAGTCGTTCCTTCTATTGTATTGTTTGTTGTAATGTGTAAATAATCATAATCAGCTGTTACTGCTGGAATAGTTGGAACTTTTTTAAATTGATCTTGTTGTGAGCTTGCAATCACATCTACTGTTAAATCAGGAATTTTAAGTGCTTCTTCGATCGCTTTTTCAGACCAAGAACCGCTATTTACGTACGCTACTTTTTTATTTTGCGCAAGATTCATTGGTATCATTGAAAACTGCAAGCTGGCTCCACCTTGTAAAAAGAGCACACTGTATTGATCAGGTATTGACATTAATTCACGTAAAAGACATTCAGCATCATCAATAATTGCTTGAAAAAGGGAGGATCTATGACTCAATTCCATCACGGACATGCCACTACCTGCATAATCCAACATTTCGTCTTGAACTTTTTTTAACACAGAACTTGGTAAAACAGCCGGTCCTGCAGAAAAATTGTACACTTTCTTCATCTTATCTTCCCCTTTATCCCTTTTTACATCCTCATTATTCTCTAATCAAAAAGAATGTATTTCTCATTATATCAGAAAAAGACGAATAAAAAACAATAAAATGATAATTAATTCCACATTTTAATAACTTATACGGTTTTAAAAAACAAAAAAGGTGTCTATAACACGAAATACACGAATGATAAAACGATGCTTTTTCTCATTTAATCAAAAAAACTACTAAATCAAAAAATGGTTCCTTTGATTTAGCAGTCTGCTTATTTTTGTTTTTCAGTTTCAAATATTTGTAAAATATAATAATTTTCGGCTTCTGGAATGTCAATATTCAACTTGGTTTTAATCGATTGATTGGCTTTTATGACAGCATCATAATAATCAGAAGCTTGATTGTCCATCTCGTCAACCACCGCCATTGTATCATTTAAAAGTGTTCGCTCAATTGCACCCGCAATGTGCATGACCAATCCAATAATAAAGCTATTACTAAAAGTCTGATTTTTTTCCTCTGCTACAATTTGGCAATAATCCCATAGTACATCAATCACTTTATGGGGATTAATAAAAGTGAAGTAGCCTTTCATATAATCTTCGCAAAGCTCTTTCGTTAATATCGGTACCACCTGTGTAGATTCTAAAGCTAGGTTAGCTCCCACCAAATCCTGAATTCGATCTGCACCGCTTCCTTGAATCAATTCATCCAACGGGATAAAGGGAACGTCCAGAGCTGGTTTCACCACGCCAGTAGTAGCGATAATTTGATATTCTTGGGCTAAGTTTTGAATTGTCTGATCGACATCAATTAGCGATAGCGGAATCACTGTAATCGAATCATCCATCAAACTCTCTAGCGCCGCTTCGATAATTTCTTTAATTTGCTTAGCCGTTCCCTCGCCTGTTGAACAAATCGTAATAATGGCTTTAGGCTTGTTAAATTCCAATAAGTCTTTTTCTGGAAGCTCTTCTGGATCAAAATCTAAAAACGTACTATATCCTCTAAATTGTTTCAATGAGTCAAAAATACTGATCAAATCGTTATCAATTAACGATGTTTTTCTAGCCGCCTCTAGTACAACAGGAGTAGTCACCATATCAATCGTTCGCACTTGAATGCCCGTTTCTTCTGTAATCCTTGGACCAAATGTGCTAAGTGAGCCCATATCGACTAATAACATCACGCCATTTCCTTCATCAACGGCTATTACTTGATCCTTCACTAAATCAAAAGCTGTATGAGGATTCATTTCAAGGGGCATATCTACCGAATGGATATTATTTGCACTTAATAATTTTGAGACGACCTGTACCATACTTAAAGCGGTGCTTTTTCCATGAGCAGCAACGACAATTCCAACTCGACCAGCTGTATTCTCTTGTTTTAAAGAGGCCAATAACATTGTCAAATACCAACACTCTACCTCGGGTACGTCCATTTGATATTTTTGATAAATGTGTTCTTTAATCATCAATGCCACTTGATATTCATCTTGATACTCGACAATTAGCTCTTCCAAATTATCGTTTTTGCTAATAGGTAGATCCCCTTCTTTTGCACGTTTAATAAACGAACTTAAGTGAAGACTCATAGCATAAAGAAAATTATCTTGAAATTGGTAATTTAATTTTTTTTCGGCTAATTTTCGAATTTCTTTTGTTAAGGTAATCACTTCATCATCCACAATATCCGTCAAATTGCTTTCTTTATTATAAGACATTTGATTTTGTTTATAGAATGATTTTAAATGTAAATTGATATCTGTCGTAATAAAATTATTAATATGCTCTTTGTCTAAGCCTTCAGCCTTCAACAGGGCCGCTTTATCGCCAATAATTTCATAGAGGTTATAAGGCAATTCATAAGCATCTTCATGATTCACAAAGATCGAATCCTTTGGCAAAATTTTAATACGTGGTTCAAGGTATTTTGAAATTTCATTTAATTCGGTACGATTTTTAGCTAAATGAACAAGGCCTTCTTTTATACTAGCCGTCAAAGCTTCCATAGTAATATGAATCTCATTACTATTATCCATGCTATTTAAAAAACCTTTCGCGCAAGCCAGTTGAATATTTGATTTTAATTGCCCAATATTTCCATAAGTGACACTACCTAAAAGGGATTTTACTGCATCTTCATCAATAATAATTTCTTTATTAATCCGTTTTGCTTCAATTGAAAGCAAGAGCTTTAATAGCTGGATTTTTTCTTTAGCCGGACGTTCACTAAAAGCAGGCAATTGAATCGTAATTGGAATTCGTCTAACAAAGGTGGCTAACAATGCTGATTCAGGATTTTCTGTGGTTGCGCAAACGATTCGCACATTTGAAGATACTTTTTCCCCAGTATCTCCCATTTTTTGAAAAGTGCCATTATCCATAAAATAAAACAGCATTTCTTGACCTTCTGGTGGTAAGCGATGGATTTCATCAAGAAAGAGCATGTTGTTATTGGCTTTCATCAATAGACCGTCTTTAGCTTCACTTGCACCTGTAAATGCACCTTTGACATGACCAAATAAATGCGACATGAGCAATTGTGGATTTTGTGAATAGTCTGCACAGTTAAAGACAATCATAGCTTGATTTTCTTCAATAATTTTCTTATTTTGTGAGTATTGATACATAGCATTGGCAAAAAAAGTTTTCCCAGACCCCGTTGGTCCAATGATTAGACTATTTAATCCTTTAGGAGGATAAAATAATGCCGCTTTTGCTTGCTCCACTTGATTTTTTAAACTACCCTTAGAGCCAATCATATAGTCAAATAGATCTTTATCATTAGACGATTTTGATGTTGAAATTTGTTTTTCTTTGTTTTTAGAAAGCAAATTGGTTTCTTTATAGGATACCACTTTCTTAGTTAAGGGCTTCCATTGTTGTGTTCCTTTATCAACATAGCGAACCGGTCGCCCCTCTAGCTTGATAATGTGTCCTTCACGAACAAGTAAATTAAGCTCTTTACTAACATTCGTCCGAACAATTTCTAATGCTTCTGATATCTCACTAGTTGTTAAGCCACCCCCAAATTCAAGCTCTTCTTGACTGAGGTGTTCAGTGTTATCTTTTACATACTGATAAATACGATCCTTACGTTTCATTTCATCACCAGCCCCTACATTCAATTGTTCTAGTTATTATTTTAGATGAATTTTAATAAATGAGCAAGCTTTTAATGTTATTTAAAAAATTGTACAAAAAAAGAGCTTAGTAATAAATTACTAAGCTCTTTGAACAATTAAGTTTTAAAGCTTACGCTTTTTCAACGTTAGCTGCTTGAGGTCCACGGTTACCTTCTTCAACTTCGAAAGAAACTGCTTGTCCTTCTTCTAAAGTTTTGAATCCGTCTCCACCGATAGCTGAGAAATGTACGAATACATCGTCACCATTTTCGCGTTCGATAAAACCAAAACCTTTTTCTGCGTTAAACCATTTTACTGTACCTTGTTCCATAATAAAATTCCTCCTCATGCGCCGTATAGGCACTTAATTTATTCTTGCTTAACGGTATGAATCGGAATGTTCTGAAACAATTCTTTTCTTTACCTAACAAAAACACTAAAGTAAGTATAGCATGGATTTATTTATAATACAAGCGATTTTAACTACTTTTTGTAAAATAATAAAAAAAATAGTGGATTTTTTTATTTAAATGGAATCTCGATTATAACATTTAATTATAAGTTAGTATTCATAATGAATAAAAATAGAAAAACAGCTTTTGCACCAATGTCTTTCTATTTCTTTTTATTATGAACGCTTTTTCACTCCTACTAGTCCAATCATCCCAATGAATGAACTAATTGCCAACCAAAAACTAGACTTACTCTTAGTTTCTCCTGTTTGAGGGAACGTTTCTGTTTTAGAAGTTGTTGCCTCTGGAAGAACATTTGGTTTTTGATTTGCTATCGGCGTTCCTTGATCCGCTGGTTTTGTTGGATTAATCGGTGCCACTGGTTGCGTTGGCTCTTCTGGTTTAGGCTCTGCTTTTTTATTTATTGAAAATTTACCTTTGGAAGTATCCGTTAAGCCTTCTGGAGTAGTCTCTGTAAACGCAACCGTATAGTCACCATCGGCTAAGGCATCCATTTCTGATTGGGGAACTTTCCCACCTTTTCCTGACGCTACTGGTTTGCCTTCTTTATCGTAAATCACCCAACCTAAGCTTGATTCTGGATGTTTTTGTGTTCCCGTTACAGATTCTGGATTCACTGGTTTATCAACAGTCGTTGTTGTTTCTGGATGGCGCAGTTTAAATTCATCTGATGAAGAATGTGTTAAGCCTTCTGGGCTTGTTTCAGTAAATTCAACTTTATAGTCGCCATCTTTTAACCCTTCCATTTCTGATAATGGGACTTTGTTCCCTGTTCCTGAAACTACTGGTTTGCCTTCTTTGTCATAAATCACCCAACCTAAATTTGATTCTGGATGTTTTTGAGTTCCTGTTATGGACTCTGGATTCACCGGTTTATCAACAGTCGTTGTTGTTTCTGGATGACGGAGTTTAAATTTATCTGATGAGGAATGTGTTAAGCCTTCTGGGCTTGTTTCAGTAAATTCAACTTTATAATCGCCATCTTTTAACCCTTCCATTTCTGATAATGGAACTTCATTTCCCACTCCAGAGGCTACTTTCTTACCGGCACTATCATAAATGACCCACTCAAGACTTGATTCTGGTAATTTTTGTGTTCCCGTTACGGATGATGGGTTTACTGGTTTGTCAACTGTTGTTGTTGTTTCTGGTCGACGAATTTTAAAGGTACCATCTGAACTATGAGTACTACCTTCTGTACTTGTTTCGGTAAACTCAATTTTATACTCACCATTTTCTAAATCTTTCACTTCTGATGATGGGACTTCGCTTCCTAATCCTGAAGCTACCGGCTTACCGTCCTTATCATAAATGACCCAACCTAAACTTGAATCTGGTAGCTTTTGAGTTCCGGTTAGGGATTCTGGATTAATTGGCTTATCAACCGTTGTAGTTGATTCTGGACGACGAATTTTAAATTCACCAGAAGAGGTATCTGCTATTGCTTCTGGGCTCATTTCAGTGAATTTAACTGTATACTCCCCATCTGCCAAAGCATTAATTTCAGCTAATGGCACTTCATTACCTGAACCTGTCGCTATCGGCTGGTTGTTTTTGTCGTAAATCGTCCAAGTTAACTCTGAATCTTCTATTTTTTTTGTTCCGGTTAATGATTCTGGATTAATTGGTCGATCCACAAGCGTCGTTGATTCGGGATGACGAATCTCAAAATTGTCATTGGTTTTATTTGTTAAAGGATTGCCATGCATGGTTTTACCTGTAACCGTTGTTTCAATCGTATACTTGCCATCCCCTAAAGTTTGCATCTGTTCAGGCGTTACGTTACCCGTTCCTTCTAGAATAAAGCCATTCTCACCTTTAATCACCCATCCAATAGTGGCTCCCTCTTTCGCTGAGGAATGATTAACTGAGGTTGGGTTGTACTTTCCATAATTCCCATTAATAGTTAAATTAATGTCGATAGATTCTTTGTTGACTTGAACAAAATTGGTATTTGGTCCAATAATTGATCCTGGTGCTTTATATTTATTCACTTCAACATAATAAACACCATCTTTATAGCTAGATAAATCAATCACAGCATTATTTGTGTACGCTCCAGAAGCCAATACTGTAACTTCATCTTCAGCCAAAATTCTATACTCCATTTTACCAGTGTTTTCACCAATATAATCAAATTGAATTGAATTACTTAAATCAGCTATAAACATATTTTTGTAACCTATATAGTGCCCATCTGTAGTAGTAAAAATCCATTCACCATAAGTATCTTGTCCACTACCCCAAAATGGTGCGTATGAGTTCTCACTTGAATTAATTTCTCCTTCAGCATCTACTTGGTTAGGTATATTTAATCCTATCAACAAGCCACTAAATAAAACGATACTACCCAAATATTGTTTTTTCATAAAATTATATTCTCCTTTATTTAATTGATTTTTACAGACATTTATTATCTACAAATTCATTTCGTAAAGAAAATTATAACACATTGAATTTAATTTTTATTTTTTACTTTTTCTTTAATTACAGATATAATTTGAACTTTATCTTCATTCACTAATGTCATCCCAATTGCGTCGCAAACATCAGCTACAATTAAAACGTATAAAATAATTTTTTTAATAATAGGCATGCAATTCTGTAATCACCTAACTATTTTACTCTGTATTTAGCAACATTCGTTAAATTCTGATAGACTGTTAGCCTCTTAAATATCTTATCAATAAAATCTATTTGCAAATACCGTATTGGTATAAATAGTTAATCTTCAATTTATTTTGTCTTCCTCACATATCAAAAAAAAATATTTTTAACTTATCAAATATAATCCTTGAATACCTCATTATCTAACAAAAAAAAACATCCACTTTGCTTAAACAAAGTGGATGTTTTCAAATTGCAATGAATCTTCATTACAATGAATAAAAATTATTTATTTTTTAAGTTGTAGAAAGAATCTAAACCTTGATAAACAGCTAAGTCGCCTAATTGGTCTTCAATTCTTAATAATTGGTTGTATTTAGCAATACGGTCTGTACGGCTCATTGAACCAGTTTTGATTTGTCCAGCATTTGTTGCAACAGCGATATCTGCAATTGTTGCATCTTCAGTTTCACCAGAACGGTGAGAAACTACTGCTGTATAACCAGCACGTTTAGCCATTTCGATAGCATCAAATGTTTCTGTTAATGTACCAATTTGGTTAACTTTGATTAAGATTGAGTTTGCAATACCGTTTTCGATACCACGAGCAAGTTTTTCAGTGTTTGTAACGAATAGATCGTCACCAACTAATTGAACTTTTTCGCCTAAGACTTCTGTTAAGTGTTTGAAACCTTCCCAGTCGTTTTCGTCAAGTCCATCTTCGATTGAGATGATTGGGTATTTAGAAACTAAATCTTCATAAAGTTTAACCATACCTTCAGCATCTAATTTACGTCCTTCAGAAGCTAAGTCATAAAGACCCGTTTCTTTGTCGTAGAATTCTGATGATGCAACGTCCATTGCGATTTTAACGTCAGAACCAGCTTTGTAGCCAGCTTTTTCGATAGCTTCGATGATAACAACGATTGCTTCTTCGTTTGATGATAAATCAGGAGCGAAACCACCTTCGTCACCTACAGCTGTGTTTAAACCTTTTGATTTTAATACTGCTGCTAAGCTGTGGAATACTTCTGCACCCATACGGATAGCTTCTTTAAATGATGGAGCTCCAACTGGCATAATCATGAATTCTTGGAAATCCACTTTGTTGTCAGCATGTGATCCACCGTTGATGATGTTCATCATTGGAGTTGGCAATACTTTAGTATTGAATCCGCCTAAATATTGATATAAAGGAACATCTAGGTAATCAGCAGCAGCACGAGCTACAGCGATTGAAACACCAAGAATAGCGTTTGCGCCTAATTTCCCTTTGTTAGGAGTACCATCTAATTCGATCATAGTTTTGTCAATCGCCATTTGGTCGCGAACGTCAAAGCCTAAGATTGCTTCAGAGATAACTGTGTTTACATTTTCAACTGCTTTAAGAACACCTTTGCCTAGGTAACGAGATTTGTCTCCGTCACGTAATTCAACCGCTTCGTGTTCACCAGTAGAAGCACCTGATGGAACCATACCGCGTCCAAAAGCACCGCTTTCTGTGTAAACTTCAACTTCGATTGTTGGGTTTCCGCGTGAGTCTAAGACTTCACGAGCTAAAATATCTGTAATAAATGGCATTTTATTTCTCTCCTTTGAGTTTCAATAATTTTTTAGTGCCAAGGCGCATTCGTCCTTAGCTACATTTTAGTCAATTTTATCAATAGTTGCAATGAATTTCGTCAAATTCAAGGCAATCTTATCAATTATTTTTGAATTAAGCTTTCGCCAGTCATTTCTGCTGGTTTTTTAACGCCTAATAAGTCTAACATTGTTGGTGCTACGTCTGCTAAGCGGCCGCCTTCACGTAAAGTAGCTCCTTTTTTAGTAACGATTACAGGAACCGGTACAGTTGTGTGAGCTGTATGTGGTTTGCCTTCTGGCGTTGTCATTGTTTCTGAATTTCCATGATCGGCAAAAATGATTGCATAACCGCCTTTAGCAGTAATTGCATCCACTACGCGTCCTAAGTTTTCATCAACGGCTTCAATCGCTTTAATCGTTGGCTCTACCATACCAGAATGTCCTACCATGTCTGGGTTAGCAAAGTTTAAAATAATCGCATCATGCTTATCTGCTTCAATATCAGCTACTAAAGCATCGGTTACTTCATAAGCACTCATTTCAGGTTGTAAATCGTAGGTTTCAACTTTAGGTGAGTTGATTAAAATACGATTTTCTCCTGGAAACTCTTCATTACGTCCACCGTTCATAAAGAACGTTACATGTGGATATTTTTCAGTTTCAGCGATACGTAATTGAGAAAGACCTTCGTTTGAAAGGACTTCGCCAATCACATTTTTCATTTCGATTGGAGGAAATGCTACGTCTGCAACAATACTTGGATTGTATAAAGTCATCGTTACAAATTTAACGTTTTCCGCACGAGCGCCACGTTCAAAGAATGTCCATTCTTGATCGGTAAACGCATTTGACAATTGAATGGCACGGTCTGGACGGAAGTTAAAGAATACAACAGCATCGTTGTCTTCAATTTTCCCAACCGGTTGTCCGTCATTTCCAATAATTGCTGGAACAACGAATTCATCCATTTTGCCTGCTGCATAAGAGTCTTCAATGACTGCTTCTGCTGAATCGAACATTTTACCAGTTCCGTGTGCAATTGCATTATACGCTTGCTCCACACGTTCCCAACGTTTGTCACGATCCATTGCATAAAAACGACCAGATACTGTAGCGATTTCGCCATAGTTTAAGTCATTCATTGCATGTTGTAATGTTTGAATATAACCTTTTGCTGAATCTGGTGCGACGTCACGACCATCTAAGAAAGCATGAACGTACACATTTTTAACACCTTTTTCTTTAGCTGTTTCGATTAAAGAAATTAAATGATTGATGTGGCTATGAACCCCACCGTCAGATAAAAGACCGAATAAGTGTAAGCTAGAGTTATGTTCTTTTGTATGATCAAAGGCACTGTTAATGGCTTTATTTTCTTGGAATTCACCGTCAACAATCGCTTTATCAATACGTGTTAAACTTTGATATACGATACGTCCAGCACCAATATTGGTATGCCCAACTTCTGAGTTTCCCATTTGTCCTTCTGGTAATCCAACATCAAGACCAGCAGCCTTAAGTTGACCATGAGGATACGTTTCCCAATAACGATCAAAGTTCGGTTTATTCGCTAAAGCAACGGCATTTCCCACAGTTTCGTTACGCAATCCAAATCCATCAAGGATAATGATTGCAACAGGTGATTTACTCATTATTTAACGGCCTCCAATAATGCTAAGAAAGATTCTGCTTCTAAGCTTGCTCCTCCTACTAAAGCACCATCAATATCAGACTGTGCCATGTATTCTGCAATGTTTTCTGGTTTAACAGAACCACCGTATTGAATACGAACAGCTTCAGCTACTTCTTTTGAGTATAATTTTTCAACTGTTTGACGAACCACTGCACATGTGTCGTTAGCATCTGTTGAAGTTGAAGATTTACCCGTTCCGATTGCCCAGATTGGTTCGTAAGCAAGTACAGAAACTGAAACTTGTTCAGCCGATAAGCCTTTTAAAGCTCCTTCAATTTGTCCAGCAACCCATGCATTTGTTTCGCCAGCTTCACGTTGTTCTAACGTTTCGCCACAACAAATAATTGGTGTCATACCGTTTTTGAAAATAGCATGAGCTTTTTTGTTGATGTCTTCATCTGTTTCGTGGAAATACTCACGACGTTCAGAGTGACCAATGATTACATAGTCAACACCTAAGTCATTTAATGCAGCTGGACTTGTTTCGCCAGTAAAGGCACCTGATTCTTCAAAATAACAGTTTTGTGCTGAAATTTTTAAATCTGTTCCTTTTGCTGCAGTTACTAATTCTTGTAAAAACAATGTTGGTGATCCAATTACTGAATCAACAGCTGAATTTGCAGGGATTTTAGTTTTAACAGCTTCTGCAAAAGCTAACGCTTCTGATGCTGTTTTGTTCATTTTCCAGTTACCAGCGATAATTGGTTTACGCATAATGTGTTTGCCCCTTTAATTTTAATTTAAAATCAACAATAGGTTTTCTTTCTGACCGAATGTGAATCATGCTTCTAAAGCGCTGAGGCGCCAAGAATCAAAACTTCTTTTCGGAAGCCACAGTTCGTTCTTTCGGAACGAATGTGAATCATGCTTCTAAGGCGCTAAAGCGCCAAGAATCATGATTATTTATCAGAAATAGAATCAACGCCAGGTAATACTTTGCCTTCTAGGTATTCTAGAGAAGCTCCGCCACCTGTTGAAATGTGTGTAAAGTCATCCGCAAAGCCTAATTGCATAGCTGCTGCTGCTGAATCTCCACCACCAATGATTGTTGTTGCGTCTTTTAATTTTGCAATTGCTTCACATACGCCGATGGTACCTTTAGCAAAGTTGCTCATTTCAAATACGCCCATTGGTCCGTTCCATACAACTGTTTTAGCGCCTTGTAATTCTTTTGTAAATAATTCAACTGTTTTTGGTCCTACGTCAAGTCCCATCATGTTAGCAGGAATTGCTTCGTGGATTTCAGTTGGAACGTCATTACTGAATTCTGTCGCACATACAGAGTCAACTGGTAAAATCAATTTGCCGTTAGCAGATTCTAATAATGATTTTGCTAAGTCGATTTTATCTGTTTCTACTAATGATTTACCAATTTCTTTTCCTTGAGCAGCGTAGAATGTATAAGTCATTCCTCCACCAACAAGAACTTTGTCAGCAACCTTTAATAGATTTTCGATAACGCCAATTTTATCAGAAACTTTTGCACCACCAAGAATTGCCACTAAAGGACGATCTGGGTTTTCAACAACGCCACCGATAAATTTGATTTCTTTTTCCATTAGGAAACCAGCTGCTGATTCTAAGTTAGAAGCAATTCCAACGTTAGAAGCATGAGCGCGGTGAGCTGTACCAAAGGCGTCATTTACAAAAACGTCGCCTAGTGAAGCCCAATATTTTCCTAATTCTGGATCATTTTTACTTTCTTTCTTGCCATCAATGTCTTCAAAGCGAGTGTTTTCAAACATAACCACTTCGCCATCTTTCATATCAGCAATAGCTTTTTCTAATTCAGCTCCACGAGTTTCAGGAACGAATGTCACAGGTTTGCCTAATAATTCGCTTAAACGTTCTGCAACTGGACGCAATGTTTTGTCTGCTTTGTCTTCTTCTGTTTTAACTTTACCTAAATGAGAGAAAACAATGACTTTACCATCTTGTTCAAGAATGTATTCAAGTGTTGGAAGTGCAGCAACGATGCGGTTGTCGTTAGTAATAACGCCATCTTTCATCGGTACGTTAAAATCAGCACGAACTAGCACTTTTTTATCTTTTAAATCTAAATCAGTAACAACTTTTTTAGCCATGAGAGAAGCCTCCTATTGTTTATTAAAGACATAAAGAAAAGCGGGAAGCGCGAAGCTCCCCGCTTTTCAAAAATGTCAGAATATGCACATTTTAAAATTAAGAAATAATTAACCTAATTTTGCAAAGTATTCTAAAGTACGGATAAGTTGTGCAGTGTATGACATTTCGTTGTCATACCAAGCAACAGTTTTAACTAATTGGTGATCTCCAACAGTCATAACTTTAGTTTGAGTTTCGTCAAATAATGAACCGAAAGTCATACCAACGATATCAGAAGAAACGATTGCATCAGTGTTGTAACCGAATGATTCGTTTGCAGCAGCTTTCATTGCAGCATTTACTTCTTCAACTGTAACTTTTTTGTCTAATACAGTTACTAATTCAGTTAATGAACCAGTAGCAACAGGAACACGTTGAGCAGCTCCGTCTAATTTACCTTGTAATGAAGGTAATACTAAACCGATTGCTTTAGCAGCGCCAGTTGTATTAGGAACGATGTTTTCTGCAGCAGCACGTGCACGACGGAAGTCTCCACCTGGGTGAGGGCCATCAAGAGTCATTTGGTCACCTGTGTAAGCGTGGATTGTAGTCATAAGACCTTCAATAACACCAAATTTTTCTTCTAATACTTGTGCCATTGGAGCTAGACAGTTAGTAGTACATGAAGCACCTGAAATAACTGTTTCAGAACCATCTAAGATTTCGTGGTTTACGTTGTAAACGATTGTTTTCATGTCGCCTGATGCAGGAGCAGAAATAACAACACGTTTAGCGCCAGCTTTTAAGTGTAATTCAGCTTTTTCTTGAGTTGTAAAGAAACCAGTACATTCAAGAACGATCTCAACACCAAGTTCGCCCCATGGAAGTTCTTCAGGGTTACGGTTAGCAAGAACTTTTACTTCTTTACCGTTAACATTGAAATAACCATCATGAACTTCAACGTCACCGTCGAAACGTCCTTGAGTTGTATCATATTTTAATAAATGAGCCAACATTTTTGCGTCTGTTAAGTCATTGATTGCAACAACTTCAATACCTTCTACTGCTTGGATGCGACGGAAAGCTAAACGTCCAATACGTCCAAAACCATTAATACCTACTTTTACTGTCATAACTAGATTTCCTCCTTTAGGAATTCTTGATTTATTATTTATTTTAAAGGGTTACCCCTTTTAAAATCTGATTAGCTGCACCTTCATCTGTAATCAACCATGTTTGACTGGGTGCATTTTTCATATAAGCTTCAATTGCTGTTGCTTTTGATTTCCCACCAGCGATTGCTAGTACACAAGGAATTTTGGCTAAATCTTTTAATTGTAACCCGATGCGTGGGATTTTATAGACCACTTCACCTGATTGATTAAAGAAATACCCGAAAGCTTCACCAACTGCTGCTTGTTCTTTAATCAGAGTGAGAGCTTCTTCACTCATTCCTCTGCGTTCTGCCATTAATTTGGCATCTCCAATACTGTGTAACACACATTTAGCCTTAGTGACCATCTTCAAAGTGTTAAAGACAGCTGGTTCTTGGAGTAGTGGTTTATACGTTTCTTCACTGACTTGTTCTGGAACGTATAAAACTCGATTTTCGCCACCTGTGTTTTCAGCCATTTGGGAGCTGATGGTATTCGCTTGAATATTCACCGCTTCTCCAATGCCTCCTCTTGCAGGGACAAAGATCAGATGTCGATCGTTAGATAAAGCTTTTGTCATTTGGTCTGCAACTTTCGCCATTGTTGTTCCACCCATAACGGCAATAATATTGTCGCCACTTGGCAGTAAGAAATCCAATGATTCTGAGGTTGCATGCCCTAATTCTTCCATGACTTTCCTTTGTTCTTCACTATCGCCTGAGACAATTATACAATGTTCTATCTGAAAATAAGTCGCTAATTCTTTTTCTTTTTCTCGCATCCCTAACAATTGTCCCATCATTTGATCTAATTCGTGGTAGATTTCTTCACCAGTAGTTGTTAATTCCATTCCTACTTTTGAAGTTTTTATAATGTTTTGCTTTTTTAAAAAATCTGTTTCAGTACGTAGAACACGTTCTGTTACATTCATTTTCCCAGCTAAAACACGTCTACCGACTGGTCCCAATAAATAGATATTGCGCAGAATCTGATAACGTTCTCGAAGAGTCTCCATGATATCAGGTGCTACTTTTTCAATAATAGATAATACATCTTGCTGCATAAGAGTGCCTCTTTCTTCCTTGGTCGTTTAGCGACCATGTAAGTCGTTTTGCGACCCTGAGTGCTTAAAAAAATGAAGAGATCCTTAATGAAACAAAAACATTCATTTGACTGTCTGTAGGTTTGTTGTCATTTGTCGCAGTATTTCGCCTACCGCTTCCATCTCTTACACTAATCATTTTAACAGCTTACACGCTATCTTTCAACTATAAAGTGCTTATTTTTTTATTCCTAAAAAAAAAATTAATATTTGTGTCTAGCTTGTGACTAAATTATTTTGTTTCTTTGTAAACTATTTCTTATTTTGTAACTAAACTTAAAATTAAAACCTGTTCTTTCTTATAAATAGAATAAGAAATCAACAGGTTTTTTTATTAGTCAAATCGTTTTCGCTTAGAGGAAGATGGAATGCCTAGGATATCCCGATATTTCGCAATCGTTCTTCTAGAGACCTCAATCCCTTCCTCTTTTAATTGTTCTACTATTTTTTGATCGGATAAGGGTTTGCGTTTATCTTCATTTTCTACACATGAGGCGACTCTTTTTCGAACGGAATCTCCTGAAATTTCTGATTCGTCTGTAGAATTTTGTGTTTTTGATTGTTGCGCTTTCAATGAATTTGTGAAGAAACTTTTTAATTCGAAAATGCCAAAACTAGTCTCTAAATATTTGCCATTAACAGAGCGACTTACTGTTGACTCATGAATATCAAGTTTTTCGGATATCTCTTTTAAAGTTAACGATTTGATTGGATGTTCAGGGTTCAAGAAGAATTCTTTTTGACGCTCAACAATCGCTGTCCCTACTCGAACAATGGTTTCCCCTCTTTGTTGCAAGCTTTTTTGAATCCATTCATACTCATTAAATTTATCCTTCATAAATCGTCGGACATCTTTGTCTTCAAATCGAGACATTTCTTGATAATAGTCTTTTTGAAAATGAACGACTGGTAAGCCTGTTTTAGCTGATAATACTTTGATTTCATTCTCTTTTGTGACACGAATAACTAAGTCAGGACGGATGTATTGTTCTTTTGTACCGTCATATAAAGCGCCTGGGCGTGGATTCAAGGTCTGAATATAATCTGAAATTTCTTGAATTTCAGCCAAACTAATATCGAACTTTTTCGTAATTTCTTTCCATTTACGATTTGCAAAATTTTCAAATTCTTCCTCTACTATCACATAGGCCATATTGGGGGCAAAGTCGTCTCGTTCAATTTGTAACATCAAACATTCTTGTAAGTTTCTCGCGCCTACTCCTGCAGGATCTAATTGTTGCAGCAAGGTTAAGGCATCTAATATTTGGATTTCTTGCGCCCCTGTTGTTTTTGCAGCCTCTGATAATTCTATTTTTAAATAGCCATTATCATCGATATTTTCAGTTAAAAAGAAAACCAATTCTCTTAAATAAGTGTCTCTCATTGTTAAATGGATTTGTTCCAATAAAAATTCAAATAAGGAAATGCTAGTATCTGGTACTTGATTCAAATAATTAAACTCTTCGTTATGTTGATAGTTCATTGTACTTTTTACGGGTTGAATAGCTGCCTCAGCATCATAATCCCTTTCAACGGTTACTTCGATTAAAGGATTTTCTAGCGCCTTTTGCTCTAAAAAGCTGGCTAGTTCTTCTGTATTGTATTGTAGCATTTGAATGGATTGCTGTAATTGTTGTGTCATCGCCATTTTTTGGACTTGTCTTTGTTGTTGGCTAAACTTTTGTTCAAAATTCACAATCATTCCTCCTTCATGTCCTTTCAAAATCTTCACTGCTATCATACCATATTTTGAAATTGAAAAGGAATTCATCTTT
This sequence comes from Carnobacterium divergens, assembly GCF_900258435.1. Lineage (NCBI taxonomy): Bacteria > Bacillati > Bacillota > Bacilli > Lactobacillales > Carnobacteriaceae > Carnobacterium > Carnobacterium divergens. The sequence goes on along the minus strand of NZ_LT992558.1, from coordinate 898,073 downwards.
TTATGTGCAGCTTATAATTAAATCTTGTCTTTTCAACTAAATTCAGCTAAACTATAGTAGTTGATTTAGTCTCCTTAGTGTAATGGATATCACGTAAGATTCCGGTTCTTGAAATGAGGGTTCGATTCCCCCAGGAGACATACAAAACAGAGAACAGATTCCTGTTCTTTTTTGTGTCAGTCACTATTTAACAAAAAGAAATTTTAAAATGAATAAAATTATCAAGTTAGAAGCTGATTATTTAGTCGTTGCAAAAGAAGATGGCACTACCATTCGTGTTCCATTAGAAACAATCGATTTTGACGCAGATGTTGGGGACTTAGTTGAAATTTATTATGATGGTCCAAATGTCATTCTACATAGGCCTGAACCAAAAAAAGAAACCCTTCAAGACCGTATTAATATCAACAGTGTGAATGAAACTTCTCAAGCGCAAGCTCAAGAACAGGGTCAAGTTCAACAAACTCCACAATATAGCCAAGTTGGGAAATGGGGCAATAAATGGATTTATGTGCTTTTAGCTATCTTCCTTGGTGGATTTGGTGTTCATAAGTTTTATGCTGGAAAATCTGGTGCTGGAATGACATTTTTAATTTTCTGTTGGACTGGTATCCCTGCTATAATTGCTTTTTTTGAAGGTATCTTTGCCGCTTTCAAACCAGAAGATGCAAATGGAAATATTTTTATTCAATAATTTAAAGGTTTTATAAATAGCTTATTTAAAGGATTTTCTTTAAATAAGCTATTTTACTTAGTAAAGGAGGCTAGTTTTATGACAAAAATTACGATTATTGGTCCTTCAGGGTCGGGGAAATCAACCTTAGCTAAACAACTAGGGGATTTTTATGAGGTTCCTGTCATTCATTTAGATTCACTTTATTTTAATCCAAACTGGCAAGAAATTGGCAAAACTGCTCTTCTAGAAAAGGTAACCCCTCTTATTCATTCAACTCAACATTGGATTATTGAAGGCAACTATTCAATCACTTGGCCTATCCGTTTCAACAATAGTGATACTATTATTTTTCTAGATTTCTCAAGATTTGTTTACATTCGCCGAATTTTAAAGCGCTCTTTTATCTATCACGGAAAAGTAAGACCAGATATGGCAGATGGTTGTCCTGAACGTTTTAATTTAGACTTTTTAAGATTTGCATGGAATTATCCTACAAGACGAAAAGAAACACTAAAACAATTAGCCCATATTCCTAAAGAAAAAATTTTAACCTTTCATCATCCAACCGAATTAAAACACTACCTAGCTTCTTTAATGAATTGATTTCTACCTCATTTTTGCAACTAATGGTTAATCAAACAAAACATTTGACCTTAGTTGACCATTAGAGTAAAATACAATTAGTAACGGTTTTGCTTTTTATGTTACAATTACCATGAATTTAAACCTTTAAAGGAGGAAATACAATATGAATTTAGTACCTACAGTCATTGAACAATCATCTAGAGGAGAACGCGCATATGATATTTATTCTCGTCTATTAAAAGACCGAATCATTATGTTAAGCGGACAAATTGATGATAACGTAGCAAATGCAGTTATCGCACAATTGTTATTCTTAGATGCACAAGATTCTGAAAAAGATATTTACATTTACGTCAACTCACCAGGTGGTAGCGTTACTGCTGGGCTAGCAATTTACGATACTATGAACTTCATCAAAGCTGATGTTCAAACAATCGCAATGGGAATGGCGGCTTCAATGGGAAGCTTCTTGTTAACAGCTGGTGCAAAAGGCAAACGTTATGCATTGCCAAATGCAGAAATTATGATTCATCAGCCATTAGGTGGTGCTCAAGGTCAAGCAACTGAAATTGAAATTGCTGCGCGTCACATATTAAAAACTCGTGAACGTTTAAATAAAATCTTGGCAGATCAAACTGGTCAACCAATTGAAGTTATCGAACGCGATACAGACCGTGATAACTTTATGAGTGCTGAAGAAGCAAAAGCTTATGGTTTAATCGATGAAATTATGGTTAACAGCTCTTCATTAAAATAATTTTTTAGTAAAGCTTGTAAAACGATTTTGTTTTACAGGCTTTTTTGCTACCCTTGTATGTCTATCCGCGGTATAATTAAATTATGGAACTATTGAAGGAGGAATTGATTTATGGATATCAGTAAAATTAAAGCAAGCGAAGTTGGAACCGAATTTGGGTTTAAAATTGGTGCAAAAGACGCTCCTGTTAAAGTAATCGAATTTATCAATATTCGTTGTCCTTATTGCAAGAAATGGCATGAAGAATCAAAAGCTGTGTTAACAAAATTTGTTGAAGAAGGAAAAGTTCAACGAATTATTAAACATTTTGATAAAGAAAAACCCTCTTTACAAAAAGGAAATGTTTGTCATCATCATTTAGACTATCAAAATCCTGAAAAAGCGCTAAAAGATATTGACTTCCTTTTTGAACATCAACACCAATGGGGTGACCTAACCAATGAAGAAGTCGCAACTTATGTTGAAGAGAAATTAGGTCTTAAAAATCAACCTAATGAAGCTCAAATCAACGGAATTATTGCTGAAGCTGAAGCAGCAAATATCTTCTTTGTTCCAACGGTTATTGTGGGGGATCATATTTTTGATGAACATATCACACCAGATGAGTTAACCACTTTAATTGAAAAAGAACTTACAAAATAAAAAGAAACAAGCGATTACTCAATCGCTTGTTTCTTTTTTATCTCCAACCACGTAAATATTGAACGGGTGTTTTCAGTTGATCTTTTGCATTCAATTCAATGGCAACCTCTCGAACCCAAAAAGGATTACGTAACAATTCTCGCCCAATAACCACCAAATCTGCTCGACCATTTCCAATTACTTCTTCTGCTTGTGCTCCATTTGTAATTAATCCTACTGCTCCTGTCGCAATGCCAACTACTTTACGAATTTCTTCGGCATAATGCACTTGATAGCCAGGAAATATTTTTGTCGGTTGAACATTTACTAAGCCTCCTGTAGAGACATCAATCAAATCAATACCTGCATCTCTCATCCATTTTCCAATCATTAAATAATCTTCAAGGTGAGCGCCATCTGCTTGGTAATCTTCTGCAGAAATTCGAACAAATAAAGGTTTCTCCCATAACTCTCGAACTTCAGCAATGATTTGACTTAAAAAACGATAACGGTTGCCAATCGGTCCACCATACTGATCTGTTCGCTTGTTCGTCAACGGGGATAAAAATTGATTAATCAAATAACCATGTGCTCCATGAAGTTCAATCACGTCAAATCCTGCTTTTTGACACCGGATAACGGCATCTTTAAAAGCTTTTACAATCTCCGTAATTTCATTTTCAGATAATGATTCTGGTTCTTGATAGGCTTCACTATAGGCAATACTTGATGGTGCTACAATTGAATCAGGCACATCTGCTTTTCGTCCTGCATGATTTAATTGAATCCCTATTTTTGCACCCATTTCATGAACATGATCAACTAATTTTGTTAAACCTGCAATATGATCATCTGACCAAATGCCTAAATCCTCCTGTGAAATTCGACCATTTGGCAATACTGCTGTAGATTCAACCATAATTAATCCTACTTGACCAAGAGCTCTTGTTCCATAGTGAGTTAAGTGAAAATCAGTCACTTTTCCATCTTGTTCAAAAACAGAATACATACACATCGGTGACATCATTACTCGGTTTTTAAATTCTACTGATTTTATTGTATAGGGCGCTAATAATTGTGACTTCATACTTGATTTCCACCTTTCTTTTATCCTTTGCTAACTGTGCTTTTTGCTTTTAAATTTTCTGCTACTTCATTTAACTTACGCAATCGATGGTTGATACCCGATTTGCTGATGGCACCACTTGGAATCATTTCTCCCAATTCCTTTAAGGTTACTTCTGGATACTCTAAACGAACCAAAGCAATTTCTCTTAATTTTTCTGGAAGTTTATCTAATCCCATCATCTCATCAATAAACCGTATACTTTCAATCTGCTTTCCTGCTGCATCAATTGTTTTATTTAAATTTGCATTTTCGCAATTCACTAAACGATTGACAGAATTCCGCATATCTCGAACGATTCGTACGTCTTCAAACTTCAACATACCTGTAGTTGCACCAATCAACGCAAGAAAATCTGCTATTTTTTCAGCTTCTTTTAAATACGTGATATACCCATTTCGGCGTTCTAACGTTCGTGCATTTAACTCAAAATAGTTCATCATTTGGCAAATATCATTGTTGTGTTCTTCATAGATGGAATAGATTTCTAAATGATAACGGCTTGTTTCAGGGTTATTAACCGAACCACCTGCCAGAAATGCCCCCCTTAAATAAGAACGAATTTTTTGAGGGTTTGTAATAATCTCATCTGCAATATGAGCATGAAAAAGTAGACCATCCATAATATTTAAGTCGGATAAAACTTCTTTTGTTCCTTGTTTTAAACGTACAATATAGACATTATTTTTTTTTAATTTCATTTTACGACGAACCAACAGTTCACTTTCCACTTCAAAATGATCTTTTAGTAAGACATAAATTCGTCTGGCAATCGCTGCATTTTCAGTTTGAACATTTAAAATAAACTTTTGATTCACTAAACTAACCGCACCATTCATGCGAATCAATGCTGCCAATTCAGCTTTTGCATGCTCTTTATGAACTTCTAATGTCGTTAGTTCTTTTTTGACATCTGAGGCATAGGACATATTAGACAGCCTCCTTTCTTTAAACGACCTTTTTAATTTTTCGCACCAAATACAAGACGCAGTAATTCTTCTACAACTTTTTCTCCATCATGAAAGACCCCTTGATCTCTGAGTTTCAAGAAGTCAGCCGAAATTACGCGACAATTTTCATTTCGCAAGCCTTCAAAATCATGTGTGACTTGAACGAGGTATTCGTCATAGCGCTCTTTGTCCATGTAATCTTCTGGAACATGTTCGGTATTCACTAAAATTGTATCAATAAATTGATTGCCTAAATGTTTGTGCAATACCTTGATGTGATCTGCATCGGAAAAATTTTCTGTTTCTCCTAATTGCGTCATAATGTTACAGATGTAGACAACTTCTGCTTTTGTATTTACAACCGCTTCCCCTAAATCTTGAATCATTAAATTGGGTAAAATACTCGTAAATAAACTACCTGGACCTAATACCACCATATCCGCTTCTAAAATTGCATCAATTACTTGTCTAGCAGCTTTAGAATCGTGGTTCGTTTCAGTTGGTGTTACATATACCCGATTAATGGTTTTACGGTCGTGGGCAATTTTAGATTCTCCAGAAACCCTAGTTCCATCTTCAAACTCCGCATGTAAAATCAACGGCTCTTCTGAAGCTGGGTACACTTGACCATCAACACGCATCATTTCAGCTAATAGTTGAATCGCTTCAAAGACATTCCCTTTCATCTCTGTAATTGCTGCAATAATCAAATTTCCAATCGCATGTCCCGCTAAAAAGTGATCGTCACTATCAAAACGATATTGGAAAATTTCTTCTTGCAGTTTAGGTAAATCAGATAATGAAACGAGAACATTTCGAATATCCCCTGGTGGGACTACATTCACATAATCTCTAATCGTCCCACTGCTGCCTCCATCATCAGCAACCGTTACGATTGCTGTAATATCTGCAGACTGTGCTTTTAAATTTTTTAAAATAACAGGTAGGCCCGTCCCGCCTCCTAGTACAACAATTTTAGGTCTTCGATTGCGTTTAGGAACCATCATGAACGATTGACACTTTCCTTACGTTTATCTTTATCTCGGTGTGTAATATTGACTTTATAGTCATCGGCAATCAGTTGACGTCCCACTCGTTCAGTTAAAGCAACGGAACGGTGTTGCCCTCCTGTACAGCCAATCGCTATCGTTACATTATTTTTACCTTCTTTTTTATACCCAGGCAAAACATATAACAATAAATCAATAAATTTACGATAAAATTGTTCTGTTTCTGGTTGCTGCATCACGTAATCATATACTGGTTTATCTAAACCAGTTAAAGGACGTAGCGTATCGATATAGTGAGGATTTGGTAAGAAACGGACATCCATTACAACATCGGCGTCAATCGGTAACCCATATTTAAAACCAAATGAAATGACCTCAACTCTAAATAAGTTGGTGTCTTCTGTTTTAAAATTTGAAATAATTTCTTCTCTTAATTGACGTGGCGTTAAGTGTGAAGTATCAATCACTAGCTGCGCTCTTCCTTTAATTTCATTAAGCAACTCACGTTCACTACGAATGCCATCCATCACTCGACCATCCCGTGCCAACGGATGAGCACGTCTTGTTTCTTTATATCTTGAAACTAAAACTGCATCCTCTGCCTCTAAAAACAAAATTTTCGTTGTAATAAAGGACGTATTGTCCATACTTCCAATTGCAGTTAAAATTTCATCAAAAAAAGCTCTTGAACGAAGGTCAATTACTAAAGCAATTTTTGTTAATTTTCCTGATTCTTTTACTAATTCCCAAAATTTAGGCAATAAACTGGGTGGCATATTATCAACACAAAAATACCCCATATCTTCAAAACTCTGCATTGCCACAGTTTTACCTGCGCCGCTCATTCCTGTAATAATTACTAATTGAAGACTATCTACCATCATCAGTCACTCCTTTTCAAAACGATTACTCGTTTATTCTTTAATTTCTATTATAACATACCGGGTGTATCACGTATACTTAAGAAGTTTTTTTTCATTTCGTTAAAAGAAGCGTAGTCTTTAAAAGACTACGCTTCTTAATCCCCTTCTTTATTACGCAATAATCGCTTGAATGCTTGCTTCAAAATCTGCTACTTTATTCGCTACTTTTTCAGCTGTATCTGCTACTGCACCAATATAAAACTTAATTTTCGGTTCTGTTCCAGATGGACGAATCGCAATCCAACTGCCATCTTCTAATTGATATTTTAAAACGTTAGATGTCGGCATGTCAATCGGCTCTACTTTTCCGTCTTGGAATGTTCTCGTTTGATTGCCAAAGTCCTCAGAACTTACAACAGCAATACCTGCAAATTCTTTTGGTGCTTCTGCACGACATTTTGCCATCAAAGCTTGAATTTTAGCTGTTCCTTCAATTCCTGCCATTGTAACTGAGATTGTTTTTTCTTCAAAATAGCCGTATGTTTGATAAATTTCTTGTAAGCCATCATACATTGTTTTTCCTTGTTTTTTATAGAACGCAGCAACTTCTGCTACCAATACTAAAGCTTGAATGGCATCTTTATCGCGAACAAATGGTTTTACTAGATAACCATAGCTTTCTTCAAATCCAAATAAAAAGGTTTGACTATGATCTTCTTCATATTGTTTGATTTTTTCTGCAATAAATTTAAACCCTGTTAAAACATCGATCATTTTAATTTCAAAGCTTTCTGCAATTTTCGTTGCTAACTCGCTTGAAACGATTGACTTTAATACAGCACCATTAGCAGGCAATGTTCCGGCTTCTTTTTGAGCTGTTAATAAATAGTGCAACATTAATGACGCAATTTGATTTCCTGATAACACTTCATAATTTCCAGCAGGCATTTTCACTGCAATCCCTAGACGGTCTGCGTCTGGATCTGTTGCAACTAAAACATCTGCTCCTTCTTTTTCACCTAAGCGAATCGCATATTCAAAGGCACTATGCTCCTCTGGATTTGGTGATTTGATGGTCGGAAAACTAGGATCAGGAATCGCTTGTTCTGGAACTACCGTAATGCCTTCAAATCCAGCATTTTTTAGTGCACGTTCTCCTAGCATTTGACCCGTTCCATGAAGAGGAGTAAAGACAAGCTTCATTTCTTTGCTCATTTCTTTTACTAATTCAGGATTCACTGTCACTGTTTTCACTAATTCAAGATAAGGTGCATCAATGTCTTCACCAAGTATGGTTAATAAACCAGAATTTTTCAACTCTGTTTCACTTAACACCTCAATTTCTAAGCTATTGTCAATTTCACGAACAAATGTTGTTAAAGCATCCGCTTCTTTAGGTGGCATTTGCCCCCCGTCTTCACCGTAAACTTTGTACCCATTGTATTCAGCAGGATTGTGACTTGCTGTAATCATGATTCCTGCATAGGTTTTCAATTCACGAACGGCAAAAGAAAGTTCTGGCGTTGGACGTAAGCTTTCAAATACAAACGCTGGAATGCCATGTTTGCCTAATGTTTTAGCTGCCTCCATTGCAAATTCAGGTGATTGATGACGTGAGTCATAAGCAATAGCTACTCCTCTTTTTTTCGTCTCCTCACCTAAGCTGTCCATAAATGAAGCCAAACCTTCCGTTGCTTGACGAATGGTGTAGATGTTCATCCGATTAATTCCTACTCCTAAAACACCTCGCATGCCTGCTGTTCCAAATTCTAATGGTGCGTAAAAAGCATCTTCCAAAACTGTATCATTGTTCTCTAATTCTATTAATTCTGCTTTTAACTTATCTTCTAATGCTTCATAGTTTTTCCAAGTTTTATAAGTATTCTTCCAAGTCATTTCTGAAATCATCCTTTTTTAGTATTTTCTAGTTACTTCCTTCAATAACAGTTAATCATTTAGATTATATCACTTCTTGCATAGGCTTTCACTCATTTTGGAGAAATTTCAAAAATCTTATGTTTTAGTTACAAAAAAAGAACCTTTAGAGAACTAAAGATTCTTTGTGTCCGCATTTTTATTTTTCTAAACTTTCTTTTAATTCTTCTACGTATTTAAAGACAGCTTGTCCTGCTTGACCGCCATCGCCAACAGCGGTAGTAACTTGACGTAATGTTTTTTGACGAACATCGCCAACAGCAAAAATACCTGGAATTGCTGTTTCCATCTCATCATTCGTAATAATCCAGCCTTCTTCATCTGTAATTCCTAAGTTTTTAAAAGAATTTGTTTGAGGTAAAATACCTACATAGATAAACGCTCCATCAGCGGTAATTTCTTTCGTTGAACCATCTTTTGTATCAACTAAAGTCGCTCCCGTTACTTTCATGTCATCTCCATGAATTTCGGATACTGTTGCGTTCCATATAAAGTCAACTTTTTCATTTTTAAATGCACGGTCTTGTAATATTTTTTGAGCACGTAACTCACCGCGACGATGAACAATCGTTACTTTACTAGCAAATTGAGTTAAATACGTTCCTTCTTCAACCGCCGAATCTCCGCCACCAATTACAATCAATTCTTTATTTCTAAAGAAGGCACCATCACATACTGCACAATAAGACACACCGCGTCCGTTGTATTCATTTTCGCCAGCAACTCCTAGTTTACGATGTTCTGCTCCAGTAGCGATAATAATTGCACGTGTTTTATATTCTTTTCCGCCTGCTGTAATGGTTTTATATTCTTTTCCATCTTGTATTTCTTGAACGTCTCCATAGGCGTATTCAGCACCAAATTGTTTTGATCCTTCAAACATTTTATCCGATAATTCAGGTCCTAAAATACTTAAAAACCCTGGATAATTTTCAATCTCAGCTGTATTAATCATTTGACCACCTGGAACGCCTCTTTCAAGCATCAAGGTTGATAAGTTTGATCTTGATGCATATAGCGCTGCTGTCATTCCTGCTGGACCTGATCCAATAATGACCACATCATAAATTTTTTCATTTGATTCCATGTTTTCGCTCCCTTTACTTCTCGATTCTTACTGCTATTCATCTACTTTAATATGAATGGAAGCATTCGTCTACTAATTTGCTTACAAAAAATTAGTACCCTTTCAATTCCATTTCTAAAGTTTGCTTTAATTCAGTTGCTTCTTCAATAAAATCACCGGCAGGATCTTCTTTTAAATACATTTTTACTAATTCCAATGCTTCCTCTAAGTCCTCTAAAAAAGCATAATTGTTTGCTTGAAAATAATAAGCTTCACTAAAAATGTCGCCACTTTCTTCAATCAATGTATCTAAAATAGCAATGGATTCATTAAATTCACCGGCGTGCTGATGGCAAATGGCTAGTTGGCAAAGAGCAAAAATTTTTTCTTCCTCTGTTTTACAAAGTGTCGCTGCACGATTTAAATATTTTTTAGCCTTGAGGATATCGTTTTTTTGAAACGCCGCAATCCCTAAACTAAAGTAATATTCACTTGATGGGAAAAACTCAATAATCGGTGCTCGCTTATTTTCAGAATCAGACATCTTTTCGCCTCCTTTTTTGAACTTTGTCTTTAAGTATAACACAGACATTTCAGGTGGGATAGCACCTATTTTGGATTCCTGTATTCATGATGGAGAAAATTATTTTGCGAAAAAAAGAAAAATGTCCATTGTTTCTTTTTCGCATTTAACATACACTTAAAAAATATTGTTTTTAAAGTAATTCTACTCGTAATTTTACTTAAATTCAGCTATTATATCTGCAAGTCAATTAAAATCATAAAGGAGGTCCCTATGGTCAAAAAGAAGCGTCTTCATTCAGATAATGAGCTCATTAGTTTAAGTTGGCCAATTTTTGTGGAACTTTTTTTAAGGGTTATTATTGGAAATATTAATGTACTAATGATTTCAAAATATTCAGAAAGTGCTGTGGCTGCTATTGGTGCATCCAATCAAATCTTGAATCTAACCGTATTTATTTTTGGATTTGTAAGTGTCGGAACTCAAATTATCATTGCCCAATTAATTGGTGCAAAAAGAAGAGAACGAATCCAATCGGTGATTACTACGTCTTTAACTGCGGCTTTAGTTCTTGGTTTTTTAATCAGTACCATTTTTATCTTCTTTTCAACTTATTTCCTCCAATGGATGCAACTAAGTCCTGAATTAGTTGAAATAGGGGCTGGCTATTTGAAAATATTTGGTGGCGGAATGTTTTTAACTTCTCTGACAACTACTATGATTGCGATTATGCGTAGTCATGGTTTTACAAAACCTGCTTTACTTGTTCCTCTATTTGCAAGTATTATTGCAGTTATTGGAAATTTCTTTGCTTTGTATGGCCCCTTTGGCTTACCTATTTTCGGTGTTCCAGGCATGGCTGTTTCAAGTATTGTTGGGAATTCTGTAGGTTTAGTTATCGCAATTTATTTGCTCCACCGCCATGTTCGTTATCGCATTTCATTTACAAATTTTAAAGATTTTTCTTTTAAAAATTTAAAATCGGTTTTAAGTTACGGGCTCCCTTCTTCAGGAGAAGCTCTTTCCTATCAAGCAGCGCAAGTTGTTGTCACAACGATTGTTGCAACCTTAGGACAAGATGCATTAGTAGCCAAATCTTACGTTAACGCAATTACTCAATTCGTCTCACTTGCTGCAGCTTCGCTAAGTCAAGGAACACAAATTATGATTGGTCGGCATGTTGGTGCTGGCGAAATTGATCGTGCCTACCGCCGAGGCATTCGTAGTGTGAAAATAGGCGTTGTTCTATCTGTTGTTATTACCTTTTTAATTTGGTTATTTATTACACCGATTATGGGCGTTTTCACTTCCAGTCTGACCGTTCTAGTGATTGCGAAACAGGTTTTCTTAGTCGATATCTTTTTAGAAGCCGGGCGAGCTGTCAATATGATTTTGGTTGGCGCTTTAAATGCGAGTGGCGACGTGAAATATCCGTTGATTTGTAGTATTATTGTCCTCTGGATTATTAGTTTACCCTTCTCTTATTTACTAGCCATCAAATTTGGACTTGGTTTAGTTGGCGTTTGGTTAGCCTATGCAATCGATGAAATTTTGCGAAGTTTATTGATGCTTTATCGTTGGAAATCAGATGTTTGGAAAAGTAAGTTTAAATTATCTGATTAAAAAAAGGACTGGCTAATTGATTAAATTAGCCAGTCCTTTTTTAGTTAACTTCGTTTATTATTTTTTCTTCGGAGCTTTATCTACTTTTTCAGCTTCTTTAGCGTCTTCATTAGCTAATTCGCTGCCTAATTGAATAATGTATTCACGTAATGAATTTTTCACTTCAGGATGTTTCAGACCATATTGGATGCTTGTTTTTAAGAAACCAAATTTATCGCCAACGTCATATCTTGTGCCTTTAAATTCATGTGCAAAAACGCGTTGTGTTTTATTTAATGTGTCAATGGCATCCGTCAATTGAATTTCATTTCCTGCTCCAGGAGCTTGATTTTCTAAGATTTCAAAAATTTCTGGTGTTAATAAATAACGACCAATAATAGCTAAATCACTTGGTGCATCTTTTGGATCTGGTTTTTCAACAAATTTACGTACATGGAATAATCCTTTTTCTACTTCCATTTCAGGATCAATAATGCCGTATTTTGAAGTATCCTCATGAGGAACTTTCATCACAGCAATATTTGAAGCATGTGTTTTTTCGTAACCATCCATTAATTGTTTCGTTAATGGGACAGTATCCTCCATCAAGTCATCACCTAGCATTACGACAAAAGGCTCATTGCCAACAAATGCCTTCGCTTGTAAAACAGCATGACCTAATCCTTTGGGATAAGATTGACGAACAAAGTAAAGATTCAATCCTGTTGTTTCTTCAACTAATTTTAATAGTTCAAGTTTATCTTTTTCTTTTAAATTTGCTTCTAATTCTGGATTTGAGTCAAAATGATCTTCAATTGGACGCTTGCTTTTCCCTGTCACAATTAGAATATCTTCAATTCCTGAATTAATCGCTTCTTCTACAATAAATTGAATGGTTGGTTTATCTACAATTGGCAACATTTCCTTTGCCATTGCTTTTGTTGCGGGTAAAAATCGTGTTCCTAATCCAGCAGCTGGAATAACTGCTTTTCTTACTTTTTGCATTTTATTTCCTCCTAATAATAGTTTTGTATCAATTTAGCCTTCTGCTTTTCCATCTCTTGTCATTAAATTAGAAACAACTTCTTTGACATCTGTCTTATTGTATAAAACATCATAGATTGCTTCTGTAATTGGCATTTCAATATTTTTTTGTTTTGCTAACTCATATGCTGCTTTCGTTGTGGAAACTCCCTCAACAATCATCCCCATGTTATCTAATACTTCTTGTAGGTTATGACCTTTTCCAAGTAAATCGCCTGCCCGCCAGTTTCTTGAGTGTACGCTCGTACAAGTCACAATCAAATCCCCCACACCACTTAATCCAATAAAGGTCAGAGGTTGCGCTCCAAAAGCAACACCTAAGCGACTAATTTCAGCAAGTCCTCGAGTCATTAAAGCTGCTTTTGCATTATCTCCGTACCCTAATCCATGAAGCGCTCCAGCTCCAACAGCGATAATATTTTTCAAAGCTGCTCCCATTTCAACACCAATAATATCTTCATTGGTGTATACACGGAAATAGCGATTCATAAATAAGGACTGAATGAATGCTGCTCCTGCCGGATTAGTAGAAGCTGACGTTATCGTCGTAATGTCCTTAACTGCTACTTCTTCCGCGTGACTAGGACCAGACAAAACAACAACGGCCGTTCTCAATTCAGATGGAATTTCCTCTTCTAGTACTTCCGAAATTCGTTTATGTGTTTCTTGTTCTAGACCTTTACTAGCATGAGCAATTATAACAGGCGAAGTTAATACATCTGCTAGCTGACTTGCAACTGAACGCATAGCTTTTGTTGGAACAACCAAAAGCACAACATCAACACCTTCAACGGCTAATTGTAAATCTGTAAACCCTTTGATGCTTTTTGATAATTGAATTTCCGGTAAATAACGGGCATTACAATGATCGTTATTAATTGCACTCATTTGTTCGACATTATTTCCCCACAAACGAACGTCATGACCATTTTCATCTAGTACCATTGCAAGGGCCGTACCCCATGATCCTGCACCAAGTACAGCGATTTTCTTCGACATATTCAATCTCCTTTAATTCTTGCTTTATTTCTAATTACATAATCAGCTAAATCCGTCATAGACGTGACGGTTACATCTGGGTGGTACGGTTTAATTTCTGCTAGTGTTTTTTCTGACCATTCTACAAAAACTGATACAATCCCAGCATTGTTGGCAGATTCAATATCATGAGAATTGTCCCCCACCATAATTGCTGTTTCGAAATCGACCTTTAACTGCTCAAGAGCCACATAGATAGGCTCAGGATCTGGTTTTGCTTTTTTATAGTCTAAGCCACCTACAATCACTTCAAAGTACTCTTTTAAATTTAAAAGATCCAACCCCCTTAGCAACACGTCATTTCGTTTGCTTGAAACAACTGCTAATCGAATACCTGCAGACTTTAACCGATCTAAATTTTCAGCAACACCTTCAAAAATCGTTACCATCTCATCATGATGTGTTTCATTAAAGTGTCTATATTTAGCAATCATCGTTTCTTTTTCCAACGGATTCAACTTACCGTAGACCATCTCTAAAGTAGGTCCATTAAAGGCTCGAACACTTTCTAAATCATACTCTCCTGGAAAATACTCTTCCAAAACGGCTAAGTGTGACTGACTAATCAATGCATTCGTATCTGCTAACGTACCATCAAAATCAAATAACACTGTTTCAATTGACACTTGTAACCCTACTTTCTTGCCTTAACTTAAATAGAAGTAACGCCATCTAAATAATAAGGGTTTTCTGGATATTTTTTTCTGCGGTAATACCATAACACAATTGCACCTACAAATAAAACAACTGACAATAATTGTGAGACACGAATCGTCTGTAGCAACATCAAACTATCTGTCCTCAAACCTTCAATAAAGAAACGACCGAATGAGTACCATATGACATAGCTTAAAGCAACTTCTCCACGTTTTAATAAATGGAATTTCTTTCTAAGAATCACTAATAGCACAAATCCAATCACATTCCATAAAGATTCATAAAAAAAGGTCGGTTGATAATAGATTCCGTCAATTTTCATATTGTTGATAATAAACGAAGGCAAATGTAAATTTTCTAAAAAAGCTCTTGATGTTTCTTCTCCATGGGCTTCTTGATTAATAAAGTTTCCCCAACGTCCAATTGCTTGTGCAATTAAAACACTAGGTGCTGCAATATCTAATACTAGCCAAAATGGCAAGCCTCTTTTTTTAGTAAACCAGTAAACCGTCAACCCTCCAGCAATCAAACCTCCATAAATGGCAATGCCACCATTCCAAATCGCAATAATTTCTGAAGGATGTGCAACGTAGTAACGCCATTCAAACGCAACATAATAGATTCTAGCCCCTATAATCGAAATTGGCAATGCCCACAACATCATATCAATCAAGTCGTCGCCCTTAATCCCTAATTTTTCCGACTCATGAGTGCTCATAAAAATAGCCAATAAGACAGCCGATGCAATAATAACACCATACCAATGAACTTCTAACCCGCCTAGTGAAAAGGCGATTGGATTGATTGCACCTAATAATAGATTCATGCTATATTCTCCATTCTTATTTGTCCTGAGAGTTTTTCTCAATCAAAATTTCTAGATTTTTTTCAAAGGTTTTCGTAGCATCATAGCCCATACTCTTCGCTCTAAAATTCATTGCTGCTACTTCAATAATAATCGCTAAGTTACGACCGGTTTTAACTGGAATCGATATTTTAGGAACGTCTACGTCAAAAATACGTGTGATTTCTTCTCCGCCACCAAGACGATCAAATTTCTTCTCTTTTGTCCACGTTTCTAAATTCACGATTACTTGAATCGTTTTACTACTACGAACAGCTCCCGCCCCAAATAAATTCATCACATCAATAATACCGATGCCTCGAATTTCAATAAGATGGCGTAGAATATCAGGTGATTCTCCAACAACTGTCTGTTCATCTTGTTGATGAATTTCAACACGATCATCTGCTACCAGACGATGTCCACGTTGAATTAATTCAAGAGCAGTTTCACTTTTCCCAACACCGCTATCCCCTGTAATTAAGACTCCTAGTCCATAAACATCAATTAAAACTCCATGCATGGAAATCCGTTCTGCTAGTTTACCTTCTAAGAAATTTGTTACATTACTTGATAACCTTGTGGTCGTTAATCGTGACAAAATCAAAGGAATTCCAGCTTCTGTAGTCGCTTGAACCAATTCCTTTGGCGGAACTAAGTCTCTTGATAAAATAAACGCAGGCGTATTGGGCTGACACATTCTTCTCATGACAATAAGACGCTCTTCACTGGTCATTCTTTCTGAAAAAGACGTTTCAGTTTTTCCAAATAACTGAACTCGTTCTTGTGGATAATAATTAAAATAACCTGTTAACTCTAATCCTGGTCGTGAAACATCGCTAGTCGTAATCAAACGATCTAGATGTTCTTCTCCGTTATGTACATCTAAACGAAGCGTATCCACTAATTCTCTTACCGTTACACTACTAGTCATCGTTTTTTCTCCTCTTCGCAAATAAGCTTGTTTCTGTCTATCTTCCATTTTAACATTATATTGAATTTCTTTAAAGGTTTATCAATACTGATTTAATGAACACTTAAAATTTTCTTATTATACAAACAAAAAAAGCATCGAAATCCATCGATGCTTTAAATTGATACCCCTATTCGGTTGAAACTCGACTTGAGATAAATAAATTTGCAAGTGATAATAAAATCGCCACCCACATTGCTGTGCCAAATGTAGCAAAATGAAATCCGCTACCTACAATTGCAGCTGTTAACTTCAACATAAACGCATTGATCACAATACTAAAGAATCCTAATGTTAAAAAAGTAATTGGCAAGGATAAAATGCTTAAGATCGGTTTGATCGACATATTTAAAACAGCTAAAACTAAACTAGCTGCTAACGCTATCCAAATACTCTCAACATAAAATGTTGCTCTGAAAAAACCTGATAATGCTAAGAACAACAAAGCATTAACCAAAACACCCTGCCAAAATTTCATTAGAAATCACTCCAGTCATCATCTTCAACTTTCTCTGCTTCTTTGCGTTTTTCTTGTTTCACTTTTTTTTTGCCATGATAGTCTTCATAATTCGTTGAATAGTAACGATTTCCATAATTAGAATCTGTTGTATCGCGTTTTGGTTCAGGGATACAGATTGCTAAAATGATGTATAGAATAACTGGTGAACCAAAGCTAAAGAATGCAGCAACAACAAAAATAATTCTTAAGATTGTTGCGTCAATTCCAAAGTACTCAGCAATCCCACCTAATACCCCACTTAAAACTCTATCTTTTCTTGATTTTGTTAATTTTTTCATTTGTGCCACCCTCTTTAAATTTTGATATAAAGACTGGGGGAAAAAGCTCCCCCAATTTTCTTACTGATCCGTGTCTTTAATTAAGATACTTCCCGTTGTTGTTGATAATTTTACAACCAATGTATCTTCATTTGCCACACGTCTAAACTCTAATAATTGATTTGTACGATCTTTTTTCTCTTTAACTACTTCAATATTTTCTAAACGGCTTTGAATTGAGCCTAAATTACTCTTTGCATTTCCTTCAATACTGATTGCTCGTGGTAACGCAACTTTGACTGTTCCATTTACAGAACTTGCTTCAAGACGTTTCAAGTCATCTCCAGATAAGGTTACCTTAATAGCACCATTGACCGTTGATAAATTACCACTTTTCACATCTCCGCGAGCAACAATTTCTCCATTGATACTGTGAACCAAAAGATCTCGCACAGTGCTCTCAATTACTGAAACATTGCCATTCACACCATCTGTTTCAAGCATAGTTGCAGTTAAACGATCAAAAGTTATATTTCCATTTGTGCATTTTACGTAGATATCTTTTCCTTCAAATTCTTCAAACTTCACATTTCCATTTAATAATTTCAATGCTGTATGATCGTAGGTTCTTTCTGGTAGATAGAAAACTAAATCACAACGAATGCGTTTGTTAGGTACATGGAAGAGCAAACTTTCATCATTGACTTCAATTGTGCTTCTTTCTAAGAAAGCTTCAAAGGGATTTTCAACATCCATTTTTCCATAAATTTTAATAGACGCTTCAACCTTGATGTCTTGACTGTCCCAATTTTTAAAGACTACATCGCCATTGGCTACTTTCACATCAATGATAGAAGCAGCACTTTCTGGATAGTTAAATTCATGATCGAACTTCGTAGCTGCGATTCCTGGTACGCGAATATTCACGTCTTTCCAGTCAATATTTTCCATCACGGTATTAAAGGTGTCTTTCATAAATTTACCAAATTGTGTGCTCGCTTCGGTTACTTTTTCACCTACTTGATTCATTGTTTCAGTAGCGGATTCTTTCCAATCATCTGGCAATTCAAATTTGTCAGTAATTGTTTTTTTATGTGTTCCCCACTGTTTTCTTTTAATATTTTTAAGTTTATCTTCAAGAATCGTTTTTTCTTCTTCTAATGAAGTTACTTCTTCTTCTAATGCTGTAATTTCATCTTCAAGAATCGTTGTTCTTGCTTGATCCTCTTCAGTTAATGTTTCAAGTTCTTCTTTTGTTTCTATAACCATCATTTCTTCTTTTTTCAATTTAATTTGATCGGTTAATTCTTTAATTGATTGATTGGTTTGATCTAACTCTACTGAATATCCAGAGGCTTCATTTGCCAACTCTTCGAGAATTGCTTCTAAGCGGTCGTGATCTTCCTTTTGTTCTTTTTCTAAACGTGCACGCCCTTCTTCTACTGATTCAGCTGCATCCGATAAAACTGGTTCAGGGTTTTCTATTTCTGCTTCTGGTTCAGTTGGTGGAATTGGTTTTTGAACATTTGACTGATCTTTTTTCACCGCTTCTTTGCCTTCTTTTTTAGCTGCACTTTCCAATAAGACTAATGCTTCTTCAGTTGAAATGATTCCTTGTTTCACTAATTCTAAAATTCTTTCTCTTTCTTTCATGTTGATTTCCTCCTTCATTCTTTCCTATCTATTTATCATTTGCGGACGATTGAAATACTGATGCAAGATTCATTTGTCTTGCTATACTCATATTATGCCTTTCTTTTGGTAAATTGTCATAGGACTTAAGAACGATTTATCATTCAACATATAGTCTGAACTTCTATTAATTAACCTTTTCTACACTAATTAGTTTACCATTTTAACGATGAAAAATAAAAAAATCGGTTTATAAATGAAAGGGCTGTGTATTTGCGAATACTCTTAATACAACGAAAAAACTTCCTTAAAGCTACAAAAGCTTTAAAGAAGTCTCTTGATTAATTTTTCATACGAGCCTTGTCTCGCTCTAGAATTGCTGCCAAATATTTTCCAGTATAACTTTCTTTTACTTTAATGACCTCTTCAGGAGTTCCCTTGGCTACTAGTGTGCCGCCACCCGCACCGCCTTCTGGGCCTAAATCAATCAAGTAATCTGCTGTTTTAATAACATCTAAGTTGTGTTCGATTACAAGCACCGTATTACCTGATTCAACTAAGCGGTTCAAGACGACTAAAAGACGCGCGATATCATCTGTATGCAATCCTGTTGTTGGTTCATCTAAAATATAAAAACTTTTACCATTTGATTTTTTATGCAATTCACTAGCTAATTTCATTCGTTGCGCTTCCCCACCAGAAAGAGTTGTTGCAGGTTGACCCAGTGTTACGTAGCCTAATCCAACATCCACAATCGTTGCTAATTTGCGATGGATTTTTGGAATATGCTCAAAGAATTTTACGGCTTCTTCAACTGTCATGTTTAAAATTTCAGAGATATTCTTACCTTTATAATGAACTTCTAATGTTTCAGAATTATATCTTGTTCCATGACAAACCTCACAAGGAACGTAAACATCTGGTAAAAAATGCATCTCAATTTTTAAAATTCCATCTCCACGACAAGCCTCACAGCGGCCACCTTTTACATTAAAACTAAAACGGCCTTTTTTATAGCCACGAATTTTCGCTTCATTCGTTTGTGCAAATAAATCACGAATATCATCAAATACACTGGTATATGTCGCTGGATTACTCCTTGGCGTACGGCCGATTGGACTTTGATCGATATCAATTACTTTTTCTAGCTCTTCATAGCCTGTTATTTTTTTGAACTTACCTGGCTTCGCTTTTGTTCGTGTCAGTTCTTTTGATAAAGCTTTCTTCAAGATACTATTTACTAGTGTACTTTTTCCTGAACCTGACACACCAGTAACCGCAACAAAACGTCCAATTGGAAAGTCAACGGTTAAGTTTTTCAAGTTATTTTCCGTAGCGCCAGTAACTCGTATTTTCCCTTTATTTTCTTTCCGTCTTTTTTCTGGGATTGGAATAAATTTCTTACCCGATAAATACTCACCTGTTAAAGAATTGGGATTTCTTTCGACTTCTGCTGGTGTCCCGGCAGCCATAATCTCCCCACCACGTTCGCCAGCGCCAGGTCCGATATCAATTAAATAGTCTGCCTCACGCATGGTATCTTCATCATGTTCTACAACAATTAGTGTGTTCCCTAAATCTCGCATTTTTTTCAAGGAACCAATCAAGCGATCGTTGTCCCGTTGGTGAAGACCAATAGAGGGTTCGTCAAGAATATAAAGAACTCCTGACAAATTTGAACCAATTTGTGTAGCCAACCGGATCCTTTGTGCTTCTCCACCAGATAATGTGCCCGCAGTTCTACTTAACGTTAAATAGTCTAATCCGACATTTTCCAGAAATCTTAATCGTGAATGAACTTCTTTCAAGATGGGTTTTGCAATCATTTCTTCTTGATTGGACAATGTTAAATGGTCAAAGAATTCAACAGCATCTCCAATTGCGTATTCACAAACTTGTCCGATATCCGTTCCATTGACTTTAACAGACAACGCTTGGCGATTTAAACGATAACCGTTACAAGTTTGACAAGGCAACTCCGTCATATACGTACGCATTTGCTCCCTTGTAAAATCACTATTGGTTTCATCATGTCTTCGAGAAATATTGCGAACAACGCCTTCAAAAGGAACATCCACGTCACGAATCCCACCAAAATCATTTTCATAATGGAAGTGAAATAACTTACCATCTGACCCATTCAGAATCAACTCTTTTGCTGATTCTGGCAATTTTTCAAAAGGTGTGTCTAAATCAATTTTAAAATGAAGACAGGCTTGTTCTAACATTTGAGGGTAATAATTAGAACTAATTGGATTCCAAGGAGCAATGGCGCCTTCTCTAAGTGTTTTCTTTTTATCGGGAATAACTAAATCCAAATCAACTTCTAATTTCATTCCTAAGCCGTCACATTCTGGACAAGCTCCAAATGGTGCGTTAAAAGAGAATAAACGAGGTTCTAATTCTCCAACTGTAAAGCCACAATAAGGACATGCATAGTGTTCACTAAATAAAATTTCTTCTTCACCTATCACATCTGCAACGGCGTAACCTTCTGCCAAACGCAATGCTGCTTCAAATGAATCAAATAAACGTGAACGAATGCCTTCTTTAACAACAATACGGTCAATGACAATATCAATATCATGTTTTTTGGTTTTTTCAAGCTCGATTTCATCAGAGATATCATACATTTCTTTATCGACACGAAGACGAACATAACCTTCTCGTTTAATCATATCGAATACTTTTTTATGTTGTCCTTTTTTTCCTACAACAACAGGTGCTAATATTTGAATCTTTGTTTTTTCAGGTAGCTCTAACACACGATCCACCATCTGTTCAACGGTTTGGCTGGTAATCTCGGTTCCATCATTTGGACAAATTGGATGCCCTACTCGAGCATACAGTAAACGCAGATAATCGTTGATCTCAGTGACTGTTCCAACAGTTGAACGCGGATTTCGACTAGTGGTTTTTTGATCGATTGAAATAGCAGGGCTTAGTCCATCAATGCTGTCTACATCTGGTTTATCCATTTGGCCTAAAAATTGCCGTGCATATGCAGACAAGCTTTCAACATAGCGTCTTTGTCCTTCTGCATACAAAGTATCAAATGCCAGTGAGCTTTTTCCAGATCCTGAAAGTCCAGTTAAAACGACTAACTTATCACGAGGAATCGTAACATCAATGTTTTTTAAATTATGAGAACGTGCGCCATGAACGGTAATTTTATCATTTGCCATTTGTTTACTTCCTTTGTTTTTTATTTAAGTTTTTTTGGAAAAATTTGTTCATAAAAAATAGGAAGCATTAGACTTCCTATTTTAGTTACTTCTATCATATCACAAAACAATTCATTTAGGGAACGTTTGTTCATAATTTTGTTTTATTTAAAATTCTTTTTGATATTTTTTGGAGCTGTTCTTGATTCGTAAAGTTGCCACTCAACAAATCTGGGAGTACTTCTTCTAAGAAATAGTTTACACTGGCTAAATGGTCAAACTCCAAAATTGTTTTCAATGACTCTTCATAAATCTCTGTAAATACACTTTCTGGATTTCCTTTTTGAATCTCGCCAAATGATTCATATAATAAATCGACTTTATCTGCAACAGATAAAATTTGTCCTTCTAACGAGGAGTCTTTTCCTTCTTTTAAACGTTCTAAATAGACAGCTTGAAACTCTTCAGGAATTTCCTTTTTCACAAAATTCTCCATCATTGAATCTTCTACGTCAGCTAGCATTTCTCTTAACGCAGGCGTTGCATATTTGACTGGAGTCTTAATATCTCCGATAAACAACTCGGTATAATCATGATTCAAGGCTTTTTCATATAGCGAGCGCCAATTGATTTCTTGCCCTGCTTGCTCTTCTACAGTACCTAAAAATTGAGCAATTTGGGTTACTTTAAATGAATGCGACGCAACTGAATGATCTTCGTATTTAAACTTCCCTGGACACCGAATTATATTTTCTAAATCGCTTAAACTTTTAATGTATTGATGCATTCCCATTCTCACATCATCCTTTCTTTTTGGTAAATTTTTATTATCCTATCATATTTTACTGATTCTGTATAGTTTCACTTATTTATCATAGCAAGTCTATCGACAAAATACCAAAAGGACCACTCACTAAAATAAGTGAGTGATCGAATTTGTTTATTTTTTGCCTAGTTTTCTCATTGGTAATAAGATAGTCAAACTAATTAACGTAACCAATATTGTTGCACCCATATCAGCTAAAATCGCAAACCATAGTGTCAACCAACCTGGAATAGTTAATAGCAACGCAATTACTTTTAATCCTAAGGCAATCGAAATATTGATTCGAATAATTTTTTTTACTAATTTTGCAATTCGAATCGCATCTGGCAAGCGACCTAAGTGGTCTTGCATCAAAACAACATCCGCAACTTCAATTGCGCTATCTGTCCCTTTCCCCATCGCAATGCCTAAATCGCTTTTTACTAAGGCTGGTGAATCGTTCACACCATCTCCAACCATTGCTGTAATCCCTTTCGTTGATAGTTCGTCAATTAAGTCAAGTTTTTGTTCTGGTAATAATGAACTATGAACTTCATCGATTCCTAGTTCATTTGCAACACTTTCTGCAATTTTTTCGTGATCCCCTGTGAGCATTACAACTTTTTTCATTCCTAGTTTATGCAAATCAGAAATGATTTCTTTACTTTCACTTCTGATTTTGTCGGTTAAACCAAAGATACCTAAAACTTCTGTTTCACTAGCTGTAATCACTAAGGTACGTCCATTTTCTTTAAAATATTCAATGTCTTTTTTGATTTCTTTTGTTAAAAGCTCTTCCGGTATTTGACGTTCATTTCCCAGGAAATAATGAGTATCCTTTATTTTACCAGTTAATCCACTACCAGCTACTGTTACCAACTCTTCAACTTGTAGCGAGTCTTCTTGCGAATTGTTTTCTAAGGTATAGCTAACAATTGCTTTAGCAATTGGATGCATCGATTCTTGTTCCATTAAACGACTAATTTGATAAAATTCAGGACGATATACTTTAACATCACTCACAGCCAGTTTTCCTTCTGTTAAAGTTCCTGTTTTATCAAATGCAATTGTTTCTAAGCGACCAAGTGTTTCTAAGTGATTGCCTCCTTTAATCAAAATACCAATGCGAGCTGATTTTGTAATACCTGCTACTAAAGCAATTGGAGAAGAAAGGACTAGTGCACATGGACAACCGATAATTAAAACTGCCAATCCTTCGTATAACCATGGCATCCACTCAGCTCCTAAGAATAAAGGTGGAACAATCATTACGAGCACTGCTAGGAGCATAATCAACGGTGTGTAATATTTAGCAAATTTGTTAATGAATAGTTCAGTTTGTGTTTTCGTTTCTTGTGCTTCATAAACTAAATTTAAAATTTTGGCTAATGCGGAGTCTTGATACGCTTTTGTTAACGTAATAAATAACGTTCCATCATTGTTAATGCTTCCGCCAAAAACCGTTGCATCAATCTGTTTTTCAACAGGGACAGACTCTCCTGTAATGGCACTTTCATTGACTGAACTTGTCCCTTTAAGGACAATCCCATCAGAAGGAATTTGTTCACCCGCAATGACTTTTACCACATCGCCAATTGCTAATTGGTCGATAGAAACTTTTTCTTCAATTCCATTTTTTACCCGCATTGCGAATTTAGGTTGAACATTTAAAAGACTCTCCATTGATTTTCGAGCTTGCATCATTCCCAATCCTTCAAGCCATTCGTTTACACCGAAGAGAATTGCAACCAAGGTTCCTTCTCGATACTCACCAATAGCAAACGCACCAATTAATGCAATGGTCATTAAAGTATCAATGTTAAAGGTAAACCGTGTGAGGTTTTTTGCTCCTTGTTTGAAAGTTGGCCATCCACTTAGAACGGTTGCTACAAAATACAAAGCTAGTGAAAAATAGGTTTGCCCATTATCTTCTACAAAAATTCCAATTAGTAGGAGGATAACTGAAATAATGACTTTTGTAATCACCATCTTTGTATCTCCATCTTCGTGATTGTGCTCGTGATCTCCATGATCCTCTTCTTGATTATTTTGAACTGAGGTTACTAATCGAGCATTTTCAGTTGCTAATATTTTTTCAACAGCTTTTAAATCTAAGTTTTCTGAAGCCACTAAAGTACTTGTTGTGTAGTTTAATTTCGCATCTGTCCCATTTTCTAAACGATTGATCTGGGTTTCTAGCCTTAATGTGCAATCGGCGCAATCTAATCCTTTGACTGGATATCTTTTCATCTTTCTCACCCTTTCTATTGAATATGTTTGGTATGTTTTACTGCTTGAGTTAGTAAATCTAATACGTGTTCATCATCTTGACTGTAGTAAATTGTTTTGCCATCGCGTCTTGATTTGACTAAATTAGCGGTTCTTAGAGTTCTAAGTTGATGTGAGACTGCTGATTGTTCCATCCCTAAACATTGGGCAATCGCTCCTACGTTAAGTTCTTGCTTTTCTAATAAGTATAAGATTGAAATCCGAGTGGGATCACTCAATACTTTGAAAATTTGACTGACGCGTTGTATTGTTTGATCCGTTAATTTTTTATTTTCAAAAGTCATTTATTTCCCTCTTTTCAAATGTTCGTCTGTTCATATTTTTATATTATCATATGTTTATTTTTATTTCAAGTCAAAACAAAAAAATGACAAAAGTTAAACTTGCTAACTTTTGCCATTCGTTTTATTTTTTATTTGTTGTATTTAATTCAGATACTTTTCCAGTAGAAAGGTAAACAATCCACTCACAAATATTGGTAACATAATCACCAATACGTTCTAAGTAACCTGCAACTAACATATAATCTGAAGCACCAACAACGATTTCTGAGTTGGCTTTCATTTCTTCAATACAGCTTTTATAGATTTGCTTGAAGTATAAATCAACTTCGCCATCCATTTTTGCGATTTTTTTGGCTTTCTTAGAATCATTTTTTACGTAAGCTTCTAAAACTTCCTCTACCATCACTTTTACTTTATCTGCCATATCTGCAATTTCTGCTTCAATTTCAGGGATGCGTTTGTTTCCTTTTACTCGAATAGTTGATTTCGCAATACTTACTGCATGATCCGCCATTCTCTCTAAATCTGAACTCGCCTTCATAACCGTTACAATAATTCTTAAATCGGTTGTAACCGGTTGTTGTAAGGCTATCATTTCAAAACTTCTTTTTTCTAAATCTAATTCACGTTCATTAATGAAATGGTCATTAGCAATAACCTCTTTTGCTAACTCTTTATCGTGATTGATAAAAGCTTTAACCGATTTATAGATGGCTTCATTTACCATCATGCCCATTTCAGAAAAACGCAAGTGTAAGTCATTTAATTCCTCTTCAAAAACTCGTCTCACGGATAATTCCTCCTCATTATTTTTAATTAACCAAAGCGTCCAGAAATATAATCATCGGTTTCTTTTTCGTGTGGATTTGTAAAGATTTGTCTTGTATCTCCAAATTCAATTAAATCTCCTTGTAAAAAGAATGCGGTTTTATCTGAAATACGTGACGCTTGTTGCATATTGTGGGTTACCATTATCATGGTATAATATTCTTTCAATTCTAGCAACATATTTTCGATTTTTCCACTTGAAACGGGATCTAAAGCACTTGTTGGTTCATCTAATAGAATGACTTCTGGTTCCACTGCCAATACTCTTGCAATACACACACGTTGTTGCTGCCCACCAGATAATGAGAGGGCACTTTTATTCAGCTTATCCTTAACGTCTTCCCAGACTGCCGCTTTTTTTAAGCTCTCTTCTACAATAGCATCCATCTTCGCTTTGTCTTTCATACCTGCAATCTTTAGCCCATAGGCAACATTGTCATAAATAGAGAAGGGAAAAGGATTTGGCTGTTGAAAAACCATTCCAACTTGCTTTCTTAACTTAACCGTATCCATCTTAGGACCGTAGATATCTTCGCCTTTTAACAGCACCGTTCCATTGATTGTAACGTTTGGAATCAAATCATTCATTCGATTTAAAGTTCTTAGATACGTTGATTTCCCGCAACCACTTGGACCAATCAAAGCAGTAATTCCCTTAGGTTCAAAATCTAATGAAATGCCTTTTAAGGCTTCATTTTTTCCATAGTATAAATGAACATTTCGTGACTCAATTACATAATTTTTTTCACTCACCTTTGATTCCTCCTATCCAAAGTGTCCTGATACATAGTCTTCTGTCGACTGAATCTTAGGTCGTGTAAAGACTTTTCTAGTTTCATCGTATTCAATCACATTTCCCATGTAGAAAAAGGCTGTATAGTCACTGATACGAGCAGCTTGTTGCATATTATGCGTCACAATTACAATTGTGTACTGTTCTTTTAAAGAAAGTAACGTATCTTCTACCTTACTCGTTGAAATTGGATCTAGTGCACTTGCGGGCTCATCTAGTAATAGTATATCCGGTTTCATCGCAATGGCTCTAGCAATACACAAACGTTGTTGTTGTCCACCTGATAATGCTAATGCACTTTTATGCAAATTATCTTTGACTTGATCCCATAGAGCTGCTTGTTTTAAACTGGTTTCAACTATTTCGTCTAATTCATGCTTGTCTTTTAGACCATGACGTTTTAATGCGAATGTAATGTTTTCATAAATTGATTTACTAAATGGGTTCGGACGTTGAAAAACCATGCCGATATTTTTACGCATTTCGTAAACATCAATGTTGTTTGCATTAACATCAATTCCTTGATACATAATTTCACCTGTTACTTTAGTACCCGAAATTTCATCATTCATTCGATTCAAAGCACGTAAATAAGTGGATTTCCCACAGCCACTTGGGCCAATTAATGAAGCAATTTTATTTTTTTCAAATTCTAAAGAAACACCTTTAATGGCTTCATTTTGACCATACCATACATGGAGATCATTGGTTTTTAAAGCTACTTCTTGCCCGCGATCCATTTTAAAAATATTGGTTTCAAGCTGATTTTGTTGTTCTAGCAATTTATTCACTCCTTAATCGTAGCTTTTTCTAGTTCGCTCTTATGCAGATGTTGCTTTTTTATGAATCCATTTTCCAAGGAAACGAGCAAGGAAATTAAACAGAAGTACTGCAATAATTAATACTGCTGATGCCCCAGCTGAAACAGCCGCTGCGTCAGGCATAATGCCTTCGCTATTTACCTTCCAAATATGAACAGCCAATGTTTCTGCTGGACGTAGTGGGTTTAATGGACTTGCAATGTATAACGGATTCCAGTTTGTAAAATCCAAAGCTGGTGCACTTTGACCCGCTGTATAAATTAACGCTGCTGCTTCACCAAAAACACGTCCGGCTGCTAAAATCATCCCAGTTAAAATACCAGGCAATGCAGCTGGTGTAATGATGCGCGTAACGGTCTCCCAACGAGATAAACCAAGTGCTAGGCCAGCCTCTCTTTGAGTGGAAGGAATCGCACGTAAAGAGTCTTCTACCGTTCTAGTTAAAAGTGGAAGATTAAATAAAGTTAATGCAAGGGCACCTGATAAAATTGAAAAACCAAACCCTAATTGTACAACGAAAATTAAAAAACCAAAAAGTCCGACTACAATTGAAGGCAGTGAACTTAATACTTCAATTGCCGTTCTAACAAAATCAGTAATCCAATTTTTCTTCGCGTATTCTGAGAGATAAATTCCTGCTCCTAACGAGATAGGAATACTAATTATCATTGTTAAAATCAAAAGATAGAAGGAATTGAATAGTTGAATTCCTATTCCGCCACCTTTTTCAAATGTTTTTGCTGGTTTTGTTAAAAAGTCCCATGAAAGATGAGGAATTCCGCGCCATAAAATAAACGCTAATAAACTGAATAAAATCAATACAATTATTCCAGAAATAATATATAAAATGCTAACTGCAAGTTTATCTGCTCTTTTGGCATTCATCTATTTAACAGCTCCTTTTTTACCAATCATGCGGATGGCAATATTGAAAATCAATGACATCACTAATAGGATAAGTGCTAATGACCATAGGACATTGTTTTCTAATGATCCCATGACTGTATTTCCCATTCCCATTGTTAAAATACTCGTTAAAGTTGATGCCGGTGATACTAAATCTTTTGGCATTAAGGCTGCATTCCCTACAACCATTTGAATGGCTAAGGCTTCACCAAAAGCGCGGGCCATCCCGAAAACAACTGAAGTTAAAATACCGGGTACCGCAGCACGCAAAACAACTTTATAAATCGTTTGCCATCTTGTAGCACCTAGCGCCAATGATGCTTCTCGGTAATGCGTTGGAACTGAATTTAGTGCATCTACAGTCATACTTGTTACCGTTGGTAAAATCATAACGAATAAGACAAAGGTTCCTGCTAAAATCCCAAACCCACTCCCACCAAATGTATTTCGTACAAATGGAACAATCACTGTTAAGCCAATAAAACCATAAACAACAGAAGGAATCCCCACCAACAACTCAATAACAGGCTGTAAAACTTTTTTTCCTGTCTTTGGTGAAATCTCTGTCATAAAAATAGCTGCTCCTAATGCAAAGGGTGTTGCCACAATTGCTGAAAGCAACGTTACAACAAAAGAACCTGTAATCATTGGTAACGCGCCAACAAGTGGTTGGCCGTCTGCTCCCTTAGCACTTGGATTCCAAACGGTTCCCGTTAGAAACGCCCAAAGGGATACTTTATTGGTAGTAAATGTAGCGATTCCTTTACTTGCTACAAAATATAAAATTGATGCAACAACTAACACGATAAAGGCAATACAGATAAAGCTAATACTTTTACCAATTGTTTCTAATTTTGACTTTTTTGATTTTTTTAACAGTCGTTCATGAATTTCTTCCAAAAGAAACCCTCCTTTATTGAATGTCTCACAACATAATGGTCTTGCTATCAAACAGCCTTTTTGATTTACCCTAAGGCTCTCACTTAAGTAAATAATACTGGAAATCTCTTTAAATTACGACTTTGACGTTTTTTAGTCAATGGAAAAGACGACTGCTAAAACCCTCAGCCGCCTTTTCTCATTAAACTAAATTTCTTAGTCTATTTGATTACTCCATCATGACTGCGTTCAACTTTCATTGAACTGATTGGAAGGTAACCTAATTTTTTAACAACGCCTTTTTGAACTTCATCTGTTAGCATATAATCTAAGAATGCTTGAACATCTTTAGACGGTTTGCCTTTTGTATACATATGCTCGTAAGACCAAATCGTCCAAGAGTTGTCTGCTACATTTTTTTCAGTTGGTTCTACGTTATCAATAGATAACGCTAAAAGACTGTCGTCAAAATAAGAGAATGCCAAGTAACTGATTGCTCCTGGTGTTTCAGAAACAATTTTACGAACAGCACCCGATGAATCTTGCTCTTGGGCTTGGATTGCTTTTTGTCCATCTAATGCCCATTTTTCAAAAGACGCTCGTGTTCCACTTCCGCTTGCACGATTTAAAACAACGATACTTTGATCTTTACCCCCCACTTCGTTCCAGTTGGTAATTTTTCCAGTAAAGATATCAATCAGTTGTTGTTTAGAGATTGATTTAACGCCTACGTTCTTATTCACAACAGGTCCCATTCCTACAACGGCAACCTTATGATCAACAAGAGCCTTAGCATCTACGCCTTCTTTTTCTTCAGCAAATACATCTGAGTTTCCAATTGTTACGGAGCCGTTTGATACTTGGCTTAATCCAGTTCCACTTCCGCCACCTTGAACGGTAATCGTGTTCCCTGGGTTGGCTGTTGAATATTCTTCTGCAGCAGCTTCTACTAGCGGTTGTAAAGCCGTTGAACCCACTGCAGTAATTGTTTCTGTTGGTGCACTATTTTTTTCGCTTGATTGTGAGCTTGCTGATGAATCTGTTTTATTTCCTCCACAAGCTACTAATGTTAAACCTAAACCTACTGTGAAAACAACTTTTGCTAAGTTATTAACTTTCATCATTATCCATCCTTTTCCAAAGCAATGTTAGACGTCCTTTTATTTTTCTCTCGTCCACAACTTTATCTTAAGGTTTGAATATTAATTTTGATTTCTTTTTGTGTAAGCTTTGTGTATCTCTTTGTAAAGTTTCGCTTCGCTTTGTAAGGAAAGGGCTACTCAATTGGACTGACAACTCCATCGACGGTTCTTGTTACTTTCATATCAGCAGAAGGTAGGTACCCTAATTTTTTTACAACTGTTTTTTGAATATCAGGTGATAAAATGAATTCAATAAAATCCTTTGTTAATCCTGTTGGCTCTCCTTTAGTATACATATGCTCGTAAGACCAAATCGTCCATTTATTTGTTGTCACATTTTTATCTGTTGGTTCCACGCCATCAATTGATAGAGCTTTAACCGTATCATTGACGTATGAAAATGCCACATAACTGATAGCTCCTGGTGTATCTCCTACAATTTGGCGCACCATGCCTGTTGAATCTTGCTCTTGAGCCTGGATACTTTCTTTGCCGTCTAAGGCCCATTTTTCAAAAGTAGAGCGTGTTCCACTTCCTGTTGCACGATTTAAAATAACTATTTTTAAATCTTTTCCGCCTACTTCTTTCCAATTCTTGATTTTTCCAGTAAAAATATCTTGTAATTCTTTTTTAGTTAATTCTTTTACTCCTACGCCTT
The DNA here is from genome assembly GCF_900258435.1 of Carnobacterium divergens. Classification (NCBI taxonomy): domain Bacteria; kingdom Bacillati; phylum Bacillota; class Bacilli; order Lactobacillales; family Carnobacteriaceae; genus Carnobacterium; species Carnobacterium divergens. The sequence goes on along the minus strand of NZ_LT992558.1, from coordinate 866,825 downwards.
TATTCACAATTGGTGTAATCCCAACAACCGCTACTCTGTGATCTACTAGTGCAGCCGCGTCAATGCCTTCTTTTTCTTCAGCAAATACATCTGAATTTCCAATATTTACCGCACCACTTGCAACCTGACTTAAGCCTGTTCCACTTCCGCCACCTTGAACATTGATAAATTTACCTAAATGAGCAGTTGCAAATTCTTCACCTGCTGCCTCCACGAGGGGCTGTAAAGCTGAAGAACCAACTACAGTAATTGATTCGCCGCGGTCAACACCTTTTCCTCCACATGCTGCTACTAAAAATAGGGAAGAAAGAAATACTAGAAGGGCAGTTTTTTTTAATTTCATCTAAATAAAACCTCCTTTTTATCTTAATCAGACAATTCATCTCTATCATACCTTAACATTGTAAAATCTATTCTCTCCTTTTGTAAATTTTATGTAAAGGCGATTTACAATAAGCTCACCTCTTTGTTCTATCTATTAATAAATAGTTATTCTCATCTTATTTTACAACGCTTTGTGATTGTGTTTTTATTTTGTTTTTTTAATTTTTTTATGTTATTCTAAGTTACACAACTGATAGATGCTTTAATCTTTTTCTTAAGGAGGAATCATGAGCATGGAAAAAAATCAAAGTTTTGTTGATGGATTAATTGAATCGATTGTGAAAAAGGCGCCCCTTTACGCTAAAAACACAACAGCTCATTCAAGTAAAACAGACAGCAAGAAAGTTTCATCAAAAAAATAAATAACTACTTACACGATTTTTGTAACAACTTATTTATTTAACTCCCCTTTAAAAAGACTCTCTTAAAAAGAGAGTCTTTTTTATTTTTTAATGTTATTTTATACTATTGGCATTACTCGTTCATTTCCATTAGTATGTGATTCATTTGATTTATTTTATTATTAGTTACTTATCGTTGCTCTTTTTATTATATTTCTAAAAAAACCCTCTCAATTAAACTAAATTGAGGCTTATTTTTTTTCTGCTTTGATTCTATTTAAAAACCTTATTTTATTATATTGTTATTTTATACAAAAAAAGTCATTAAAATAGGTGCCTATTTTAATGACTTTTTTCAATCTTGAAACGGCAATCGAACTGTAAAGGTGGTGCCTAACCCAAGTTTACTGGTTACTTCAATCGTTCCATTAAAATTTTCAACCAAATATTTTACAATTGATAAACCTAATCCTGTTCCACCTGAATTTCGACTTCGAGCTTTATCAACTCGATAAAAACGCTCAAAAATTCGGTCTAATTCATCTTCTGGTATTCCCATCCCATTATCAGTTACTTCAATAATCGCTTCAGTTAAAGTTTTGGTAACCGTCACTTCAATTTCCCCACCTATTCCGGTATAGGCAATGGCGTTGCTGATTAAATTGGTAAGAATTTGTTTTAATCGACTGATGTCCCCATTTAAATAGGTAATTTCTGTATCCGTCAGAATTAACGACATTTTCTTTTGTTCTGCTTCTTTTTTTACTAATCTAAAACTTGATAGAATTGCTTCCTGAACATTAATTTGTTCAATTTTTAATGGAACTTGTTTTTGTTCTAGTTTGGACAATTCTAAAATATCGTTAACTAAAAGATCTAAGCGACTGCTTTCCGTATACATAATCTCTAAAAATTGCTTTAAAACCGTTTTATCTTCCATCGCTCCGTCTAATAAAGTTTCAGAAAATCCTTTTAAAGCTGTAACTGGTGTTCTCAACTCGTGAGACGCATTGGTAACAAAATCACTTTTAACTTTTTCCAGTTTTCGGATTTCAGTAATGTCATATAACAAAACAATCATATTCAATTCGCCTTTATTTTTACCTGTGATTGGCACAATATTGGCATCCACAATATGCTCTTCTGGATAATAAAAATAAATTTCATTATTTTGAGGTTTCTTTTGTCGATAACCTTGTTCAATAATTTGACTTAAACCATAACTTTTAGTCGCTTCTACGTAGGATTTCCCTAACAAATCAGTTAGTTTTTCTCCTAAGATGCCTTCCATTGCAGGGTTCATCAACTGAACTTTTCGTTCATCGTCTAACAGCATAACCCCAATAACCAAATGATTAATGAGACTATTGATTCGTTCATCGTTTTGAGCAATTTCAAACATTTGATCTTCTAGGCTGTTCGCTAGATGATTGATAACTGAACCTAACTCAGCAATTTCACCGTATCCTTTGCCATTGTATCGATTGTGATAACGATTTTCAGATAAATCGGTTGCAACACTCATTACTTCTTCAATAGGCTTCACAATTCTTTTAGTAGTGACTAAGGTTAAAATAATTCCCAAAATCATGACACCAATAATAAAGATGAACAATGAAAGTTTAATTTGCTTATTTAGTTGTGTCATTTCAGCAATTGGCTTAGATAATCGCAATACACCTACTAGTTGCCCTGACGTATTGGTTAATGGCACCGCAACATAATAAAGCGTTGTTTTAGAGGTTGTACTCGAACGTTCTGAAATAGCCTCTGATTTGCCTTTTAGAACTTCTTGAATTTCAGGTCGTTTCAAATGATTCTCGATCACTTTATTAGTCTTATCAGATTCATATTGCACTGTCCCGTCAAGGCTTATCAATGTAATTCGTTCATTGTCATGTTTTTCTATATGGTTCAATTGTTGTTTTATTTCACCAAAGTTACGTGTATCTAACTTGGTTTGATCAATTAAACTACGAATTGTTTTAGCGTTTTCAACTAACTGGCTACTTTGTGTTTCAAGAGCATATTCTTTCAATAATGAACTTGAAAAAATTCCAATACATAAACTTAGCAAGCTAAATAGTAAAATAAAAATTGCTAAAATACGAAATTGTAATTTTTTCATCATTTAGGAACCTCAAACTTGTATCCAAAACCACGAACGGTCCGAATATAAGCTGGATTTTTTGTATCTAATTCAATTTTTTCTCTTAAGTGGCTAATATGAACATCAACAATTCGAGTCTCTCCAGCGTAATCAAAGTTCCAAATTGCATCTAATAATTGTTCACGACTTAAAATTCGATTTACTCGTTTCATCATATATAACAATAACTCAAATTCTTTTGGCGTAACTTCTATTGGTTTTTCTCGCACGATTACTTCGTATAATTCCGGGAAAATTTTAATTTCACCAATCGTAATTTCAACTAGTTCTTCTTTTAAATTTTCTTTTTCTTCTTCAACTTTTCCTTTTGAATGCACACGTCGCATAATGGCTTTCATCCGCGCTAAAACTTCACGTGGGCTAAAAGGTTTTGTCATATAATCATCTGCACCTAGCTCTAAACCAATGATTTTTTCCAGCTCGTCGTCTTTGGCTGTTAAAATCATAATTGGTGTCTCTATTTTTTCTTGTCTTAATTTCTTACAAACTTCCATTCCATCCATTGAAGGCAACATTAAATCTAAAATAATAAAAGCATATTTATTTTTTAGTGCTAATTCATAGCCTTCTAAACCATCTGTTGCTGTTTGAACGTCGTAACCTGCTTTTTCTAAATTAAACGCTAGCAGGGTTAAAATAGACTCTTCATCATCAACAATTAAAACTCTTTTCATAATAAGATTAGCCTCCAACTTGATTGTTTCTTTTAGTTAAATTAGTTTTTCAGGAATTGTCACTACACCAATTTCATGTGGCGAATCTTCATAAATGGCTGTTTGCTCTAATCGGTACTCGCCATCAATTTGTTTAATTTTTAAATGACAGTATGCGCTGTTTATTTTTAGTGCTTGATAAAAATCATCTTCTGTTTTTATTGGCAGATCATTACAAGTCACGATTGTGTCCCCAACAGTCAACTTCATTTTAGCCGCTGGTGTTTCTGGGCGAATTCCAAGTACTTTTAAGCCTTCGTCATCTGTTCCATATAAGAAAGACCAACTGTGTTCTCTCTTGCGATGACGTAAATATACAACGATAGCTCCTATGAAAATAACTAAATAACTAATCCATGTATAGGCTGGCCAAACAATATTAAGGCCAATCAAACCAACTAATACACCTGTTACTATCATTAAATCTTTAACAACAAGGTTTAAAGCTTGTTGGGGAATTTGAGTTTGAACTTTTAATTGTAACCCTATTAAAATTGGTAAAAATAATACGGTATATGTTTGATTTCCAATCGAAAAGACGGGCCACCAATCAAACACAGCAGTAAATAAACTTCCTGGTACAATTGTTAGTAAAGGAAATACCCAAAAAGGTTTTAAAAAATAACTTCCCACCCATTTACCACGGCTTGTTTTTAGAAATTCAGGAGATAGTTGCTTCATTTTATAAAATCTTAAACTAAAAATAGTTACAAGTAACGTTAGGAACATTACAACTAAACCATTTATAAGTAAATGATCATTGAAAAAATTCAACTGATCGATATGATAACCCATTAGGTTTAAACCACTTGATGAATTAGTTTCCAGTATTCCATTGGCTACAATTAAAAGTAACGCCGTCACTGGAAACGTGATGATTGGATGAATATAACGCGTTCCAAATAGTATTAAAAGAATGATTGTTGAAAGTTGGTAACAAATAATCCATTCAATTGTCAACGGTACTCCAATAATCGTCACTATTGACGAAACAACTACCCCTGGAAGTAGTCCCATTAATAAAAAGTTTTTCACCTCAAACCATTCTTTAAAAATAGCTACTCGATAAGTTTTTCTCTCTGTTCGAATTCTTTTTAAGCTCATGCCGATTGACCAAATAATTCCTATAATAAATAATGGCTGAATAAAAAATAATCCGACAATCATTACTATCGTCTTAATCCACTCTCCCATAAACTTCATCCTTCCTTTTCATCACACTTACTTTCTATTTTAGCAAATACTTGGCAGATAATCACGAAATAATCTTTTATTTTGAAATAAACTACTATAAAACAAAAAAATACCAATGAACGGTGCATATTTACGCCGTTCATTGGTACCAACCATAAGGGATAGGTTTATTTATTACATAATTAAGAAATTTTTAGTTTACGCGACCAAAACCAACAAGGTATTTAGCCCAGTAGTATGGCGAAATTGACGCTACAGCCACTCCACTTGAACTTTGAGAACCGATAAATTGGCCGTTGCCAATGTAAATTCCAACGTGATCAATTGAGCCAGATTGGTTGAAGAATACTAAATCACCAGGTTGTGCTTCTGCTTGAGAAACACGACTTGTTGCAGCATATTGTGCACTTGCAACACGTGGTAGGCTGACACCTGCAGCAGCAAATGCATACATTGTGAAACCAGAGCAGTCAAATCCAGCAGTTGTTGTTCCACCATATAAGTATGGTGTGCCTGCAACGCCGTAAGCAGCAGCACTAACTGTTCCCCAACGTCCGCCAGCAGCAGGTGCTGTTGGTTTAGCAACTGGTGCTGAACCGTTAGATACAGGTGTTGGTGCTTCATTATTGCTTACGTTTGATGCTGCAGCAACTGGTTTTGCTTCATTTGCCGTTTGAATTGCTTTAGCAGCTTTTTCAGCATCTGATTTTTGAGTTAAGAAAGTAGCTTTTTCACTTTCTGCAGAAGCTTGTTCTGAAGCAAGTGAAGCAACAACGGCTTCTTTTGAAAGTTTTTGTTGTTCTAAGCTAGCTTTAGCCGCTTCTAATTTAGCAGCTAACATTGTTTGCTCATTTGCTTTTTTCTCAGTTTCTTTTTGTTTAGCAGCTACTGATTCTTGATCTGCTTTTTGGTCTTTCACTAATGTTTGGTTAGCTGAAACCATTTGAGAAACAACATCAACTCGTCCAACAACGTCGCTTAAAGACTCCGCAGATAATACAAAATCAAGATAGTTTTGTGTATCTCCATTGACTTGAATGGTACGCGCTTGTTCTTTTAACTTATCTTCACGTCCTGCAATTTTTTCATTTAAAGTATCAATATCAGCTTTTAATGTTTTTAATTCATTTTGAGTTGATTGCATTTCAGCAACTAAATCTTTTGCTGATGCTTCATTTTCAGTAATAGAATCTGTTACGCTAGCTAATTCTTTTTTAGCATCTGCTTGTTTACCAGAAATTTCAGTTACTTTTGATGATGCTTTGGTAATATCCTCATCAACTGATGCTGATGCACTAAAAGGTGCTACCAATGTTCCTAACCCGATTGTTCCAATGACTGCTAAAGTTATGATTTTCTTATTCACGTAGTTATTCTCCTATCTGACCCTTATGATTTTTTTATTTTTTTGTTTAATTTATACTTTTAAGAATCTTCTCATTGAAAGCAATGATCCGAAGGCTCCGATGAAAACACCGAGAGCTAATAGTAATCCACCAATTTGGTATAAAAATGGCTGTGGTGCTAGTAATGCAAAATATGTTCCCTGTAAGACTTTTGTTACAAAATCGTAAGCTGCTACATAAACAAAACTTAAGATTGCAATTGGAATGATTGCTCCGAAGAACCCAATCCAAGCTCCTTCTAAGAAGAATGGCCATCTGATAAATCCGTTTGTTGCACCGACTAATTTCATAATTTCAATCTCAGTACGACGAGATAAAATTGTAATTCGAATGGTATTTGAAATTAAGAACATTGCAACTAATAATAATGCAATAATAATAATTCCACCAATATTTCGAACGGCTGAAACAAAGTTGAATAATTTTTTAGCTTGTGCGCCTCCGTAATTGACTTTAGCGACATTGTCTAATTTTTCAGCAGCTTTAGCTACTTTTTCAGTATCTCTTGGTGATTCAGTACTTACGACATAAACATCAAATAATGGATTGTCGTCGCCACCGAATAGATTAAATTCTGATCCGTAACTTCCGACTACTTTATCTAATTCTTGCTCACGACTTGAATACTCGATTTTATCAACATTAGATAACTTTTTTAAATCTGTTTTTAGTGTATCTTTTTGTTCTTTAGTAGCTGCTAAATCAATGTAAACACGAACACTTACATCATTTTCAACATCCGTTGCCAACTTATTGACATTTAAAAGAATTGAGATAAATGAACCTACTAATAGTAAAGTAACGGTTACAGCACTGACTGCTGCAATAGACATCCATCCATTTCTTTTTAAACTTTTTAAACTCTCAACAGCGTGTCTCTTAAACGTTCTAACCTTCATAACCATAATCCCCTTCCAATTGATCTCGGACAATTCGTCCATTTTCAACCGCTAGGACACGGTGTTTTACAACGTTTACGATTTGACTATTATGAGTTGCCATTACCACTGTTGTGCCTTGATTGTTGATTTCTTCTAAGATATTCATGATTTCCCATGATGTATCTGGATCAAGGTTACCCGTTGGCTCATCTGCAATCAATACTCGCGGCATATTTGCAATCGCTCTTGCAATCGCAATTCGTTGTTGTTCTCCTCCAGAAAGCTCTGTTGGAAACATTCTAACTTTATGTTTTAATCCAACTAAATCAAGAACTTCTAGTACACGTTTTTTGATAATTTTAGGATTTTTTTCAACAACTTCCATTGCATATGCAATATTCTCATAGACAGTTAGTCTTGGTAATAATTTGAAATCTTGGAAAACAACGCCCACATGACGTCTTAAGAATGGTACGTCACGATCTTTCATTGTTACAAGATCAAAATCTCCTACTTTAATACTGCCTTTTGAAGCTTTTTCTTCACGATACATCATTTTTATAAAGGTTGATTTCCCCGCTCCACTTGGACCAACTACATAAACAAATTCACCTTGTTCTATACGAACGGTTAAACCATTTGCAGCTGTGATGCCATTTGGATATTTTTTATAGACATTCAACATTTCTATCATATAATCACCTTACTTTTCTAGTTTTGCTATCATTATCAGGTGTTTCTTACTAAATTAGGATTCATTAGTTATACTTTTCCCAACGCTTATCCATTATAGCATTATATACATTTAAGTCTGTTGTATTTTCTTTACAAATATATTTCAATGTGAGGTGAAAATGTAATGAATTGTCTTATTAGAGATGAATTTCCTTTGCCAAACAAAATAGTTCATTTTATTATTGAATTTATGTATTTTTTCAGCGAGAATCCCCACTTTCAAACAATATACCTCCTTTTTTTGGGTTCCGATATTTACCATTGTAACAATAAAAAAGAAAAAAATTGCCTAATGTGACAACTTTTTTCTTTTTTATTCGTTTATTAACATGGTGCTCTTTAAATAAGCATCTATAAATGGGTCTAAATCTCCATCCATAACTCCTTGTACATTTCCTGTTTCATAGTTTGTTCGGTGATCTTTAATCATTGAGTAGGGATGGAATACATAGGATCTAATTTGCGAACCCCAACCAATTTCTTTTTGTTCGCCGCGTATTTCTGCTAGTTCTTTTTCTTTTTCTTCTAATTCTAATTGATATAGTTTTGCTTTTAACATTCCCATGGCTTGATCTCTATTTTTCAATTGTGAGCGTTGCGCTTGACTGGCTACAACAATCCCTGTTGGAATATGAGTAATTCGAACTGCGGAATCAGTTTTATTAATATGCTGTCCACCTGCACCACTTGCTCGATAAGTGTCTACTTTTAAATCATCGCTATTGATGGCTACCGTTTCAGCATCTTCAATTTCTGGCATGACATCAATTGAGACAAATGATGTATGGCGTCTTCCTGCTGAATCAAATGGAGAAATACGCACTAAACGATGAACCCCCTTTTCAGCTTTCAAATACCCATAAGCATTGTGTCCTTTAATTAACAAGGTGACACTTTTGATGCCGGCTTCATCCCCATCTTGATAATCAAGTGTTTCTACTTTAAAGCCTTTTTTTTCAGCCCAGCGCATGTACATTCTAAGCAGCATACTTCCCCAATCCTGTGACTCTGTGCCACCTGCTCCAGGATGCAATTCTATAATTGCATTATTTTTATCATAAGGCCCACTTAAAAGCATATCCAATTCATATTTATCTAAATCTTTTTGAAATTCTTGATAGTTGTCTTCTAGTTCTTTTTCTAACTCTTCGTCTGGTTCTTCTTTTACCATTTCCAACAACATCTCTAAGTCTTCTTTGGTTTGAGATAATTCTTTAAATTGATTGTATTTTTCTTTAAGGTTATTGGCTTCGTTAATAACTCCTTGTGCTTTGGTTCCATCATCCCAAAAACCAGGTTCAGTCATTCTGTTATCAAGTTCTGCAATATCTTGTTCCATTGTCTCTAAGTCAAAGAGACCTCCCAAAGCCTGCAATTTTATCTGTTGCTTTGGCTAGATTATTTCTGATTTCACTTAATTCCATCATTTTTCTCTCCTTAGTGTTCCTATTTCCAGTTTATTTTAACAAAGAACACGACTTGGTCGCAACCAAATCGTGTTCTTTGCTCTAATTTAGTTCTTAAACTTTACCTTTTCCGTGACAGTTTTTGTATTTCTTACCACTGCCACATGGACATGGATCATTACGTCCTATTTTATCTTCAACTTTAACTGGTTTTGATTTTGCTGCTTCAACAACATCTCCATCACCTGATGAACGAGCAGGAGTTCCTTGAGCAACTTGCTCTCTTTGAAGATTTTGTCTGATTTCAGATTTCATTAATAGACGAGTAACATCGTAATCAATCGCTGCAATCATTTCTTCAAATAACTTGAATCCTTCTGCTTGATATTCTACTAATGGATTTGTTTGAGCGTATGCTCTTAAGCCAATACCTTGTCTTAATTGATCCATTGTATCAATATGGTCAGTCCATTTGCTATCAACGACACGTAAAACAACTACTTTTTCAAATTCAAGAATTTGGTCTGTACTGTTTAATTGTTGTTCTTTAGCTTGGTAAATTTTTTCAGATTTATCTAGTAAGAGTGCTTTGATCTCCTCTGGAGATTTATTTTCTAAGTCACTTACTTTCAGGCTGTCTTCGTGAACGATTGCAGAAGTTGCAAAATCATGAATTCCTTGTAAGTTCCATTCTTCTTTTGGTCCTTGTGTGTTCACATCAACCATACGATCAATTGTGCGCTTAATCATTGGAATTGTGATTTTTCTTAATGATTCTTCCGCCATAATGACTTCTAAACGTTGTCCATAAATAATCTCACGTTGTTCACGCATTACATCATCATATTCTAATACGTTTTTACGTGTATCATAGTTATTTCCTTCAACACGTTTTTGAGCCGATTCAACTTGACGTGAAATCATTTTACTTTGAATCAAGATATCTTCATCTTGAACTTTCATACGTTCAAGAATTGCTTGGATACGTTCTGAACCAAAACGTTTCATTAATTCATCTTCTAATGATAAATAGAATTGAGTGACACCAGGGTCTCCTTGACGACCTGCACGTCCACGTAATTGATTATCGATACGACGAGATTCATGACGCTCTGTACCAATAACACACAATCCACCAACTTCAAGTACCCCTGCACCAAGTTTAATATCGGTACCACGTCCAGCCATATTGGTTGCAATTGTTACAGCGCCTTTTTGACCAGCACTTGTAATGATTTCAGCTTCTTTAAAGTGATTTTTTGCGTTTAAAACTTCATGATGAATACCCGCTTTTGTTAAAAGGTTTGAAAGCAATTCAGACGTTTCAACAGCAACTGTCCCCACTAAGATGGGTTGACCTTTTGCATGACGTTCTTTGATTTCTTCTACAACAGCATTGAACTTGCTTGTTAATGTTGCATATAATAAATCCGGACGGTCATCACGAATAATGGGTTTATTTGTTGGGATTTCTACTACTTGAATGTTGTAGATTTCACGGAATTCTTCTTGTTCTGTTTTAGCAGTACCAGTCATTCCTGCTAATTTTTTATACATACGGAAATAATTTTGGAAGGTAACGTTAGCCATTGTTTTTGACTCGTTTTCAATTTCTACGCCTTCTTTTGCTTCAATCGCTTGATGTAGTCCATCAGAATAACGACGACCGTCCATGATACGACCAGTAAATTGGTCAACGATTAATACTTCACCGTCTTGAACAACATAATCGATATCTAGTAACATGATATAATTTGCACGTAATGCTTGATCCACATGGTGAATCAACGCTGTATTGTCGATGTCATATAAGTTTTCAACACCAAATGCTCGTTCTGCTTTTACCATACCTTCTTCTGTTAATCCAATTGTTTTAGATTGTACATCAATTGTGTAGTCTACTTCAGCTTTTAACCCTTTAGCAAATTGATCTGCTTTTGTATAAAGAACAGTTGATTTTTCAGCTTGTCCTGAAATAATTAACGGTGTTCTGGCTTCATCAATTAAAATTGAATCGACTTCATCCACGATTGCATAGCTAAGCGGACGTTGTACCATTTGTTCACGGTATACGACCATGTTGTCCCGTAAATAATCAAAACCTAATTCATTATTGGTTGTATAAGTAATATCGCATGCGTATGCTGCACGTTTTTCTTCGGCGCTTTTAGAATTTAAATTCAACCCTACAGTTAAACCTAAAAATTCGTATAATTCACCCATTTCAGTTGCATCACGACTAGCTAAATATTCATTTACCGTTACAACATGCACACCTTCGCCTGCAAGAGCATTTAAATACACGGGCATTGTTGCGGTTAACGTTTTACCTTCACCTGTTTTCATTTCCGGAATATTCCCTTTATGAAGAGTAATACCGCCCATTAATTGCACGTGATATGGGTAAAGACCTAAGACACGTTTTGCTGCTTCACGAACGACTGCAAAAGCTTCTGGTAATAAATCATCCAATGTTTCGCCAGCTTGGTAACGTTTTTTAAATTCAGGTGTTTTCGCCTGTAATTCTTCATCTGTTAAAGCTGCCATGCGGTCTGCATATGCTTCTACTTTATTTGCTAATCTGTCTAGACTCTTAATTTCTTTTTTGTCATTTTCAATTAAATTTTTTAAAAAATTTGCCATCAATCTTTCTCCTCTTTGTTGTTCATTCTATTTTTATTAGTTTAGTTTAAGATTTATCTAAAATTCTATTTATCTCAAATAATTATACCCTTATTAGCTGGTAAGTGCTATCTTTTTAATTTTATCACTTGTTATTGATAATTGGAACCTTTTTTTAGACATAATCGTTATGTTTTCATTATTGACTTTGCTAAGTTTCTTTATAGCGCCTTTTAGAGGTATTTTTTTATTTTTCCATAAAAAAACACCCAATCTTAAAAATAAAGATTGGGCGTTTCTATTTAATTCGTTTCAATCAAGCCATATTTTCCATCTTTACGACGATAAACAATACTTGTACCGTTTGTTTCAGCGTCTTCAAAGATAAAGAAATTATGTCCTAACATATCCATTTGTAGGGCAGCTTCTTCACTGTCCATTGGTTTTAGTGATACTCGTTTTGTACGAACGATATCAAGCTCTCCTTGAGAGTCAAGGGTTGCTTCGTCGGGAACGATAAAATCAAACCCTTTTTCACGAGATTTACGATTGATTTTAGTTTTATATTTACGCATTTGTCTTTCTAATTTGTCCACTACTAAATCCACACTCGCGTATAAATCAGGTGAGGTTTCTTCTGCACGTAGAACCAAATATGGTAGTGGAATGGTTACCTCTACTTTAGCAGTTTTGTCAGAGTATACTTTTAAATTCACATGTGCAGTTGCATCTGGTGTATCACTAAAATATTTCTCCAATTTCCCTACTTTTTTTTCAACGTAACTGCGGATTGCCCCAGTCACTTCAATATTTTCGCCACGGACATTATATTTAAACATAAACACTCTCCCCTTTCATCTGACGATATGCCAGAATGTGGAACATCATAGGGACCACTCACTACGATGTTATCCTTAATTCAATTATAAAGGATAGCGCTTTAATTGACAAACAAAATAAGCTACAATTCTCTTTTTTTATCGAGCAATTGAAAAACTACTAACCTTTTTAGCTCCATTTTTCATTAATATATCCTTTGCATATAGGATTGTTCTGCCTGTTGTATATACGTCATCAACAATTAGAAGAGATTGATTTTTGATAAAACTAATTTTTTCACTTTCCAACTGAAATGGCTGCTTCATTTCTAATCTTTCTTTCCTCGTTTTACTAGACTGTTTTAGTTGGTTTGTTTCATTGGCTAAACAATTTGTATATGGAATTTCTGCTGCTTTTAAAATGGCGGTTACTTGATTAAATCCTCTTTTTTGATAACTGGTTTCACTAATTGGAATCGGTACAATAATGTTTTTTTTATCTATTTTTAAATTAGTTTTCACTTCTTCATTGAACAGATTTCTTAATCGGTAGTCTCCTTGAAATTTAAATCTTTCCATCCATTCTTTAATCAATGAATTGTATTCATACAACGCCACATGCCTTAGTTCAACTTCTGGATAAATAAGTTGCCATTTTAGACATTCTGCACACAGGTCTCTTTTTTTTGCTTTGCGACCACACCCTTTACAAGTAAGAAATTGTTTTAAAGGAATTAACTCTTTTTTACATTTTCTACATAAATTTTCTTGTGTCGCTTTAGTAAAAAATAAAATTTCTTTTAACGTCAGCTTTTTTATTTCTTGTTGTCCACAAAAAAGACATTCTAGCATTTTAACAATCCTTTCTTTTTAGCATGTTGATTCATTTTTTTTATTTGTTTTATCGCATTTTTCATGGCTTTAGTTTGTCCATAATGCAAAAATTGAACCTCTCCTCTAGGAAATTCGGGATGTCTGCCAACTCTTCCTGCAATTTGTACAAGGGATGATTCAGTAAACGTTTGGTCTTCTGCGCCTAAAACAAGCACATCAATATCTCTAAAGGTCACACCTCTTTCAAGAATCGTAGTTGTTAATAAACCTGTTAACTTCTCTTCCCGCATCTTTAAAACACTTTCTTTTCTTTTTTCGTCAGCAGCATATACACTTAAAAATAATTGGCTCGGGAAACATTCTTGAATCAATTCCGCTAACTTTTCCATAAGATCAATTTGTGGAACAAATAAGAGAAAGCGTCTTTTTTTGTGGACTAGTTTTGTTAGTAGGTGTTTTAATTTTTTTGGTATTTTATTGAGTGTCAAGTGTTTTTTCCAATCACCTACCCAATGTACTGTAGGCTCTGGCAAAGGATATCCATGGTACCTAGCTGGTAAAATGGTAGCTCTTAATTGGTTACTGGCAATTTCTTTTTGCATTTTTTTAGTTGGTGTCGCAGTTAAATAAATCAATGTTTTTTCTTTTTTCACAGCTTTATTAACAGCAAAATGAAGTCCTTTATCTGAGTGAAATGGAAAAGCATCAATTTCATCAACAATCACTACATCAAAAGCTTCTTTAAATCGCATTAATTGATGTGTGGTCGCAATGACTAAAGGTGTATACTCATACTTTTCTTCACTAGCTCCATATAATACGGCCACTGGTGTATGACTAAAGGCACTTTTTAATCGTGGTGCTAATTCTAGACAAACATCCACTCTTGGTGAAGCAATGCATACTCGTTTGCCTTGACTTAATGCCTCTTCAATTCCAGCAAAAATCATTTCTGTTTTTCCAGCTCCTGTCACCGCCCAAATTAAATGAGTTGTTTTTAAAGCAACGGCTTCTTTGATGGCATTCGAAGCCATTGCTTGCTGGATAGAAAGCTCTCCTCGCCACGTTAAAAGATTGGTTTGATTAGAAGGAAAATGATTCGGCTCAACAATTGAAAATAACGAACTGCATTTTTTAACCTTTCCCATTTGAAGACAACTGGTGCAGTAATAGCAAGTTTTTTTACAGACGCATGGCGCTACTTGACGTTTCTTTTCATTTGTTTCTCCACAACGATTGCAACTAGTTTGACTTCCAAATTCCTCTTGAAATCCACTGTCTACAATAAGATTGGGAATCATGGATGAGGGTACTAGCGGATGCATCTCCTCTTTTAATAAGTGTCTTCCAAAAAGTAGTTCTCTCATAATACTCCTCCTTTAAATAAAACTATACGCAAAAAAAGTCGATAGATTTTCTATCGACTCAAAAAATAATTGCTATTAAATTTGTTTTAATAAGGATGACTTCTAGTTCTATCTTCAATCCAAGCCATCCCTAGCGCACCTTCACCTAGATGAGTCCCAATGACTGGACCAAAATAACTTAATTCAAAACGAACCGTTGGCAACGTTTTTTCTAAATGCTTCTTCCATTTTAAAGCTTCTTCTTCAGCATTTGCATGAATGATGGTCGCTACGATTGGGTAGCCTTTTTCACTATCTTCAACTAGCATACCTTCAATTCTTTTTAATGCTTTTTTTGATGACCTAATTTTTTCAAACACCACAATTTCTTTATCTTCAAAGTGCAAAATAGGTTTAATTTTTAACATTGATCCTAAAATAGCAGCACCATTAGATAATCTGCCCCCACGGACTAAATGATTTAAATCATCTACCATGAAATAAGCTCTAAGAGTTTTTTGCATCTCTTCGAATGCAGTTAAAATTCCTTCGACAGTAGCGCCATGTTTCGCCATGCGCGCTCCTTCTAACGCAAAATATCCTTGCGCCATGCAGCTAATACCAGAATCATATGGAAAAACTTGAATTCCTTCTACCATTGAAGCAGCACCTGCGACATTTTGATACGTTCCACTTATTTTACTAGATAAATGAATACTAATTACAGCATCATAATCTTTAGCCAATTGTTCAAATAATGTGACAATTTCTCCAGTTGTAGGTTGAGAACTGGTGGGTAAGTTTTCCATATTTCGAACTTTTTCAAAAAACTCTTCACTAGTGATATCAACTTCTTCTCGGTAAACTTCATTGCCTACCACAACGGAAAGTGGCAACATGTAAATGTTATTTTGTTTATATTGCTCCTGTGTTAAGTAAGCAGTGCTATCTGTTACAATTGCAATTTTCAACTTTCCACCCCACTATTTACTCATGTATCGTTACATTTTCAGCGTTATTATTATATTCAAGGATTAATTATAGCACATTTTTTGACACTCGTCTTATTAAAAATAAGATTTTTTTGTTTTAAAGGTTCTCTACTTTAACGATTTAAGCAAATGAGCTTTTTATTACATTCTTTACAAATTATTTTCATTTCAATTCAACTCTATTTATTCCTATAAAAAACTGATATTCTTAACAATAGCTACTAACATTCCTCACATTTTTCGTTTATAATGTAAATTAAGATTATGTTAGAGGAAGGAACTCTATATGTTGCAAACTTATCAAACCCTTTATCAAGATGGCGTTGTTGAGATTGAAATTAAAAAATCTCGCTTCATTTGCCATGCAAAAAGAGTTACTGACGAACTACAAGCAAATGAATTTATTCAAGCTATCAAAAAAGACCACTGGAAAGCCAACCACAATTGCGCAGCCTATTTAATCGGGGATCATGATGAACATCAACGTGCTTATGATGATGGGGAGCCAAGTGGCACTGCCGGTGTCCCAATGTTAGAAGTTTTAAAAAAAATGGCATTAAAAAATGTTGTTGTTGTTGTAACTCGCTATTTTGGTGGTACAAAACTTGGCGCAGGTGGGTTGATTCGTGCTTATAGTAAATCTGTCAGCACGGCTATTAAAGAGTTGGGTATCGTTGAAAAAAGTTTACAAACTGAAATTTCGGCTACGGTTGCCTATCCTGATTCAGGAAAACTTGAATACTTTTTAAACCAAGAGCACTATATGATTAAAGACATCGTCTATACTGAAAAAGTAGTTGTTTCGTTTTTTGTTAGCGAGCTGTGCATAACTAAAATAAAAGAAGAATTGACTAATCTTTTAAATGGTCAACTTTCATTCAAAATCGGATCCAAAAGTTATTGTGAAAAAAGAATTGATACTCCTTCTTAATAAAAGCTTACGTTTTCAGCAACGGCTTTCATGATAAAATAATAAAGACTATTTTTAGCGAAGTACACTTATAAGGAGAATGACTGTGAAAAAAAATAACCTAGAACCTGTATCTTCTTCCCCTCGAAACCGGAAGAAAAAGAAAAAAAACTTAACCTTAATTATTTTGATTCCTTTATTAGTATTAATTTTGGCCGCTGTTACTTATGGAGCTAAATTATATGCAGAAGCTAAAAAAACAATAGATGATTCATATCATGAGTTATCTGGAACCAATAATACCATTACAAAAAACGGAAAAACCGTAAAAATAAATCCTATTGAAGATACGATTTCAATCTTGGTCATGGGAATCGATGATGATTCCGCTAGACAACTTGGCAGTGCAAGAACGGATGCCTTAATCTACTTAACAATCAATCCAAAATCACACGAAATTAACATGGTAAGCATCCCACGTGATACTTATACGGATATTAAATCAAAAAAATTTACTGGTAAAGATAAGATTAACGTTGCCTATACTTATGGTGAAGAAGAAGCGAGTATTGCAACCGTTGAAAACTTTTTAAACGTCCCTATTAATTATTATGTGACATTCAATTTCGACTCTTTTCTAGAAATTGTTGATGCGCTAGGTGGTATTGAAGTTGATGTTCCTGTCTCTTTCACTGATACCAATACGTTAGGCAATGGTGAAGTAACGTTAGAAAAAGGCAGACAACATTTAAATGGTGAACAAGCACTTGCACTTGCAAGAACTCGACATATTGATAATGATGTTAAACGTGGGGAGCGTCAACAATTAATTATAAAAGCCATTGTTGATAAAGCGATGTCCGCTGGTTCTATCACTAAATACTCAAATGTAATCAAAGCAGCTGGTTCTAATATGCGGACCAATTTAAAATTCAATGAAATGCTTTCTATCGCTCAAACAGGAATTGACGGTACTTATAAATTCAATTCTTATGTATTCGATTGGACAGACTTTACATTAGATGGTGCAAGTATGGTTGAATTATATCCTGACAGTGTTGACTTTGTCAGTCATCGTTTAAGAGTTTCAATGGGACTAGATAGTAAAAATGAAACTGACAGTTCTGATTATGAATTCAAAACAAATGGACTTGGAAATTATGAGAGTGATAGCTCTGAAATGGACAGTTCCTCTAGTTACTATGGGGGATAACTCAAATAAGAATAAATAAGAGCAACCTACTGAAGGGAACTGCCACTACAATTAGATACAACTAAAAAAGAGCACCTCAAATTTGGTAAAATAAATTTGAAGGTGTTTTCTGATGTCAAAATATAATTTATATCCTGTTGAATTAAAGATTCAAATTATTGAACGATTTCTTACTAGTGAAAGTGCAACTTCATTTCGTGAAGAATTTAAAATTCATGGTATAGAATTATGCGTAAATACGAATGGAATGGTATTAATTTAAAAAGCCTGTTAATCCATATAATACTTTTGGAAATGTGATTAATAAGGATTGGGTAGTGGATAAACCTCTTCGTAACTTGACTATTGATATTCCTTATCTATCTTTTGGTAAATCTATGCTCTCTTTATCCACAATCATAGATGCCTTTACTAGTGAATTGTCGTCTATAAAATTTCAGATCATCTAGATACTAAATTAGATATAGATACCTTAAATCAAATTGAGAAATTTCCAAAAAGCAATTTTACATAGCAATCAAGGTTCAGTCTACATTTCAAAAGATTTTTTTGAAATAGACCGCAAAAAAACGTTATCCAAAGGATGTCCCCCGTAAAGGGACGCCCTCAGATAACGCACCAATAGAATCGTTTCATTCCTCACTAAAGTTTGAAATATTCTACATTAACAAAGAACCTATTGATTCTAATCATATAGTAATTGATATGGTTGAAAATTACATTACATTTTGGAATAATAAACGAATCTTAACGAAATTAAATCGTCTTTCACCAGTAAATTGCCGGAAAAAGATGACCTAATGAGATACTCTTTTTAAATCGTGTCAAAAAGTAGTTGCATGCCCTTAAGGATGCTCTCTTTTATTCTTTTTTATTTTTCATCTGAATTATTATTTCTTTTAGCAAATCTTTTAAATCTGGAAAGTAGCGGCTGGTGATTTTCACCAACTAATCCTATTAGTTCTACAAATAATTCTAATCCAACTAGTAAACTAATCGTTAATAGAACCAATCCCCAAACTGTTGAAATTTTATACAACAGTGCAATAAATGAAAAGATAACTGCTAAACTATAGATTGCCAACACCGTCTGTCTATGAGTTAACCCTAAAGACATTAAGCGATGGTGTAAGTGCATTTTATCCGCGCTAGAAATAGGACGGTTATTCAAATATCTTCGTAACATTGCATAAATCGTATCTGTGATTGGAACACCTAAAATTACAACTGGTATAATTACTGATAAAAAGGTAACATTCTTTAATCCTTGCAGTGACATCACAGAAATCATAAACCCTAAAAATAAAGCTCCTGTGTCTCCTAAAAAGATCTTAGCTGGATAAAAATTATAAGGAAGAAACCCAACTAATGCCGCAACTAATGCAAAAATCATGATTGGAACATTTATGCTTGCAACAGTTAAAAAGAAGTAACCAATGATGCCCATTGTCGATAAAGCAATAATCGATACCCCCGTTGCCAAACCATCTAATCCATCAATTAAATTCACAGCATTTGTAATGGCCAATATCCAAATAATTGTTACAGGGAAACTGAAAATCCCCAAATTAAACGAGCCTATAATAGGTAACGTTACCATATCCATTCGAATACCTGCATAAAAGTAAATAACTAGTGCTGCAGCAACGATCCCTAACAATTTCATTTTTGGGCTCAATTCTTTAATATCATCAATAATCCCAGTTATGATAATTAATGTTCCACCGATAAAAATGGGGAATACTTGCTCAAAAGGAATCGGTAACATAAAAAACATTGAAATGAAAAAGGCTAAGTAAATTGCAAGTCCGCCAATTGTAGGCATCTCTTTTTTATTCACTCTTCTAGCATCAGGTTTATCTGTTGCTCCTATTTTAAAAGCTAATTTTCTAACCAATGGTGTTAGTATCAGTGATAGAATCATCGTTGCTACTAACATAACAACAATATGAAACATATTATACATTAAAAGAACCTACTTTCATTATCGGTTTACTCCAAGTCTATTATACAAATTAAAACTTCAAATTACAATTGCAATTTCTTCAAAAATCATCTACACTTAATAAATAATTAAAATTTAGGAGAAATTTAATGAGAGCCGACCGTTATAAAGCCGAAAAACAACGAAAAAAAAAGAAACGAAAAATAATTCTAATTAGTATCTTCTCTTGTGTACTACTAGCCGTTATTGGATATTTTACATATTTCGCACTAGCTACTAATCAAGTTCTAAACGATATTCAAGGAGAATCCTTGACCTCTACTTCAACAAATCCTAGACCTGCACCTGTTAAATTAAAAAATAAAGAGCCTTTTTCTATTTTACTTTTAGGTGTTGATGAGCGCCCTGAAGATAGTGGTCGAAGTGATTCGATTTTAGTTGCTACTGTTAATCCAAAACTAGACAGTGTTAAACTCATTTCACTTCCTAGAGACACATTTGTTAATCTTCCTCAAAACAAAGGAAAAGACAAAATCAATGCGGCTTATGCCTACGGAGGTATCAACTTAGCTGTTCAAACTGTAGAAAAATATTTAGGCATTCCAATCCATTACTATGCAAAAATTAATATGGAAGGCATGGTAGATTTAGTTGATGCAGTTGGTGGAATCGATGTGGTAAATGAGTATCCCTTTGAATTAGATGGAGTTTCTTTGGATAAAGGAAGTTACAGTTTAGATGGAAATCAAGCACTCCAATATGCCCGCATGCGAAAACAAGATCCTGCTGGTGATTTTGGAAGACAAGAACGACAAAAAGAAGTCATTCAAAAAATCGTTGAAAAAGGTTTGAGTATCACTAGCTTAACTAATTTTAATTCGATTTTTCAAGCTGTTGGTAAGAATGTAGAAACAAACTTTACAGGTAGTGAACTTTGGGATTTACTCAATAATTACAGCTCCGTTGCAAAAAATATTGAAACTTTGAATTTAGAAGGTAAAGACAGCTATCTTTACTATATTCCTTCTTACGGTCAAGAAGTTTACGTATGGGAACCAACAAATGAATCCCTTAGTTCCATTCAACAAGAGCTACAAGCTCACCTTAATTTAGCCCCATCTACAAGTGAAATGAACTCCAATTCAGAGGCAACTCTCGAATCATCTACTGTTGAAGCAACTTATGATGATAATCAAACACCTGCAATTGAAAAAGAGTACGACCCTAATTAATCTAGGGGCGTACTCTTTTTTTAATTATTTTTTTCTAAATAGAATTCGAAACGATTTCCTACATAC
Organism: Carnobacterium divergens; assembly: GCF_900258435.1. Lineage (NCBI taxonomy): Bacteria > Bacillati > Bacillota > Bacilli > Lactobacillales > Carnobacteriaceae > Carnobacterium > Carnobacterium divergens. The sequence goes on along the minus strand of NZ_LT992558.1, from coordinate 845,617 downwards.
TGCGTTCTTACATACTCAAAAGGTTTTCCATCTACAAAATAGCTGATTTGCTTCAATCTAAGCACTGCTTCGCCTCTTTTGATATCTAAATACTCTGAGATCTTTTCTGACGCTAGCATAGCTGAAACAGTCTGTTCAGCACGGCCGATCACTAACCCTTTTTCAAGTTCCAATGTTTTGTAGAGAGAACGCGTCACTTCTTGCTTGCTTAATGTCTCTACTAAATAAAATGGAATTGTGGCTACTTCAAAACAAATTGGAATGCCATCTGCATAACGAATACGTTCCATTCTTAAAACAGAAGTTGCTTCTTCTAAATGAAGTTTTTCAGCTTCACTAAAGCTTGCAGGTTTCACGTGATAAGAGACCGTTTTACTTGTAGGTTTTCTTCCTTGAGAAAGCATAATATCGGTAAAACTTTCAATACCAGACATCTGCTCTTGAACTTTTTGACGTGCAACGAAAGTTCCTGAACCAATTTTACGTTCTAAGATTCCTTCGTCCACAAGCGTTTGAATGGCTTGTCGTAAGGTCATTCGGCTAACCTTAAAAAAAGTGGATAACTCTCTTTCTGAGGGAATTCTTTCGCCCACAGCCCACTTACCTTCTTCAATTTCTTTGCGAATTTGGTTATGAATTTGAATATAAACAGGTGTGCTTGCCCCCATAATTAGTTCACTCCTATTTTTGAAGTAATTTCGCTGCTGACTCATCCATAATTATAACAACATTTTCATGGTTTTGTAAAATGCTTGCTGGTACTTCTTCGGTTACTTTTCCTTCAATCGTTGCTTTAATTGCCTCTGCTTTACCTTCACCATAAGCAATTAAAATAATTTTTTTAGCAGCCATAATTGATGCAATCCCCATTGAATAAGCAAAACGCGGCACATCTTCTGCTTTATCAAAGAAACGTGTATTCGCTTCGATTGTTGATTCTGTTAAAGCAACTTTATGTGTTGTTGAATCAAATGGTGTTCCTGGCTCATTAAAACCGATATGGGCATTGCCACCGATTCCTAAAATTTGAATATCAACTGGATTAGCAGCAATGATATCGTCGTAATGTTTGCATTCTGTTTCAGCATCTGCCATGCCATTTGGAACGTACATTTCTTTAAATGGCTTTTGATTGAATAAGTTTTCGTTCATGAAATAGCGATAGCTTTGTGTATCTTCTCCACTTAAACCAACATATTCGTCTAAATTGATTGAAATCATATCCGAAAAATCAACGTCACTTGCTGTCATTTCCTTGTATAATGAAATAGGGGTGCTTCCAGTTGCTAAGCCTAATACTTTAGCGTCTTTTTCCATTCCTTCTTTGATTAATTCAAATGCTTTTTTCCCGCCTGCTTCTTGATCTTTTACAATAATAATGTCCAACGTAATATCCACCTTTTACTTTTTATATTTTATTTTGCTTGAATGCTATTGCCTAAACTGATTGTTTCTTGGATGTGTAAATCTTTATCAAAGAGTACCATATCTGCATCTTTTCCAGCAGCAATAGCTCCTTTTTGTGTCAATCCAAATTCTCTTGCTTGGTTGCCTGATGTCATTTTTACAACGTCCTCAATTGAACAACCTGTAAATTCCATCATGTTACGGAAAGCATCTTGGTATTCTAAAACACTACCTGCTAGATTTCCTGTTTCAAGGCGTGCTTGTTTATCTTTCACGATTACTTTTTGTCCGCCAAGCTCGCTTTCGCCTTCTGGCATTCCTTTTGCACGCATTGAATCTGTAATAAGTTCAATACGGTCTGCGCCTTTGATTAAATAGGCTAACTTGATCATATCTGGATGAATATGGAATCCATCAGCAATGACTTCTGTATAAATGTTTTCTTCTAAGAAAGCATGTCCCGTAACACCTGGTTCACGGTGATGTAACCCCCGTTGTGCATTGTATAAATGTGTAATATGAGAAGCTTTTGAGGTTAATAATTGTTCACGAGTTGCGTTACTGTGGCCAATTGATGGAACGATATTGTGTTCAACACAGTATTCTTCAAATGCAGAAGCATCACTGTTTTCTGGTGCGTATGTTACTAAGCGAATTCGATTGCCACTTAGTTGATTCCATTCATCAAAAACTGCTACATCTGGAACTTCGATGTATTTTTCAGGTTGAGCACCTTTGAAGACTTTTGATACGAAAGGACCTTCTAAATGAATTCCTTGAATAATGGGGTTGCGTTTAGCTGCTTCTTTGATTGCTACCATTGCTTTTGAAATGTTTTCGTGTGATTGAGTCATTGTTGTCGCAAAATAAGACGTGATTCCTTCTTTTTGCATGTCTTTAACCATTGCATCAATTTCGTCAGCGTTTCCGTCCATTGCATCCCAGCCGTAACCGCCGTGGCTATGAACATCAATAAAACCTGGAACGATGATTTTTCCTGTTGCATCAATAATTTCATCATTTGGCTCGTCGGTAAAGTCTTTCATTTCACCTACTGCTAAAATTTCTTTATTGAATCGTACAAATCCGTTTTCAATCTTTCCTTCGCCTGTATAAATCGTTGCATGTTTCAACACTTTTGTACTCATTTTCTTCACCTCGTATTTGGTATAGTCCAATTATAACTGGTATAGACCAAATTTGCAACAAAGAACCACTTTAATTTAATTATTAAAGTGGTTCTTTGTTTAAGTTATTTTTTGCATTTTTTTTAACGCTTCTGGATCTTTTTCAATATTTTTAGTGGCTGTTGAAAGCATCAATCTGATTCGATTTAGTTGATTAACAATTGAAACTCCTGGATCGTAATCAATTGCAGCAATGTTGGCATCTTTGTATTGTCTGCGTAACTCTTTTATTGCACCTTTTCCTACAACATGGTTTGGCAAACATCCAAAAGGCTGCATACACACAATGTTATTGACACCTGATTTTAAAAGCTCAATCATTTCACCTGTTAAGAACCAGCCTTCTCCTGTATGGTTTCCAATCGATAAAACTTTCGATGCTCCTTCAGCCAAATCATAAATGGAGTGAATGCCGTCAAAACGTTCTGATTTGCGTAAAGCCTTGTCCATCGGTTTTTCACACATTTCAATTAATTTAATCGCAACTTGAGAGATTAGTTTTGTTTTATAAGGAATCCCCATATTTTCATAACGCCAAATTTGATTATACAAACTGTAATTCATAAAGCCGATAATATCTGGAACAACCGCCTCTGCACCTTCTTGTTCTAATAAACGAATCAAATCATTATTAGCAGTCGGTGAATATTTTACTAGGATTTCTCCTACAACACCTACTCGTGGTTTGATTTCATCAGTTAAAGGAATCGTATCAAAGTCGTGAATAATCTGTTTCATATTTTTATTAAAGGCTCTCATTGAACCCGTTTCAACATTTGTTTTAACTTTCCTTAACCATTTTTCGTGTAAGGCATCCACGCTGCCTTTTTCAACTTCATAGGGTCTTGTGCGATAGACAACTCGCTCGAATAAGTCTCCATAAATAGCTGCGACTAAAATTCGTTTTAGCATCTTGATATCATAGGTAAAGCCTGGGTTACTTTCCACTCCTTGATTTCCCATAGAAATGGAAACTACTGGAATATCAGGAAATCCGGAATCTTTAAGGGCTTTTCGAAGTAATGGGATGTAGTTTGTAGCACGACACCCTCCGCCTGTTTGGGTCATCATTACACTGACATTGTCTATATCATAATCGCCACTCTGTAAAGCTTCAACTAGTTGACCAATCGAAATAATTGCGGGATAACAAGCATCATTATTTACAAATTTTAGACCTTCATCAACTGCCCCTTTATCCATTGCAGGTAGAGACGCTACGTTATAGCCAGATGCTCTTAATGCAACATCAAAAAGTCCATTTTGATGAATAGGACTCATCATTGGCATCAATAAGGTATGCTTGGCTTTCATTTCTTTGGTAAATTGAATTTTTTCAACAACAGGTGGCTTTTCTGTTAATTCAGCGCTAATGTTGTCTAAGCGAAGGGTTCCTCGTTCTCTAACGGCAGCTTTCAAAGAACGAATTCGAATTCGAATGGCTCCTAAGTTAGCTCCTTCATCAATTTTTAGAACGGTATAAATTTTACCAGCTTGTTCCATGATTTCTTCGACTTGATCAGTCGTTACTGCATCTAATCCACAGCCAAATGAATTCAATTGAATCATTTCTAATTGGGATGACTTTGCAACCACTCGAGCTGCTGCATATAAACGAGCATGATAAACCCATTGATTGACGACTCGTAAGTTCGCAACATCTCCTAAATGAGAAATACTGTCTTCCGTTAAGACATGGAAACCTTCTTGGGTGATTACATCTGCCACTCCATGATTAATTTCTGGATCAAGGTGATAAGGGCGACCTGCCATTACGATGCCTTTTTCACCTTTCATATTTAGCATCATTAAGGTTTCTTCGCCTTTATTTTGAATGTCTTGCTTAAAGTGTTTTAATTCTATGAACGCATTTTTCAACGCTTCGTCAATCTCTTCTTTTGAAATTCCTAAGTCTTTAAATGTTTCAGCTAAGACTTTTGCCATAGAGGTAGGATTGCCAAGATTTAAAAATGGATTTCGATAATCTACAAGACCTTCACGAATTTCATCAACATTATTGCGAATAACATCTGGATAAGATTGAACGATAGGACAATTAAATTGATTTTCTGCTTCTTTAAATTCCTGTTGTTCAAAAATAATACCTGGATAAAAGATTAAAGAAACTCCCTTGTCAATTAATGCTTGGATATGACCATGAGTTAATTTTGCTGGGTAACAAACTGTATCACTTGGAATGGTATCCATTCCTTGCTCATAAAGCTGTTTGTTAGAACGAGGCGATAGCTCCACTCGAAAACCAAGTTGGGTAAAAAAAGTATGCCACAAAGGATAATTTTCATACATATTAAGCACTCTTGGCAAACCAATCGTTCCTCTTGTTGCTTGTTTTTTGCGTAACGACTTGTAGCTAAATAAACGTTTGTATTTGTAATCAATTAAATTGATTTTCTTGTCTTCTTTTTTGACTTTAATTCTAGCACCACGTTCACAGCGGTTGCCAGTAACAAATTGACGGCCATCGTTAAAAATAGTCACTGTTAGCATGCAATTATTTTCACATAAACCACAATGGGTAAATTCTTTTTCTGAAGTAAATTCTTTAAGCTCTTCCAATGGCAAAATTGTCGAAACATCCCCTTCAACATAAGCTTCCATCGCTAAAATAGAACAACCATATGCACCCATTAAACCTGCGATATCTGGTCGTATCACTTCTCTGCCACTAATCAATTCAAATGCACGAAGCACGGCTTCGTTATAAAAAGTTCCACCTTGGCAAACGATTTTTTTTCCTAAATCTTCTGGACGCTTGATTTTAATAACCTTGTATAGTGCATTTTTAATTACTGAATATGAAAGTCCTGCCGAAATATCCCCAATTGTAGCCCCTTCCTTTTGAACTTGTTTCACTTTTGAATTCATAAAAACGGTACAACGAGAACCTAGGTCAACGGGATAGTTTGATTTCGTTGCAGCCAATGCAAACTCTTCTACTTTTGTATTTAATGATTTCGCAAATGTTTCAATAAATGAACCACAACCTGAGGAACAAGCCTCATTTAGTTGAATAGAGGATAGGGCACCATTTTTAATCGTCATAGCCTTCATATCTTGACCGCCAATATCTAGTATAAAGTCGACTCCTGGTTGAAAACGATTGGCTGCTTTGTAATGCGCGACTGTTTCAACTTCACCAATATCCACTTTTAAGGCATTCTTAATCAAGTGCTCACCGTAACCCGTAATTGCCGTTTTTCCAATAAATACATCCTTCGGTAATTTTGAGTATAGTTCCCTTAATACCTTCATCGTCATCTCTAGTGGTTGGCCTTCATTATTTCCATAAAATTTGAATAGTAACTCTCCTTGAGGATTAATTAAGGTGACTTTGGTCGTAGTTGACCCTGCATCGATTCCTAAAAAAGCAACACCATGATGCTCGCTAATATTTTTTTCAACAACATTCGATTGATTGTGTCGCTTTCTAAATTCTGCTAAGTCTTCTTCTGTTTCAAATAAAGTTGGCAATGTATCACTTGGTTTCATACTTTCTTCATCCGCTTCTTCAAAGCGTTTCAGCAAATGATTAAGCGTACGGGGGTGTGTTTTTTCTGAATAAAATGCAGCACCTTTAGCCACAAATAATTGAGGGTCTTCTGGGAAAATAATATCCTCTTCATTTAAATTTAACGTTTCAATAAAACGTCTTCTAAGCTCGCTCATAAAGAAAAGTGGTCCACCTAAAAAAGCTACTTTCCCACGAATTTTACGTCCTGAAGCAAGTCCTGCTATCGTTTGATTGACTACCGCTTGATAAATACTGACTGAAATATCTTCTGGTCTGGCTCCTTCATTAATCAACGGTTGAACATCGGTTTTCGCAAAAACACCACATCTTGAAGCAATGGGATAAATCGTTGTATAATTTTTAGCCAACTCATTAACGCCATTTGCATCCGTTTTTAAAAGGCTTGCCATTTGATCGATAAAAGCCCCAGTTCCTCCTGCACAGCTTCCGTTCATGCGTTGTTCTAAGGCACCGTCAAAAAAGGTGATTTTAGCATCTTCTCCGCCTAATTCAATTGCCACATCTGTTTCTGGAATCAGTTCTTCAACCGTTCTTGTACATGCGATTACTTCTTGAACAAACTCTATTTCTAGTAATTCAGACAGCCCCATGCCACCTGATCCTGTAATCATCATGGTTAAAGAATACTCCCCTAACGATTGACTAGCTTCTTTTAAAATACGATAGCTAGCTGCCTTAACATCCGAGTAGTGACGCTCATATTTCGAAAAAAGTACGTTAGTGTTAGAATCTATAATGACTAACTTAACAGTTGTTGATCCCACATCTATTCCCGCTCGTAGTAATTCCATTTTTAGTCCCCCTTAAATAAACCAGTTCTCAATTATTTCTCAATTGTCATATTTTGTTCATTATTTCACTTGTCGCTTTAAAAGTTCATAGACAGTTTGTTGAATAAAGAACGACATGTCTGATATGCTATATTCTGTAGATAATAAATAGTATAAATTTACTGATCTATTAAATCAACCAGCAACTTCCTTATTTTCAGGGGATAAGCAACACTCATTATCTTTTTGTTGGTTATTCCTAATTTTTTTTTACAGAAGGAGACAAAAATGAAAAATCCATCTAAAAAAACAGACTTACGTGTCTTACGAACCAAAAAATTAATTTTCAATGCTTTTGTTCAATTAGTCGAAGAAAAAGGCTATGAGGCAGTTACCATCCAAGATATTGCAACTGAGGCAATGATTAATCGTGCAACTTTTTATGCTCACTTTAAAGACAAAAGTGCATTATATGATGAAATTTTTTTGTATGCAATGGAGGCTTTTACCAAAGTTTTAGATCCGGAATTATTAGAAAACGGCAATCGGGTTCAGTTAAAAAAATTAGAGCTTATGATTACACAAGTCTTTAAAGAAATTAAAAAAAACCGAGTCTTCTATCAAATTTTGACAGATGGCCCTGCTGCTAATTCTATGAAAGTAAAAATTAATTGGTTATTAGAGCAACACTACTACGAAATTTTTTCAAAATTAAAAATTACTGAAAATGATGTTGAAGTACCAATTGACTTTATCATCGAATACATGAGTTCAATTTTTATTGGCATGGTACATTGGTGGCTAAATAGCAATAGTGATTTCCCACCAGAACAGATGGCTCATTTATTGATTAAGCTTGTTGGGAATGGGCATTTGACTGTTTTGGGGATTGAAGTGGTGAAATAGAAAAAAGGAGTGAACACAAGGTTCACTCCTTTTTTCTATTTCATCATTTTAGCAATTAATTTAGCTTTTTTTCGATCAACCAGCAAATTTTTCAAATAACGTTTTTTTAAATGTTTTTTATAGGCTGGAAAAAGCTCTTGATTGTAATTTTCATAATACTTTTTTTCATAAGTTAAAATTTGTAAATAACGTTCATCCGAAATATCTTTAGGCGTCATTAATGACAATTCATGATCGATGGTACAATTAATCACATCCACCGTATACCCTTCTTCAAAAATTCGATGATAAAACCAATGATCCAAATAATCAATTGGAAATTCTAAGTTAAATCCATTTATTTTTTCTAAAAAGTCAATACGAACTAGTGAACCTGAATTAATCGCCATTACTTTTTTACTTTGCAATCCTATTTTAGGCAATTCTCCTACTAGTGGCCGAATCGTATCTGCAAATACTGGAGACACAATTGTATTATTAGAACGAATGTAAGGAACTATTGAGGCTATTTTTTCCTTACTCTCTGACTGAGCTTCTTGAATAGCTAAATCCAGAAATGTATTCTCTAAATCCGTATCTTGATCAAACAACCACAACCACTTTGATTGGGCCTTTTTAGCAACTTCAAAAGCATAATTATAAGCCTTAGCCAAACCATCATTGGTACTATCATGAACATAGCTATACCCTTCTGGCAAAGAAACCTCTTCACAACGAGTAGGACTGTTATCATAAATCACAACATTTTCAATCACTTCAGGATATTGTTGTGTATACTTAAGCAAATTTTGATAGGTTTTTGATTCTTCAGGTTTCATTTTATAGAGAACTACAATTGCGGTAATCATTTTTTCAATCCTCTCATAGCATGCTCAACAGGTCGATTAAATCCAATCACAAGTACAATTACTAAAAATCCAATTCCAATTGGGCTATTGATAAACGGATTTGTATTCGTTAACAATAACATACCAGCAATTCCTGCTAATAAGCCTACATTTAGATAACTGCTTTCACCTTTTCTTTGGAATCCATAATAAAAGTAAAACGGCGCTAACGAAACCAATAACCATAATAGAACCCCAATAATTCCTTGTTCCACCAAGATATCTAAAAATGAAATTTCAATTCCTGTTAATCTTCCGCCAATCTCAGTACCATAGCCATTTCCAACTAACCAATTTATTGGTCTACTATTGAGAATACGCAATGAATCTTTGATAAAGTAGACTCTGATATCTCCAGTATAAGGCTTTCCTTCACTATCAATATTAGACTTATCCGCCTTTTTTTTCTCTTTTTTTGTCATTTCATTACTTGTTTTTTTATCAGTTTTTTTGATTTCTGTTTGTGGAATCTCTGTTTGAACATCTCCCGCTCGGGTACTTGATATGCTAAAGTAAATCAAAAATAAACTAGCTAATACTACCAACATTAAAACTAATTTTTGGCTCAATTTTTTTATATTTAATATAAAATCCGGTTTTTTAAATATTTTCTTTTTCACAAAAAAAGCTTCTATTAATGAATAAAATATCAAAAATAAAACTACAAAGACTAAAGCTAAAATTAACCCTCTTGCTCTTGTAAAGTAAATTGACGTCATACCTAAGAAAAAAACAACTTTTTCTACTAAAGTAGAATTCCCTCTAATTATTTTATACAATGCAAAAACAACTGCGAAAAATAAGAAATAGTGACCTTTGTAAAAGACGCCAGTTGCGTTTAAACGAAAAACAAGTTCTCCTGGAATCAGTTCATTAATCCAACTATAAAATTTCCAATAAACATCTTTTTGCATAAAAATAGAGGCCATATCAATTGATAATGTGAAAACAATGATAAATAATGCAGCGACATCAAAAATTGACTTAACCCATTTGATTTTAAATCGATTATTTGAAATATAATAAGCTAACGGGAAGAAGGACACAAAGTAAGCAACTCTTAAAAAGTCATTTACTACCACACCTTTTGGATGCCCATAAGCTACTCCTATAATAGCGGATAGGAGACAGTAGAACACAATTCCACTAATCAAAATTGTGGATAACTTATATTGTTTTAAATAAAAGTGCTCTGTCGTTACAATTTTTCTTGTCATCAATACTCTAGCACCGTATACAATCATTAAAACAATAAATAAAATCATTCGAACTGAAAGTGGTCCAACTGAAATATTGATTAGCCTTCCCCCACCGCCAGCAAATAATTCTAAGAAAAAAATACTTAGCAAAACCTTTTCAAATTTCGTCATGCTTTACACTCCTTTAAGTTCCTTAGTCGTTTGTCAAATACCTTTTCGAAAACCAAGATACTTTGTGTTACATAACGTAAATAAGCATATGGTATTAGAAAGCTTTTTCCTGATTTAATTAAGAATTTTGTTTCACTTGAAACCTTCTTAAAATTTTTAATTTTTTTTATCATTCCTTCACCTTAGCCACTCGATTATTATACTTTAAAATACTCATCATGGTATTCACTCTACCCTGAATCATTTCACTAACTGGTCTTTTCTCCCCAGTAACATTAGCACCGTGTCGAATATACGCCATTAACTTATCCTCTAAATTAATAATTTTGTATTGATTTTTCATAGCTACTAAAGCTAACCATTGATCGTGCATTTGAATTTTTTTAGGAAACTCAGCAGTATCATCACGCAATTCTTTTTTAAAAGCCATCATACAACCTGTATAGCTATTTTTAATAATTGTTTGAACGATACTATTCGTTTTTTTATTCCCATTGTAATGATCCCACGAACCATCAATTAAATTAAACTCATTATCTTTTACTTCTGCATCATGACTGACTAAATAAACAGACTGATCTTCATTGAACACTCTCATTATTTTTTCGACTTTATTTTCATACCAATAATCATCTTGATCACATAAAAAAAGAATATCACCTTTAGCTAAATGAATTGCTTTATTAAAGGATTGTAGAACTCCTAAATTAGGATTGTTTTGAACCCATTTAATTCGATTATCTTTTTTTCGCATTTTTTCAATCAAATTAATTGTATTATCTTTAGAACTGTCATCAACAATAATGACTTCATCTGATTCATTCAATTGTGGCAAAATAGAATTTAACTGGCGTTCTATAAATTTTTCACCGTTATAAGTTGCCATACATACTGATATCATTAATTTCACCTCATAATTTTCTTCTATTTTACATTTTACCTTTTTAACGTCATAATTTCAATGCAAGCTGAAATATTTACAATTTTTTTAAGCGTACTAAAATTGAAGAAATCTTCAAATTAATACGCTTATCAATTTTTGTATAAATTTAATAGGCAACTTTAAACCTCGAATCTTAAAATTAATAGGAACGTACAAAACAGAATTTTTGCTAACCTTAATGATTATCAATTTAAATCTCTATTTCAATTGACTACTAGTTTTTACTTGAACTTTGTTCTTTCACAATATAAATCGGTCTATTTTTCGTTTCTAAATACGTTTTACCTAAATACTTACCCAATATCCCAAGACAAAACAATTGTAACCCTCCAAGTGCTAGTATAAAGCACACAAGTGATGGCCATCCTGAAACAGAATCTGAGAAAATCAAAGCTCTCACAATTATTACTAATAAAGCTATCATTGCGGCAATAAAAGAAAAGAAACCTAAGAATGCGGCAATAACCAGTGGCACTTCTGAAAAAGCAATAATTCCATCTAATGAATATTTAAATAGGCTCCAAAAAGACCAAGAAGTTTCTCCTGCAACTCGTTCTTGATTTTTATATTCCAAATACTTTGTATCAAATCCAACCCAGCTAAAAATTCCTTTAGAAAATCTATTGTATTCTTTTAGTGATAAGATTGCATCTACCATTTGTCTTGTCATTAAACGGTAATCTCTTGCACCATCTACTATCTCAGTATCTGAAATACGATTAATAATTCTATAAAATTGTCTTGCAAAAAAAGAACGAATTGGAGGTTCCCCATCACGGCTCACTCTTCTAGTACCGATACAATCAAATTCTCCTGCTCGAAGTTCTTCTAACATAGCCGGTAACATCTCAGGAGGATCTTGCAAATCAGCATCCATAACCGCTACATAATCTCCAGTTGCATACTCTAAACCAGCATATAATCCAGCTTCTTTACCAAAATTTCTAGAAAAAGAAACATACTTGATTCGTTTTGGATCTTCATTGTTTAATTCCCGCAAGACGTCTAATGTTTTATCCTTTGAACCATCGTTAACAAAAATGTATTCGATATCTGCGTTTATTAAATTTTTACGTACCTTTTCTAACTCTTTATAAAATAAAGGTAGTGATTCTTGTTCATTGTAACAAGGTACGACAATCGATATTATTTCACTTTTACTCATCATTAATCTCCTTTACTTTTTTTAAATATAAATAGTTTACTAAATACATAATTTAAAATGACAATAATCACTTGCACAATGATTTTAGACATATTTTGGTCTAAATTCATCAAGCTAACCATAACATACATTAAACTCATATCAATCACACCAGACAGTAGTCTAAACCAAATAAACAATAGCAATTCCTTAATAAAAGCTTTATTTGAATTATTAGGTGTTTTAAAAACAAAATACTTATTTGTATAAAAGGCGAAAACAACAGATGCAATCCATGATATTCCATTGCTAACTAAGTAATTGATTCCAAAAATAGAATTAAAAATATAAAAAACACCAATGTTTACAAGAGTTGTCAGTACGCCAAATACTAAGTAGTTGATTGGTTCTTGATATTTTGATAAAAGCTGCTTCATTCTTTTTTCCTTTCTACGAGCATAGAAACAACTCTGCCTTAAATCACATCAGCTAAGACAGAGCGTAAGTCGCTATTATTTCAATTGTTATCTTGTTATTTCCAGAAATCATCAAATACAGTAATAGGTAGATGGCGTTTGTGTTGTGTTTTCAAGTACCATCCTTCTATTTTCTCTGAGACATCCGAAGCTACTTTTTTTCCTTCTAAATAGTCGTCAATGTCATCATACGTAACACCCAAAGCCACTTCATCAGCTAAGCCTGGCTTATTGTCTTCTAAATCAGCTGTTGGGGTCTTAGCATACAGATGTTCCGGAGCGCCTAATACTTTTAACAATTGACGACCTTGCCGTTTATTTAATCTAAAAATCGGATTAATATCTGTTCCACCATCACCAAATTTAGTATAAAACCCTGTAATTGATTCTGCTGAGTGATCGGTTCCAACGACTGCTCCATGATAGGCTCCAGCAATAGCATATTGGGCAATCATTCGTTCTCTTGCTTTAATATTCCCTTTGTCAAAATCACTAACTGGAACATCAATTTCAATTAAAACAGACATATTTGCATCTACAGCAGGTTTAATGTCAACTCGTTTTATTTTATCTGCCTTCATAAATTCAATAGCATCCATCGCATCTTGTTCATCTGCCTGTTGACCATAAGGTAATCGAACCGCAATAAACTGATATGCTGCATTTCCAGTTTCTTCTCTCAATTCCGTAATCGCCATTTGAGCAAGTTTTCCCGTTAATGTTGAATCTTGCCCGCCACTGATACCAAGCACTAATGTTTTTAAAAACGGGTATTTTTTTAAATAGTTTTTCAAAAAATCAATACTTTTACGAATTTCTTCTTTTGGATCAATAACCGATTTGACTCTCATTTCAGCAGTAATTTGATTTTGTAAATCAGACATGTTCAATCAGCTCCTATTTGAATTCTTTACAATTATATCATAATTTTACTATCCATAAATTATAAGAACAGATGAAAAGCAATTTCCCATTAGTTTCTTATTTTTTGCTGCTATTTAGCAAAATATCTTTCTTGAATCTTCACTTGCTCTCTAGCTAACTCAATATTAGCCATTTTGTGCTCCCAACAAACTTTAGATAAATCAACAGGATACGGCTCTGGATTTAAATTACGCTTATATTCATCCCAAAGTGATTCCAAATTAGATGTTGCATAAGTTTTCACTTCAGATAGATTCGGTAATGCATAAATTAAACGACCATCAATAAATATATCTTTTAGTAAAGGACGCGCAGCAAAATTCACGACTGTTTTATTGATATATGTGTGAACAGGATGGAACATGTACAGTTCCTCAGCTTGATCTGGACGTTCGTTCCATAATGTAATGTAGTCCCCTTCAGATTTCCCATCCTCGTTAGCCGTAATTCGCCACACTTGTTTTTTCCCTGGTGTGGAAACTTTTTCTGCATTCCCAGACAATTTAATAGTGTCTACCATTTCACCTGACTCGTCTTCAATTGAAACTAACTTATAAACAGCGCCAAGTGCAGGTTGATCGTAGGCGGTAATCAATTTGGTTCCGACACCCCAAACATCGATTTTAGCTCCTTGCATTTTCAAATTCAAAATTGTTTTTTCATCTAAATCGTTCGAAGCATATATTTTAACCTCTTCAAATCCTGCTGCATCTAATTGTTGACGAACGCGTTTTGAAATATAAGCCATGTCGCCACTATCTAAACGAACACCTAAAAAGTTAATTTTATTTCCAAATTCTTTAGCTACTCGAATGGCATTTGGTACACCTGATTTTAGCGTATCATAGGTATCTACCAAAAATACACAATCCGTGTGGGTTAATGCGTATGCTTTAAAGGCATCATAATCATTGCGGTAAGCTTGTACCAAGGAGTGTGCGTGTGTTCCACTTGCTGGAATACCAAAAATTTTCCCTGCACGAACATTACTTGTTGCGTCACATCCACCAATATAAGCAGCTCTTGTTCCCCAGATTGCTGCATCCATTTCTTGTGCTCGTCTTGTACCAAATTCAAGTAACGGATCTGATCCCACAACTGCTTTTATTCGTGCTGCTTTAGTAGCAATTAAAGTTTGGTAGTTAACAATATTCAACAATGCCGTTTCAATAAGCTGACAGTCCGCTAGAGATCCTTCAACTTGAACTAAGGGCTCATTACTAAATACGAGCTCGCCTTCTTCTACGGAGCGTATAGTTGCTTTAAATTCAAACTCTTTTAAATATTTCAGAAAAGCTTCAGGATATTCTTCAACTTCTCTTAAATAAGCGATATCTGAATCTGTAAATTTCAATTTTTCGATATAATCCACAATTCTTTCTAGACCAGCAAAAATTGCATAACCATTCTCAAAAGGATTGTTTCTAAAATAACATTCAAAAACAGCATGGTTATCCGCTTTACCTAATTCCCAATAGGTTTTCATCATGTTAATTTGATAAAGATCAGTGTGTAGCGCCCAACTGTCATCTAAATAAGTTTTATTCACTTTAACTGGTTCTCCTAACTTAAAACATTTTATACTATCATACCTTATATTGAAAAAAACAACCACAAAAAAAGCAAAAAGTAAACGAAATTTCATCTTTTACTTTTTGCTTTTTATTATTTAGCTACACTATCTAACATTGCTTTTAAAGCATCTTGCCAAGTTGGAATTGAATAACCTAGTGCTTTTGTTTTACTCAAATCCATGATTGAATGTTTTGGTCTAATCGCTTTTTGAGGAAATGCTGAAGAATCAACTGGTGTTACTTCAACATCAGTATCTTTTAAAATTTCTTTAGCAAATTCAAACCATGAACAGCTATCATCATTTGAAAAATGATATACGCCATAATCAGCATGTTCTTTTACAACGTACGTCATAAATTCTGCTAAATTACGTGTCCAAGTTGGACGACCAAATTGATCATTTACAACAGTTAAAGTTGGGTGTGTTTCTGCTAGTTTTTGCATAGTAAACACAAAATTCCCACCGAATTCACCGTAAACCCATGATGTACGAATGATGTAATACTTAGACATGTACTTTTCAATCTCTAATTCACCTTCATATTTTGCACGACCATATTCATTTTTAGGATTTGGAGTTGCATCTACTGGATATTCATCTGTACTAGTCCCATCGAAAACGTAATCAGTACTAATATAAACCAGCGTTGCTCCATTTGCTTCTGCTGCTTTAGCAACATTTCTAGTTCCGTCAACATTAATAAGTTGATTTAGAGCTTTACCTTCATCTTCAGCCTTGTCGACTGCTGTATAAGCTGCACAATGGTAAATGACATCTGGCTTAATGTTAGAAATTGTTTCATTTACAATCGCTTCGTTTGTAATATCCATTTCTTTTGCATCTGCCGCAATATAAGAAACACCTTGTTCATCTAACAATTTTTTTAATTCCGTACCTAACTGACCATTTCCGCCTGTAATTAAAACTGACATTTACATCGCCTCCATCTTGATTAAAAGAAGAGTTGTTTTATAAATAAAACAACTCTTCTAAGGTATCGTTTATTTATTTAAATTTGCACGTTCTTGAAGAGGTCTCCACCAAGCTTCATTGTTTTGATACCATTCGATTGTTTCGACGATTCCAGTATCAAAAGTATATTTTGGTTTCCAACCTAGTTCAGTTTCTAATTTAGTTGGGTCAATTGCATAACGTTTATCGTGTCCTAAACGATCTTCAACATACTTGATTAAGTCACGAGACAAACCTAATTTTTCAATAATAATGTCAACGATTTGGTTATTAGTACGTTCATTATGTCCACCAACGTTGTAGACTTCGCCTTTAACACCTTTGTGTAAAACTAGGTCGATTGCTTGACAGTGATCTTGTACGTGTAACCAGTCACGG
Source organism: Carnobacterium divergens (assembly GCF_900258435.1). Taxonomy (NCBI): domain Bacteria; kingdom Bacillati; phylum Bacillota; class Bacilli; order Lactobacillales; family Carnobacteriaceae; genus Carnobacterium; species Carnobacterium divergens. The sequence goes on along the minus strand of NZ_LT992558.1, from coordinate 829,124 downwards.
ATATTTAAGCCGTCACCATAGATTGGCAATTGTTCGCCATCCATACCGTTTGTAATCATTAATGGAATTAATTTTTCTGGGAAATGGTAAGGTCCATAGTTATTTGAACAGCGCGTAATATTGACATTCATGCCATAAGTTTCGTAGTAAGCACGAACTAATAAATCAGCTCCTGTTTTACTTGCTGAATATGGGCTGTTTGGTGCTAAAGGAGTTTCTTCAGTAAAGTAACCTTCTGCTCCAAGAGAACCGTAAACTTCATCCGTTGAAACTTGTAAATATTTTTCAATATTCATTTCTTTAGCAACATCTAATAAAGCTAATGTTCCTTGAATGTTTGTTTCAACAAAAATTTCTGGATTTAAAATACTACGGTCAACGTGTGACTCAGCAGCAAAGTTTACAAAATGATCAATGTTGTATGTTTTTACTAAGTTACGAACTAATTCACGATTTGTAATGTTTCCTTGTACAAATACATGATTTGGATTGTCCATCACGTCATCTAAATTGTGGATATTTCCTGCGTAAGTTAATAAATCTAAATTGATAATTTTATAATCTGGGTGATTTTCTAACATGTAATGTACGAAATTACTTCCGATAAAACCTGCTCCACCTGTTACTAATACGTTCATCATTATTTTTCCTCCCAAACAAAGTTGTTGTCTGCATCTTTTAATTGTGGATGCTTAGTATCTTTTTCTGACATAATTGGATTGTTCATTGGCCAAACAATCCCGATATCTGGATCATCAAATGCGATTCCACGGTCATTTTCAGGTGAATACAATTCATCTACTTTGTATTGAACATTTACATTACCTGTAATTGTACAAAAACCATGCGCAAAACCTTTAGGAACTAGTAATTGACGGTGGTTGTATTCGCTTAGAATATACCCTTCCCATTGTCCGTAGGTTGGTGAACCTTTACGCATATCTACTAATACATCATAAATCGCTCCAGTTGTCACACGAACTAATTTTGTTTGTGCTTTTGGATTTGTTTGGTAATGCATGCCACGGATAACGCCAGGTTCCATTGATAAAGAATGGTTATCTTGAATAAATTTATTCGGAATACCGGCTGCAATAAATTTATCTTCAGTATAACTTTCTGTAAAGAAACCACGGTGATCGCCATGGACAGGTGTTTCAATAATTTTAACATCTTGTAATTTAGTATCGATTACTTTCATTTTGTCCAACCACGCTTTCTAAATTTTTGTTTCTGCCAAACGTAATAGATATTGGCCGTAACCATTTTTTTTCAATGGTTGCGCTAATTCTAATAATTGTTCACGATTAATGTATCCCATACGGTAAGAAATTTCTTCTAGACAAGCAACTTTTAGGTTTTGTCTTTTTTCGATCGTTTCAATGAAAGTTGATGCTTCCAATAAAGATTCGTGAGTACCTGTATCTAACCAAGCAAATCCACGTCCCATTAATTCAACTTCAAGTTCACCCGCTTCTAAATAAGCTTTATTGACGTCTGTAATTTCTAGTTCACCACGTTCAGATGGTTTAATGTTTTTCGCAATTTCAACTACTTTATTGTCATAGAAATATAAACCAGTTACTGCATAATTGCTTTTTGGAGCTTCTGGTTTTTCTTCAATTGACATTGCACGCATGTTTTCGTCAAATTCAACTACTCCAAAACGCTCTGGATCGTTCACGTGATACCCAAAGACAGTCGCGCCGTTTTCTTTTTCAGCAGCTCTTTGTAGCATTTTAGACATTCCACCACCATAATAAATGTTGTCTCCTAAAATAAGGCAAACTGAATCATCCCCGATAAACTCTTCACCTAAAATAAAGGCTTGTGCTAGTCCATCTGGGCTTTCTTGTACTTTATATTCAATATTTAAACCCAATTCATTTCCATTTCCAAACAATTGTTCAAATCTTGGTGTATCTGTTGGTGTAGAAATAATTAAGATATCTTTGATCCCTGCTAACATTAGAGTAGACATTGGATAATAAATCATTGGTTTATCGTAAATCGGCATTAATTGTTTTGACACTGCTTTAGTTAATGGATACAAGCGTGTACCGCTTCCTCCAGCAAGAATAATTCCCTTCACTAATTACAACCCCTTAATTTTTTTTTACGTCACGTTAGTATAACATATTTTTAAAATTTGTTAAATTCACATTTTCAAATAATTTAATTAAAAGAATTTCCAACCCCACTTATTGAAAAATTGTCTCATTGATTTCATAAAAATTAAGAATAATTTTTTACTTTTATGAGCACCTTTTTCATAAAAATGAGTCACTTCTGCAAATGGGGTGTAGATGACTTCATAGCCATTCTTCCAAGTCTCTAAACAAATGTCATTGTCTTCAAAATACATAAAATAGCGCTCATCAAATCCACCAATTTTATTGTAAAGGCTTCCTCGAATCAACATGAAGCAACCTGAACCACTTTTTACTTTTGTAATCTTCGTTTCTGATAAATCTCTACATTCGTAAGACCTTAGACGTTTATCAAATACCTTTTTAATAAACTTGAATGGAACAAATCTAAGTAAATAATCAAACAAAGTAAAGCGCTGACGAACAATGTATTGCGTCGTTCCATCATCATTTAAAACTTTTGGAACACAGATTCCTGCTTTTGGCGTTTCTTCCATTAATTGAACTAATTTAACAATCTCTTCTTCTTTAAATAGAATATCTGGATTAAACACTAAATAATAATCTTCCGGCGCATTCATTAAATTTATATTATGGCCAAAACCAAATCCTTTATTTTCATCGTTAAAATGAATTGTTGCAATATCTGCGTATTTTTTTAACTTATTTTGAAAATCTGGTTCCGAGTGATTATCAAAAATAACCACTCGGTAATTGGGTTTATTGGCTAACTCTCTTTTTAATGAATCTAACACATCAAAAATATGTCTACTGTTATAAGTAACAATACTAATAACTACTTTTTTTTCCATTTTTTCATAACCTACCTAATACCAATTTTTAATGTAGCATATTTTGTATATTTTCGTGTCCATTTCAGTTTGACGATACAAATTTGTTTTTTTGACAAAAGCCATTCGTTGCATCATATTTTTTCTTGAAAACAAAAAAGCATATACTAATTTTTGTTTGTCAGAATCTAACTGGTTGTAAAAACATTTATAAAATTCGTTCGCTTGTGCTGTATAAGGTTTAGTCTTTCGTTCTTTTTTAAAGTATTCATATCTTTTTTGGACACTTTTTAATTTACTCGTTGACATGCCTACAGCATTAGATTCATGTTGACGGTAAGAAATGTATGACTCTTTGTCATATAAATTTTTCCCAAATGCTGACGCCACTAAATACAACCATGCGTCATGCATGACAATCAGGTCTGGATCTGGCATGCTACTTTTAACTAAATTCAATAGACTTTGATTAATTCCCATCGTACAACCAGTTGCTATGTTTTGAATTAAAGCATTTTCAAACCCAATCCCCATCTCAGGATCAGGACTTTGTCTTAGATAGTTTAATTGACTGTCAACAATATTTAATTTTGAAAAATACATCAATGGAACTTCTTGCGATTCTGCTTCCATCACTTCAACTAGTCTACTGATTTTTTGAGGTTCCCAGTAATCATCTTGATCACAAAACGCAACATAGTCAGCTGCTTTTGATGCTTTTTCAATCAATTTCATAAAGCTTTTTTTCACACCAATATTGTCGTCATCCATGACAACTATTTTTTCTGGATAATTCATTTCATAACGTTTAATGATGGACTTAGTTTGGTCTTTTGACCCATCATCACGTATTAAAATATCAATGTTTTTATAATCTTGATTTAGCAAGCTCTCAATTTGTTCTTCAACAAATTTTTCACCGTTGTACGTAGATAATAAAATTTGTACTTTTTTCAAATTATTCCCTCCAAGACATATTTAGAAATCAATTAACTCCATAATAGCACATTAAGTAAAAAAAGTTTTTTATTTGTTGGTTTTTTTAGATATTCTTAACAATAAAATGCTATACTTAGAAAGTTGATTTAATCCATTTATCTCTTTAAAGTAGAAAGGAATCCAATTTATGAAATTAAATATTATTATTGTTCTTTATCAATTAAAACCTATAGATTCAATTGCAATTCAATCTATCCTAAAACTTTTCCCTCATTTTAACGAAAAATTCCAGCACTACATGTTAACGGTTTATGATAATGGCCCTATTGATCAGTCCTCTGATCTTGCTGGGATAGAAAATGTTCACTACATTCATGATGCGCGAAATTTAGGCTTATCTAATGCTTATAATTATGCGTATCACTATTCAGTTGAGCATCATTTTGATTGGCTGTTATTATTTGATCACGATACAGAGTTATCAGAAACTTATATTAATGAGTTTTTAAATACAGCTGACAGTTTTTCTGAAAATGTTGTAGCAATGGTTCCACAAGTAGTTTCTAATGACGTTATTGTCTCACCTGTTGCAACCAATACTATGTATCCCTTAAACGAACCTCGGCCTGCTGAAGGACTTCACAGCGACCCGATTACCGCGATTAATTCAGGAAGTTTTTTGCGTGTCAGTTTTTTAACTGAGATTAACGGCTTTACAGATGAATTCCCATTGGATTATTTAGACCACTGGTTATTCCATAAAATTTATGAAAAAAATAAATCGGTTATGGTGGCACATTCAAAATTACAGCATGAACTTTCCATTTTAAATTTTGAACAAATCACTATCAATCGTTACCGCAGTATCTTAGACTCTGAATCTTCCTTCTATAAAAATTACAAATCTAACCTGTTGAAACCTTATAAAAAGCATTTATTAATCCAAGGGTTAAAACAATCCATTGTAATTAAAGACAAGAAAATTTTTATGTATACACTCAAAAAATATTTCACTCTATAGAATTGGAGGCAACACTCAGCTATGAAAAATAAAATGATTTCAAATTATTTATATTCATTAGTCTATCAACTATTAATTACGGCAATTCCTATTGTAACTCTTCCGTATACTTCTAGGGTTTTGGGAGATAAAATGATTGGAATAGATGCTTCTGTTATGGCTTATGTTCAAATATTCGCCATTTTTTGTATTTTAAATGTTGCCAATTACGGAAGTCGCGCAATTGCTACAACAAAATCAAAAGAACAAACATCGCAAGTCTTTTGGAACATCTACACCATTCAATTTTTAGCATCTGTGGCAGTTATACTTTGTTACTTAGTTTTTATTAGTACTGTTAAACAGAATCATGTTTATTACTTAATCCATTTATTTACACTCGGATCTTCTTTGTTAGATATTTCTTGGTATTTTTATGGAAAAGAAGAATTGAAAAAAACCACTACTAGAAATATCATGGTTCGTGTTGTAACTTTAATTTGTATCTTTTTGTTTATTAAAAGTCCTGATGATTTATGGAAATATATACTAATCAACAGTTTATCTGCGTTTATTGGTCAAATTGTTTTATGGAAATTTGCACTAAAAGATATCCAATTTATGAAACCTCAAAAAAGTGAACTTAAAAATCACTTTTGGCCAATGATTCAATATTTTTTACCTTTAATAGCTTCTCAAATTTATTTAAATGTAAACAGAATCATTTTAAATTCATTTGCAGGACCGACAGAGGTTGGTTATTATAGCCAAGCAAGTAAGATTGTACGAATGGTCATTGGTTTTATTACTCCTTTAAGTGCTGTTTTTCTCCCTAGAATTGCTAATGAATTTGACAATAAAAATCATGTTCAAGTACGAAGGTATATGGATGTATCTGCAAGTTTTGTTTGCCTTATTTCTTTTCCTATTATATTCGGTTTATTCGCTATCGGAGATGACTTTATCGCACTATTTCTTGGCGCTGATTTTTTACCTTCCATTCCAGTATTAAAAATACTAGCTCCTTCCATTTTGCTTGTTGGTTTAGCCAATGTTTTTGGTGTTCAATTGCTATTAGCAACAAATCAACCAAAAAAATACACTTTTTCAGTAACGCTAGGCGCAATCCTGAGCTTGATTATTAATTATATTTTTGTAGGTCGTTACGGCAGTATCGCTACATCATATGCCGAATTAGCTGCTGAATTAATTGGCCTAATTATTCAAATCTACTTTGTTTATAAAGTTATTGATTTTGGTTCTTTCTTAAAAAACACGTTCACCTACGCATTTTTTGGTTTCATTATGTTTCTTTCTATTAATTATTTACCAACATTGTTTGGCTGGCCACGAACAATGGGATTAATTTTACAAATTTTTATTGGCGCAATTGTGTATTTTACACTCTTACTTGTTACTAAAAACAAATTATTTTATACCTTAGTTGGAAAAGTACTTTCAAGAAATTAATCATTCTATTCAATAAAAAAACAACGGACACTCTAGTAACTAGAATGTCCGTTGTTTTTTTAATTTGTTTTAAAATAATTCTCTACACCATTAAAGATACCTGTTGCTAATTGGTTTTGATACCAGTCCGTAACAAGCTTAGCTCGTTCACTTGGATTTGTGACAAACCCTATTTCAGTTAGAATCGCAGGCATATTCGTTTCACGAATAACATGGAAGTCTTGTTTTTTAGCTCCACGATCTACAGCACCTGTTGAATTAACCATTGATTTTTGTACAAACTCAGATAATTTTACACTTTGAGTTAGTCGATCAATACCAAATGTTGAAAAATCGCCTTCACTTAATGATTCATTTTGCTTATCTAAATCAAGACTAAACATTCCAAACGATCTTGAAGCTCCACTATATGAATAGGTTTCAATACCAGTTGCACTTGCAACAGCTGAATTTGTATGAACACTGACGAAAATATCTGCGTTCGATGCATTTGCTTTTGATGAAATCGTAGATAACGGAATAAATTGATCTCCCGTTCTCGACATAATTACTTCAGCGCCTTTTGATTCTAATAATGCTTGAACTTTAAGAGAGACACTTAAATTCAAATCTTTTTCTTGAACACCACCTGAAACAGCTCCAGGGTCAGTGCCGCCATGTCCTGGATCAACGAACACTTTTCTACCTGCAAGACCTCCACGAAGAAAAGTTTGCTCATAGGTCTTAGTGCCACTTACATTTGATGTTGCAATGACTTTTACGGTGTGTTTACCAGCTGTTAATCCTCTAGTTGAAACAGATAAACTGTAACCAGAGTTTGAATTTTTATATTGTGGATACGCATTGGCGACGTCTGTTCTAAGCTGTCCATAATTAGCCTTGCCTTGATAGACATTGTCCACATATACATCCACTTGATCAATTCCTTCTTCAGCTAAGAACCAACCTCGAACTAACATATCGTTACTATTGTTCGCTTGATTGGCGCTAGGCTCATCAATTGACCCTGTGATAGGAAGTAAATTTTCTGAATAAGTTGCTGTAGTGGAAATTATTTTTTCACTGCCATCCATAAACGTGATTTTCAGTTTTAACGTATTCAGTCCAACTTTTAAGTTGGCATTTGCAAGTTTTAATTCAAAACCACTATTTGCATTATTGTATTCTGGATAAGCATTTCCTACAAAAGTATCATTTATCGAAGCAGAAATTGATTTCACTTCACTTTTATTCAAAACCCAACCTTTTATTAATTGATTCTTTGAAATATATCCGCCATTTTTTGGGGTATCTAATTGACTTCTATACGTTAAAATTGAAATTTTCATATCAATACGATAAGTGGCTGTTTTTCCACTTACGGTTGTTGTAATCACTTCTAGCTTATGGTCGCCACCAGTAAGTGTTGAGGTGTCTAATTGATACTCATACCCTCCATTTTTTTGATTGAATGAGGGATAGGCATGATAGACATCGTCTCTTTGGAGTCCATACGTAGCTATTCCCATTTCTTTGCCATCTACAGCCACTTTAACTGTTGAAATTTTTTCGCTTGCGATTGCCCAACCTCTAATTTTATAGATTCCAGAAATCGTTTCATTTCTTTGTGGACTATCAATCGAACTTAATATATCTACTTTAGGTTTTTCAACGTTGTATTTATTCTCGACCACTTGTCCGTTCCCAGTTGTCATTCTTACTGTGAAGACGTGTTTTCCTTCACTTACTTTACCTATATCCAACTTGTAACTAAAACCTGAATTCTTATTTTTATAGTGTGG